>CALGYO010000158.1 GCA_937934715.1 uncultured Desulfovibrionaceae bacterium | reverse complement strand
ATTTTCTCCTGCGCGAGATGGTCTTCGGCCATGACGCAGGCTATTCCGACGAGGCCTACGCCGCCCGGTTCAACGCGGATCTCGCCAACGACCTGGGCAACCTCTTCAGCCGTTCCCTGGCCATGACCCACAAGTATTTCGGCGGCAAGGTCCCCGAAATCCCGGCGGGCGCCTTGAACGACGACGACATCCTGCTGGCGGAGCTGGCCCGCATATCCTGCGAGGCATTCCGCCAGTTCGCCCTGGACGCGCAGTTCTCCCGCGCCCTGGAATCCCTCTGGGAACTCGTCCGCGCGCTCAACAAGTATATCGATTCCCAGGCCCCCTGGACGCTGTTCAAGGAAGGCAGGCTCGACCGCCTGGCCGCCGTCATGGCGACCATCCTAAACGGCATGCGCCTGACCGCCCGGCACCTGTGGCCGGTCATGCCGGAGGAGGCCGAAAAAATGGCCGCCCAGCTCGGGCTGCCCTTCGACCTGGCGGCGGACCGCATCGACGGCGCCGTCACCGCCGCTTCCTATTATATGATACCGGCGGGAACCGAGGTGGCCGCCGCGTCCAACCTGTTCCCCAGGATCGAGCCGCAAAAGGCGGAACAGGCGCAGGGAAAACCCGCGGCCAAGGAAGCCAAAAAGGAAAAAAAGGCCGCCAAGGCCCCCGAGGCCGCTCCGGCGCATGCGGACGGCTTCGTCGAGTTCGAGGATTTCGCCAGGCTGGACCTGCGGGTGGGCCGGGTGGTCTCGGCCGAGCCCCATCCGGACGCGGACAGGCTGCTGGTGGTCAAGCTCGACATCGCCGAGGACGAACCGCGCCAGGTGGTGGCCGGCATCGCCGAATTCTTCAAGCCCGAGGAGCTCATCGGCAAACAGGTGACCATGGTGGCCAATTTGAAACCCCGGAAGCTTCGCGGCCTCATGTCCCAGGGCATGATCCTGGCGGTCAAGCAGGACGACGGCATGGGGTTGCTCACCCCCACCAGGGACGTGAACAACGGCTCCAAGGTTTCCTGAGATCTTTTCTGACCGGAAACGATCGGGGAGGCGCCGCGCCATGCGAGCCTCCCCGTTTTTGTTTGCGGGACGCGGCGGCCGGCGCCGGGGTCAGATCCCCCGCCTGGCCAAAGCCCGGCAGACGCCCCCAAGCAGGGCGAACATGTCCCCCTCGGCCCGCTTGACCGTCGCCACCACGTCCTCGTGCGTGATGACGCGCCCCTCGTCCACGGGATTCTTGTTGGCCAGGCACGACAGCCCCAGCGCCTCCATGCCCATGTGCCTGGCGGCGATGGCCTCGAGCGCCGTGGACATGCCCACGGCGTCCGCGCCCAGGATGCGCAGGGCCCTGGCCTCGGCCGGGGTTTCGAGCTGGGGGCCGCACACCCCGGCGTACACGCCCTCCTCCACCGCAATCCCCAGACGTCCGGCCTCGCGTCTGGCCAGCCGCCGGAGTTCCCCGGCGTACATCCGGCTCATGTCCGGGAAACGCGTCCCCCAGGGCTCGTGGTTGGGGCCGGTAAGCGGGGACAGGCCGGTGAGATTGAGCTGATCCGCGATGAGCATGATCCGGCCCACGACGAAATCCGGGTTGAGCGCCCCGGCGGCGTTGGTCAGGATCATGGTCCGCGCCCCCAGTTCACGCAGAATGCGCACCCCCATGACCGACTCGGCCGGTCCATATCCCTCATAGAGGTGGGAGCGCCCGGCCAGGACCAGCAGCCTGGCCTCGCCGAGTTCGCCGTAGAGGATCCTGGCCCCCTCATGCACCGTGGGCAAGGGGTAGCCCGGGATGTCCGCCATGGCCGCGCTTTTGACGTTGGCAAGCCCCAGCGCGGCGCCGTCGAAGCCCGTGCCCAGGGCGAGCCCGATGGCGCCGGCGGCGGGATTTCCGAGGAGAGAGGCCAGCGTTTCGGCCGCCTTTTGAACGATTTGAGGGTCTTGCATTTGTTCTTCTTTGGGTTAGAGTGTACGAGGCTATGACCGTCCGCGCGTCCTGGCCGGGCTTGCAAGGATTTCCTTCGCGATATAAAGGAGTTGTGTTTTCCGCCGATAGATATTCGATGCGCGCATCATGCCACATGGGCCGCATTCCGGAAAGAGGGAGGTCCGACGGATGCGATTTCGTCCCCACACGCCAACATCCGGCAGGGTTGAAGGATGGACATAGCGACGCTATTGGGGCTGACCACCGGCATCGGCATGGTTCTCGGCGCCATTTTCATGGGCGGGACGTTGCGGGAATTCATCAACATCCCGAGCCTCATGATCGTGGTGGGCGGCACCCTGGCGGCCATCTGCGTCACCTACCCCTTCGAGGAAGTCTTCCGGGCCTTTTCCGCGGGCTTCAAGATCTTCGCCTCGCGCAAGGTCCGGGACAACGAAGTGGTCAACATGATGGTCCGCATCGCGGAGATCAGCCGCCGCGAAGGACTGTTGGCCCTGGAGAACATCCAGACCGAGAACATGATCCTGAAAAAGGCCTGCCAGCTCATCTCGGACAACGCGGACCCGGCCCTCATCCGCGAGACCCTGCGCATCGAGATCACCTCCATGAAGCGCCGCCACGCCACCGGCGAAAGCGTCTTCAAATCCCTGGCCGCCTTCTCACCCTCCTTCGGAATGATCGGCACCCTCATCGGCCTGGTGCAGATGCTGACCCGGCTGGACGATCCCAAAAGCCTGGGTCCGGCCATGGCCGTGGCGCTGATCACCACCTTCTACGGCTCCATCATGGCCACGCTTTTTTTCAAACCCGTGGCGGGCAAGCTGCGCTCCAGGACCTTCAACGAAACCCTCCAGCTCGAAATCATCTTCGAGGGCGCCAAATGCATCCTGGAAAACAACAACCCCAGGCTCGTCTACGAGAAGCTCTCCTCGTTCATCGCGCCGCGGGAACGCAAATATGACAGACAATGACGAACTCGAAGACGTCATGGAGGACGACTCGGAAGGAGGCGACGATTGGCTGACCACGTTCGCCGACCTGTCCACCCTGCTCATGACGTTCTTCGTGCTTCTTTTTTCCATGTCCACCCTTGATTCCACCAAATTCACCGACTCGTTCCAGTCGGTGAAGCGGGCGCTTGGCGGCAAGGGCAAGGAACTCATGTCCGCGCCCGTCACCCCCAAGGAAGTCTCGGCCCTGGTGGAACAGGCCAAGCTCAAGCAGCAGATCATCGGCGAACAGAAGCGGGTGTTCACGGAATTCAAGTCCTACGTGTCCACCAAAGGCGTCCAGGGAGTGGTGGCCGCCACTCTGGAGGCTGGGAAAATCACCCTGAACATTCCCTCCGGGGTGCTCTCTCCCAAGGATGAGGTGAATCTCACCCCCGACGGCAAGGCCCTTCTGGACGTGATCTTCGACTTTCTCATCAAGTCCGTCAACGAACGTGTGAACATCCGGGGATTTACGGATAACGATCCCCCCGGACCGGGCAGCCGCTTCAAGGACAACTGGGAAATCTCCGCCATGCGCGCGGTCAACGTGCTGCGCTATCTGGTCCTCAAGGGAATGCCCCCGAATAGATTGACAGCCACCGGATTAGCTGATTTAGAACCGCTCTACCCGAACAACACTGCGGTCAACAGGGCGAGGAACCAGCGCATCGAGTTCGTCCTCGAACGATGGATTGGGGAATAAGGGTCTTTTGTCATGGACTTTTCATTCAGTCTTGACCACGAGGAAGGAAAAAGGCAGGCATTCCGGACTCACGTGCCGGGGCTGACCTGTCGCGTGACGGACCGTGAAGAGGAATACCCCGTCAAGGACATCAGCGCCACGGGACTGGCCTTTCTCGACGAGGGGAAATCCTTCGCCGAGGGGGAGGCCTTTCGCCTGGACCTGCTCATCCACCACCGCGTCTACATCGGGGATATCAAGGCCCGGGTCATCAGGGTCCTGGAAAACGGCGTCACGGGCGCCGGGTTCACGGAGCTCGACCGGCGCCAGGAAGTGAAACTCGACAAGCTCGTGCTGGAAGTCCAAAAACGCCTGATCACCCTGCGAAAGATCAAGGCCGTGACCGTGGACCCCAGTTCGCAGGATACCTGAAGTGCCTGAAAAAAAACATAAAGTACTCGTCGCCAACCGCGGCGAAATCGCCATGCGCATCGTCCAGGCTTGCCAGAAGCTGGGGCTTCCCTCCGTATGCGTCTACACCAAGGAAGACGCCCATTCCGGGCATGTGGCCCTGGCCAGATCGATCGGCGGCGAAGACGCCGTCTATCGCATCAGCTCCTACCACGACGCCAATGAACTTCTAAGCGTGGCCGACCACGCCGGCGCCACGGCCGTGCATCCGGGCTACGGCTTTTTCGCCGAGGACTACCGCTTCGCCCGCCGGGTGAGCGAACGCTCCAACCCCCTGGTCTTCATCGGCCCCTCCTGGCGGATCATCCGCTCGCTGGGGGACAAGATCAACACCAAGCGCCTGGCCAGAAGCCTCAATGTGCCCACGGTGCCGGGCTCTGACCGGCCGGTCTACGACGAGATCGAGGCCGAGGAGATCGCCGAAACCCTGTTCGCCTTCCAGGCCGAGCAGGGCATCGAACACTCGGTGGTCCTGGTCAAGGCCTCGGCGGGCGGAGGCGGCATGGGCATCGAGGAAATCCACGACCTCGACCAGTTCAAGACCGTGTACCGCCGCATCCGCAACTACGCCAAACGCCAGTTCCACGACGAGGGCGTGCTCATCGAGCAGCGCATCTTCGACTTCAACCACCTGGAAGTCCAGGTGGTGGCCGACCGGACGGGAAAAAGCATCGCCCACTTCGGCACCCGCAACTGCTCCGTGCAGTCCACGGGCAGGCAGAAACGCATCGAAGTGGCCCCGGGTTTCAGACCCCAGGAAGTCCACTACGCCTTCGACGCCTCCAAGGTCCTCAAGGACATCGTGTCCTATTCCCTGCGCATGGCCGAGGAAGTGGGCTACGACAACGTGGGCACCTGGGAATGGATCGTCTCCCCCATGGGCCAGCCCTTCCTCATGGAGGTCAACACCCGCATCCAGGTGGAAAACGGCGTCTCCGCCGCCATCTCGCGCATCAAGGGCCAGGGGGGCGTGGACCTCATCCGGGAACAGATTCGGCTGGCCTTGGGAGAGCCCATGGGCTATACCCAGGAGGACATCACGTTTGAGGGCGTGGGCATCGAGTACCGGATCATCGCCGAAGACCCGGCCAACAAATTCACGCCCTGGGTCGGACGCATCGACGCCTTCGAAGCGCCGGTCAACGACTGGACCTCGACGCATACCCAGATCCCCCAGGGCGAACCGTACGTGATCCCGACGGAATTCGATCCCAACCTGGCCCTGGCCATCATCTGGGGCAAGGATCTTGCCCAGGCCAAGCAGCGCGGCATGGAGTTCCTGGACAAGCTCATCCTTTCCGGTCAGGATCAGACCGGAGACTCCCTGCGCTCCAACGTGCGGTTTTTGAAGGAGAAAACCGTCACGCTTCTACAGTTTTAACACCGCGCGAAACATAAAGAAGGAAGTACGCGCACAAGGCGGCGCCTCCGGGCGCGTCTCGTCTTGTGCGCACATGGTCGCCATATGGATATTGAAAAACGCATCGCCGAACTCGCCGAACGCCTGGCCTACATCCGGGACATCTTCGGGGAACGGGACAACGCCAACATCACCCTGCTCGCCTCCAAGCTCGACGAATTCTCCGAACGGGAAAAGACCGCCCAGCCCCCGGAGAAAGTCCGGCTGCTGCAACAGCTCGAGGAACTCTTCGTCTTCCTGGAAAAAAAGCTGGAAACGGACCTCACCCCCATGGACCGGGTCCGCATCGTGCGCCACCCCCTGCGCGTAAGCCTCAAGGACATCCTGGAAAACGTCTACGACAACTACACCGAGATCGGCGGCCAGGACGAATACAGCATCGACCCCAGCATGCTCATCGCCCGGGCCTACATCACCCGGCGGCGCGGGGACAAGGTCTTCCACCAGCCGGTCATGGTCATCGGCCAGGAAAAAGGCCACGGCCAGGAGTTCCGCAACGGCGGCTCGGTCAAGCCCTGGGGCAACGCCAAGGCCCTGCAGTACATGAAGGTCGCGGAGATCGAGCGCATCCCCATCCACGCCTACGTCTCCACTCCGGGCGCCTTTCCCGTGGAGGACTATCCCGGCGCGGCCCAGCAGATCGCCCGCAACATCTATGAGATGGCCGGACTTCGCACCCCGGTGGTCAGCGTCATCTCCGAGGGCGGCTCCGGCGGCGCCGAGGCCATCGGTCTGTCCGACCTGCGGCTCATGTTCTCCCACGGCTACTACTCGGTCATCTCCCCCGAGGGCGCGGCGGCCATCGAATCCGGCATCCGCCAGGGCCAGCGCGCTCCGGCCGAACTGATCGAAGCCTGCGCCAGGCGCCTCAAGATCACCGCCCAGGACAACCTGGACATGGGGTATATCGACCGCATCGTCCAGGAGCCCCACCTGGGCGCCCGGGCCTACCACTACGATTTCTTCAAATCCCTGCGCCAGGAGATCATCAAGGCCACGGACGAGGTCTACCTGCGCATGGGCGGGCTCAATTTCTTCCGGGCCCGGGCCGTGGCCCGCAACAAGGCCGCCGACGCGGCCGAAGCCGAAAACATGTACGTCAGCTGGACCCTGGACGACGCGGCCTGCGACCGCCTGGTCTGGCGGCGCTACCAGAAATACCGGAACATGGCCAAGCAGGCCTTCATCGACATGCGCACCCCGTCCACGCGCTTTTTTTCCAGAACCCAGAACCTGCTCTGGTCCGGCTATTCCTTCATCCGCTACGATTTTCTCGGCAAGCACGAAAAAAAGATCGGCAAGGCCCTGCGGGACGTGGAAGGCGAGGTGCGCGTGGTCGTCAACAAGATCACCGCGCCCCTGCGCCGGGGCAAGCCAAAAAACGCCGTGCTCGCCTGCGACCCGGAGAAAAAACAGAAACTCCTGGAACTCTCCCAGCCCGAACAGGGCGTATGCCTGGACGACTGGGGCTGGAGCTACGTGAGCCCGCGCGCCAGGGAGGACAAGGCCGTCACCTGCCCCAACGCCCGGATCAGCGGCTGCCTGGACCTGTGGGCGCCGGACCTCTACGGCGATTTCGCTGGCGTATGCGCCCACTGCGGCCATCACTTCCCCATGGAATACCAGTGGTACCTGAGCAACGTCTTTGACAAGGATTCCATCCTGGAATTCAACGCGGAGATCGAGGCGGGCAATCCCCTGGAATACCCCGGCTTCGACAAGAAGCTCGAGGACGCCAAGAAGAAGACCGGCCGCAAAAGCTCCTGCATCACCTTCGAAGCGCGCATCGACAACGTGAAGATCGTCTGCGCCACCCTCTACTCCGCCTTCAGGGGCGGCTCCGTGGGCGCGGCCGAGGGCGAGAAATTCATCCGGGCCCTGGCCAGGGCGCGCAAGAAGCATTACCCGTTTCTGGCCTACGTCCACGGCACAGCCGGCATCCGCATCCAGGAAAGCCTGAACGGGCTCATCCAGATGCCCCGGGTCACCATGGCCGTCAGGCGCTACATCGAAGCCGGAGGCCTCTATCTGGTCCTCTACGACACCAATTCCTACGCCGGACCGGTGGCCAGCTTCCTCGGCTGCTCGCCCTATCAGTTCTCCATCCGCTCGGCCAACATCGGCTTCGCCGGACCCGGCGTCATCAAGGAGACCACCGGCATCGACATCCCGCCCGACTACCACCGCTCCTACCAGGCGCTGGCCAGAGGGCATATCCAGGGCATCTGGGACCGCCGCGAAGTCAGGAAAAACCTGAAGCAGGCCTTGCTGACCATCGGCGGACGCAACCTGTATTACCGATAATCCCGGAGACCGCCGTGATCGACGTCAAAACCATACTCGAAGAGATAAAAGCCGCTCCCTACGAGGAGATCGAAATCACCGCGCCCCATACCGGCGTCATCAATTTCGAAATCACGACCCCCGGCGTCAAGGTCGCGGGCAGCTCGGGAACCTACCGGGAAAAGCCCGGAACCCTCCTGGCGGCCATCACCCGCGAACACAACGCCAAACCCATCCACGCCTCGGTCAACGGCGAAGTCAGCCACATCCGTTCGGATCTCGACGGAAAATTCGTCGAGGCCGGCGAACCCCTCATGGTGGTGCGCCACTTTTTGACCAAGGACGAGGTGGTGGAAGCCATCCTCCAGAAAGTGCTCTTCCTCTTCACCGCGCCCGAACGGGCCAAATACTATTTCATCCCGAGCGCGGACAAGAAAATCAAGGCTTCCGGCTGCCGCTCGGTCACCGTCAAGCCGGGCATGGAGCTTTTCATCGTCTCGCGCATGAAACGCGAAAAACCCCTCAACTACGAGGGACCCGAAGGCATCATTTACGCCGTGTACTTCGATCACGACCAGAACGTGGACATGGGCGGGCCGCTCATCGGCGTGTGCCCCGAAGACCAGACCGGCGTCATCCAGGACGTCATCAACCGGGTGCAGTCCGACTGGGAGGAGCGCTCCTGATCCGCCGGGCGCAACGTACGGCGAACCAGCCAAACCAAGGGGACGAGGCCATGGGAAGATTCCTGCAGATCCGCGTATCGGCCGCCACTTTCGACCCGGTGGAAGTGGAGAAAGCCTACCCCAACCTTTGCAAGATAGCCTGGCCGCCCCAGGGCGCCCCGGGAACCGGCCAGACCGGCGTTCTGGAACTGGTCGACGCCCTCTGGGACCAGACCCGTTTCGGCGACCAGCCGGACGCGCTGAAAGAAAAACTCAAGCCCGGCGCCGAAAAAGCCGCCGCCATCAAAGAACGCCTGGAAACCGCCCTGAGCGACCGCGATCCACGGGCCGCCGACGCCCTGAGCTACCGGATCGAGGACGCCCTGACGGAACTGGAAAAACTAAGCCGCTGATCCACGCATCACCGGCGGGAGGAACCACATATGGCCGGAAGCCTGAATAAAGTCATGCTCATCGGACGCCTGGGCCAGGACCCGAAACTCGCCTACCTGCCCTCGGGCCAACCCGCCGCCGAATTCACCCTGGCCACCGACGATTCCTACAAGGACCGCGACGGCAACAAGGTCGAACGCACCGAATGGCACCGCATCAAGGTCTTCGGCAAGTCGGCGGAATTCTGCGGCAACTACCTCTCCAAGGGCCGCCTGGTCTACGTGGAGGGCAGCCTGCGCACCCGCTCCTGGGACGACCAGCAAGGGCAGAAACGCTACATGACCGAAGTCGTGGTCAGCGGCCCCGGAACCACCGTCACCTTCCTGGATTCCAAATTCCAGTCCTCCGACGCTCCCCAGCAGGGAGGCGGCTACCAGAACGCCCCCCAGAACAATTATCAGGGCGGTCCGCGCCAGGGCGGCGGCTATCAGGGCGGCCCCCGGCAAAGCGCGCCCCAGGGCGGCGGACGCGGCGGACGTCAGGCCCCGCCCCAACAGCAGGGCGGCTACGACGACGAAGACCTCGGTCCCGCCTTCCCCAGCGAAGCCTCCGGCATGGACGACGTGCCGTTTTAAGGCGAATGCCTCCGTCGGCTGGGGGGAGAGAAACCCCTCTTTTTGGGAAAGAGGGGTTTCTCTCCCCCCAGGCCCCCCTCTCTTCCTCAGAAACCCTTTTCGATTCGCTTCGCGGCGTGGTTGCGGGGCCGTCGCGCTGAAGGCCGTCGCGTCCTGGAGCGTTGACCTGCGAGCCCCCTCTATCCTACCCTGGCGCTTCCAAAGGATGTAGCCCCGCCTTGCGGCCCGGCGCGCCTGCGGCGCTTTCGGAAAGCCGCGCCCCGAACGCCCCCTTCCCGTCGGCCCTTTCCCTGCGTCGTTCCCGCCCTCCGGCTCCCGCCGCGCCTCGCTGCGCCCTGCCCGTGTGGCATCCCTATAAATACCCTCGTATTTTTCAGGAATGCATACTCATATTCATCCGTTCCCCTCGACTACCGCATGCGCGCTTTTCGAGGACGCGACGCGAGACGTACGAAAAGGAGAGACCGCCATGCGAGAGATACGGGACCGGGCCAAGCCCCGGATGAAGGCCTTTTGCCGGGTTTGCAAAATCTGCGACGGACGCGCCTGCGCGGGTGAAATCCCCGGCATGGGCGGGATTGGAACCGGGGCCTCGTTCAAGAACAACGTGGCCGCCCTGGCCGCCATCCGCCTGAACATGCGCCTGATCCACGGCGTCACGGCCCCAAGAGCCGAAACCTCCCTCTTCGGCATGCCGCTCGCCCTGCCCGCGCTCGCCGCCCCCATCGGCGGCGTGGCGGTGAACATGGACCTCGGCGTCCCCGAAGAGGAATACGACGAGGCCGTGGTCGCGGGCTGTCTTGAAGCCGGAACCCTCGCCTGCACGGGCGACGGCGTCCAACCCCGCATCCACGAGGCCGCCTTCGCGGCCATCCGCCGCCACGGCGGCGCGGCCATCCCCTTCATCAAGCCCTGGGAGGGCCCGGAGCTGGCCGAAAAACTGGAAAAGGCCAGGGACGCGGGCTGCAAAGCCGTGGGCGTGGACATCGACGCGGCGGGGCTTTTGACCCTGCGCCAGAAGGGCAAGCCCGTGGCCCCGCGCACCCCGGAGGAGCTTTCCCGGATCATCGATCTGGTCCACGGCTGGGGCCTGCGCTTCATCCTCAAGGGACTGATGACCCCAAAGGACGCCGTCCTGGCCGTAAACGCGGGCGCGGACGCCGTGGCCGTCTCCAACCATGGGGGCCGGGCCCTGGACCATCTCCCCGGCACGGCCGAAGTCCTGCCCGCCATCGCCCGGGCCGTGGACGGCAAGGCCGTGGTCATCGCCGACGGCGGGGTGCGCGACGGCGCGGACGTTCTCAAGATGCTCGCCCTGGGGGCGGACCTCGTCCTCATCGGACGCCCGGTGACCGTGGCGGCCGTGGGCGGCGGCGGGGAAGGCGTGGCCCGGTATTTTACCCTGCTCAAGGACCAGCTCCTTCAGGCCATGATCATGACCGGCGTCGCGGACGCGACCGCCGTGGACGGCTCGATCCTCTTCGATCGTCCTTCCGGCCCCCCCTCGCGGCCGGACGCGGGGTGAGGGTTCGCCCCAAGGCTTCCTTGCATGCGCGCCCCGGCCGGCTCTTTTGCTGAAAGCCGGATCGGGGCGTTTCCCCGCGACCCTGCTTTTCTTTCTGCACGGGACATTTCACGCATGCCTTTCAAAATGAACTATCCAGGAGCCTCCCGCAAATCCCCAGGCCCGGGGAAACAGGGCCCTTCAAGAATATTAATAAATCAATCCAGCATATTGCGGCAAGCAACGCGCGTTGGCAGACCTCTTGCTTATGTCCCCTCCAACACAGACTCATCGGAGGGAGCAATGAAAATGCTCATTGTCATGAGCGCAGAGGACAACGTCGGAAACGCCATCGAGGACATCGTTGGCGGGGACGAGATCTCCTACGCCGTGGAAGGGAAAACCCATACCGTCATCGCCCGGGACGAGATCCCCTTCGGCTTCAAGGCGGCGGTCAAGGACATTCCGGCCGGCAAGGACATCATCAAGTACAAGGAGGTGGTCGGCAAGGCCGGGCGCGACATCCGCGCCGGGGAATGCGTCCATATCCACAACGTCGAAGGCAAACGCGGCCGCGGCGACATCCCTGGGGGCAAGGCATGAAATTTCTCGGTTATGTAAGACCGGACGGTTCCACCGGCATCCGCAACGACGTGCTGGTCATGGCCAACGGCCGCGGCGCGGCCACCCTGGCCGCCATGATCGCCAAGCTGGTTCGCGGAACCAGGCGCTTCATCCAGCCCAACGAGAACGGGCGCGACGGCGAGGACCGCAAGACCATCTCCAGAACCCTGGTGGGACTGGCCAGGAACGCCAACGTCGGCGCCGTGCTCATCGTGGGCAACAAGAAAAACGGCGGCTATCCCGAATTCTCCCATGAGGCCATCGTGGAGGAGATCGCCAAATGCGGCAAGCCCATGGACACCCTGTTCATGGACTCCTGCGGCGGCTTCCAGCAGGCCCTGGGGCTTGGCGTGCGCAAGGCGCGCGCGCTGGTTCAGAAGGCCAGCGAGTGCCGGCGCGAGGAAGTGGGCCTGGGCGCCCTGAACATGGCCGTCAAATGCGGCTATTCCGACGCCACCTCGGGCATGTCCGGCAACCCGGTGGTGGGCCATCTCTTCGACAGGCTGGTGGACGACGGAGGTCTGGCCATGTTCGCCGAGACCACCGAGGTCATCGGCGCCGAGCACATCGTGGCCAAGCGTTTCGTGGACGAGAACGAGCGCATCAAATTCCTGGCCGCCGTGGAGCGCGTGGAAGAGGAAGCCCGGTCCACGGGCGAGGACATCCGCACCATCAATCCCATTCCGGCCAACATCCAGGCGGGGCTGACCACGCTTGAGGAGAAATCCCTGGGCGCCATCGCCAAGTCAGGAACCCGTCCCATCCAGGGATGCGTCCAGTACGCCGAAATCCCCAAGGGACGCGGCCTGTACTACATGGACTCCTGGATGTCCTCCACGGCGCTGTTTCTCGGCTTCGCGGCCGCGGGCTCGGTGCTGAACATCTTTCAGGTGGGCGGCGGCTGGTTTCCGGACGACGCCATGATGCCCACGGTCAACACGGGCCTGGTCGCGCCCACCCTGTACATGACCGGCAACCCGCGCACCTGGGAAAAGGCCCACCGAGAAATGGACTTCAATTCGGGGACGATCATCTCTGAACGCGAACCCATTGAACAGGCAGGGGAACGTTTGGTCGGCGAGGTTCTCGCCTTCGCTTCCGGGCGGCTGACCAAGGGGGAAACGCTCAACGTGGATGACAACCTGGAAGTGTACCTCCGGGGGCCGGGCCTCTAGGACCAAGGGTTCATCCGACAACATCCAAAGGAGTACGGTTATGCGTAAAGGGTTTTTGTTCATCGTCCTGGCGCTACTCTGCGCCGCCGCAGTTCCCGCTTTCGCCGAAGGCTACCCCGAAAAGCCCATCCAGGTGGTGGTGCCCTGGAAGCCGGGCGGCGGCAGCGACATTTCCGCCCGGATCATCGGGGACCAGATGAAGGACATCCTGCCCCAGCCCCTGGTCGTCTCGAACATCGACGGCGCGGCCGGGCTCAACGGCGCGCTTCAGGTCTACAAAGCCCGTCCCGACGGCTACACCGTGTTGTGGGAGCATCCGGGCAACCTGGCCGTGGCCCCCATGGTCACCAAGGCCGCCTTCACCTGGAAGGACTTCGAACCGGTCGCCATCGGCGCCAAGGGCGACACCGCGCTCATCGTGCGCGGCGACAGCCCCTTCAAGACCGCCAAGGAAGCGCTGGACGCCATCAAGGCCGAGCCGGGCAAGTACCGCTGGTGCCTGGCGCTCAACGCCGTGTCCCATTTCACCTTCCTGAACATCAGCCACGCCCTGGGCGGCCTCAAGGCCACCTTCATCCCGGCCAACGGCGACAAGGGCCGCATCGTCAGCCTGCTCGGCGGCAACAGCGACATCACCACCGTGGGCTACGCCTCGGTCGTTCCCTACCTCCAGTCCGGCGACCTGCGCATCCTGGCCATGGTCAACACCGAACGCTCTCCCTTCGCCCCTGACGTTCCCACCTTGAAGGAACAGGGCGTGGACGCCTCCTATGACTTCCTCTACACGGTCTTCGCCCCCAAGGGCACGCCCCAGGAGGACGTCCAGATCCTGACCGGCGCCTTCCAGAAGACCCTGGCCAAGCCCGAGACCGTCGAGGCGCTCAAGCAGCAGAGCCTGACGCCCTTCTACAGGAATCCCGAGGAGACCCGCAAATTGTGGCAGGCCGAATCGGATCTGTACGAGAACCTGGCCAAGGAAAACGGCCTGTTGAAATAACAATCCCGTCCTTTCCGGGACCGTCCGTTCAAAGGGGGGCGGACGGTCCCGGAGAGGCGAAACCGGCGCCCTGGGGCGCCATCGTCGTGAACCAAACGAGGACACGGTTGAGGAGTGGCGTATGCGAGTGAAAACCGGCGACATGTTCATGGCTTTGGGTCTCATGGCCTTAAGCGCGGCGCTGTATTACCAATGCGGCAATATCGACGATACCATGGCCTATGCCCTGGGCCCGATCTTTTTCCCCAAGATGCTCATCGGCATCCTGGCTGCCTTATCCCTGGCTCTGTTTTTCCAAAGCGTGGACTTCACGGGAAAGAAAGGCTGGACCGCGCCCGCGCGCGCCGGCTCCGCTCACGCCGTGGTCCTCAGGTGGTCCCTGGTGGGACTGACCCTGGCCTACCTCTTCATCCTGCCCGTCATCGGCTACCTCATCGCGACCATACCGTTTCTCTTCGCGGGCATGTGTCTTCTCGGCCCGGTAAAACCGAAGAACCTGGCGATCTACGGCGTCACCTCCGTCGCCGTCGCTCTGGGGCTTCAGTTCGTGTTCGCCACCCTTTTGAAACTTTTCCTGCCGTAGGGGGGAAGCCATGCTCGACTATTCCCATATGTTCACGGTTATCACGCCGTTCAACATGCTGCTCATGTTCCTGGGCGTGTTCGGCGGCCTGGTCGTCGGCGCCATGCCCGGGCTCACCAGCACCATGGCCGTGGCCCTGCTCGTGCCCATCACCTTCGGCATGGACGTCAACCAGGGCCTGGTCATGCTGGTGGCCGTCTACATCGGCTCCATCTCCGGCGGCCTGGTCTCGGCGGCCCTGCTCAATATTCCGGGCACGCCCTCCTCGGTGGCCACCACCTTCGACGCCTACCCCATGGCCAAGCGCGGCGAGGCCGGAAAGGCCCTGGGCTACGGCGTGTTCGCCTCGTTCCTGGGCGGGCTCATCTCCTTTTTCGCCCTGGCCGTACTCTCGCCCCTGCTCGGCGCCTTCGCCCTGCGTTTCGGGCCCTACGAATACTTCTCCCTGGTGGTCTTCACCTTAAGCTGCATCATCTCCATTTCGGACAAATCCCTGACCAAGGGTCTCATCTCGGCCACGCTCGGCATGATCATGGCCATGGTGGGCCTTAGCGAAACCGACAGCGTCTCCCGCTTCACCTTCGGGATCATGGATCTGCAGGCGGGCTTCGCGGTCATGCCCGTGCTCATCGGCATGTACGCCATCTCCCAGATCCTGAAGGATGTCGAGGAGATCAAAAAGCCCTTCAACCTGGTGAACGTCAATTTCTCGGCCCGTGAATTCTTCCAGGTGGCCCTGACCTTCACCCGTTCCATCAAGAACGTGCTGCGCTCCTCGCTCATCGGCGTGGGCGTGGGCATCCTGCCCGGCGTGGGCCCGGGCCTGTCCAACATCGTGGCCTATTCCCAGGCCAAGGCGGCTTCCAAGGATCCGGACAGCTTCGGCAAGGGCAACCCCGACGGCATCATCGCCTCGGAGACCGCCAACAACGCGGCCACCGGCGGCGCCATGATCCCGCTTCTGACCCTGGGCATCCCCGGCGACGCCACCACCATGATGATGCTCGGCGCCTTCATGATCCACGGCGTCCAGCCCGGCCCCCTGCTCATGCGCGACCACAGCGAACTGGTGCTCATCATCCTGGGCGCCTATTTCGTCAGCAATATCCTCATGATGCTGCTCCAGGTCTACTTCATCCGGGTGCTCATCCGGGCGCTGACCATCCCGCGCTTCGTGCTCTACCCCATCATCCTGGGCCTGTGCGTCATCGGCAGCTACGCCCTCAACAGCAGCATGTCCGACGTCTGGGTTTTCATGGCGTCCGGGCTCATCGGCTACCTGTTCATCAAGCGCGGCTTTCCCCTGCTTCCCCTGGTCCTGGGGCTCATCCTCGGGCGCATGGCGGAAAACGAACTGCGCGTCAGCATCGTCATGGGCAACGGCAGCCTGGAAGGCTATCTGCATCGCCCCATCGCCCTGTGCTTCCTGGGCGCCGCCGCCTTGTCCGTGGTCTATTCCCTGTACTCCAAGCGCCGGGCGAAGATGCGGCTGGCCAACCTTCGCCTGAACGAAAGCGCGACGGAAAACGCCTAGGGAGGCGTGAATCATGGCGACCGCATGTCAAACCCCGGTTTTCCCCGCCCTGGACATTCCCGGGCTCGGCGAACAACCCTTGCCGGAATTCTTCGGCGTCGCCGTCAGGCAGCCGGAGCTCGCCCCGCTCAACGATCTTGCCCCCTCCCTTGACCGCGCCATGAACCGGATCCCCGACGCCGGCGGCCCGAACGCCCCCCTGAAAAGGGGGGCCCGGGTCGCCGTCGCCGTGGGAAGCCGGGGCATCGCCCACCTGCCCGAGGTGGTCTCCGGCGTCATCGCGCGCCTTGCGGCCAAGGGCTACGCCCCCTTCATAATCCCCGCCATGGGCAGCCACGGCGGCGGAACGGCCGAGGGGCAGATCAAGGTCCTGGCCAAGCTCGGCGTCACGGAAGAGGCCATGGGCGCGCCCATCCTCTCCAGCATGGAGACGGTCAACCTGGGCGAGGTGGAGCCGCGCGTGGAGGCCCACATCGACCGCAACGCCTTCGAGGCCGGCGGCATCGTGGCCGTGGCCAGGGTCAAGGCTCACACCAATTTCGAGGCCGACATCGAAAGCGGCCTGTGCAAGATGGTCTCCGTGGGTCTCGGCAAGGCCATGGGCGCGCGCAACGTCCATGTCTACGGACGCCGGGGCCTGGCCGAGCTCATGCCGCGCATCGCCGCGAAATGTCTTGAAAAGGCCCCCTTTCTCCTGGGAATCGCCCTGGTGGAGAACAGCCATCACGAATTGTCCGTGATCGAAGGCGTCGCGCCCGGGGAGTTCTTCGAGGCGGACCGGAGGCTTCTGGCCCTGTACAAGGCCCACGCCCCGGCCATTCCTTTCGAACGTCTGGATACGCTGGTGGTGGAACGCCTGGGCAAGGACATCTCCGGCACGGGCATGGACATCAAGGTCATCGGCCGCGAAGGCTTTCGCGGCGACCCGTTGCGGCCGCCCCACATCAACAGCATCGTGGCCCTGCGCGTGACCGAGGCCTCCTCGGGCAACGGCATCGGGGTGGGCAACGCGGATTTCATTCCGCTTGAAACCGCCCAGAGCCTGGATCTCATGTCCATGTACTTCAACGCCCTGACCTCGGCCTGCATGACCAGGGTGCGCATCCCGCCCGTGCTGCCCACGGAGAAACTGGCCATCCAGGCGGGCCTGCGGGTATGCTGGCAACCCGAGATCAACCAGGCGCGTTGCTGCGTCATCCAGTCCACCTCGGCCCTTGACCGGATGCTGGTCACCCGGCCCCTTCTGGAGGAGCTTGAGCAAAAGGGCGGCCTGCTCGAGATCTGGCGCCCGGCCGAGCCCCTGGCCTTTACCCGCGAGGGGCGGCTCATCACCGGTCTCTAGCGCCGCGTCCTCGAAGAAGCCGCAGCTTTTTCGAGGATAATATTTTGATATAATTGTTTTTTAAAAATGCAGCGGAATTGATGAGACGCTGAGCGAGCGTCGCCTCTTCAAAATGGCTGCGTACGAGTGTTGAGGATAACGCGCTGGATTACCAATGGTTGATAAACCTAAGAGCATCATCCTTTTCGAGGACGGCGCCAAAGCCGCGCAGGCGCCATGCGGCGGCCAAGGCCAGGCCATGACGAGCCCGCGTCCTTAAAACCGCAACCCGAACGCATTGCAAACGCCCGGCCGCAACCATGCGGCCGGGCGCCCCCTGTTTCACGCTTCAACCCCGGCCCGGGGAGCGCCCCGGCCCCAGAGGAACCGCCCATGCCCCGCGACAAATGCGCCCGCCAGGGACTGCTCATCTTTCTCCTGCTTTGTCTGGCCTACCTTTTCGTCCCCTTTCACCGGGTCAGCCCGGCGGTCATGGCCGTGGACATCATGGCCGACATGCATCTGGGCGCGCCCGCCATGGGCGTTCTGGCCTCCATCTTCTTTTTCACCTACGGCGCCATGCAGCTGCCGAGCGGCCTTCTGGCCGATTCCCTGGGCCCCCGGCGCACGCTTCCCCTCTTCTTCGGCCTGGCCGGAATCGGGGCCATCCTGTTCGGCCTGTCCGATTCCCTGACCGGACTCATGGCCGGGCGCGCCTTCATGGGCTTCGGCGTGTCCGTGGTCTTCATCTGCGGCATCAAGCTCATCAGCCGCTGGTTCGCTCCGGACGCCTTCGCCCGCATGAGCGGCATCTATCTCGGCATGGGCGGGGTGGGCCTGATCCTGGGCTCCGGCCCCATGGCCGCCCTGTGCGCCCTGTTGGGCTGGCGCGACAGCCTGATCGCCAGCGGCGTGGCCGGGCTTGTCGTGGCCGCCGGGTTGTGGCTCTGGGTGCGGGACACGCCGGAACAGGCGGGGCTGACCTCGCCCTATCCAGGGCATCCCTCGGACAAGGGCGGCATGACCGCAGGGGAGTTGTGGATCTCGGTGCGCGGCATCTGCTCCAGCCGCGATTTCTGGTTCATCTGCGCCTGGTTCTTCTGCCAGTTCAGCATCCACATGAGCTTCGGCGGCCTGTGGGGCGGACCGTTTCTCATGGACATCCACCACCTGACCAAGGCCGAGGCGGGCGGCGTCCTCAACATGATGGGCGTGGGCATGCTGGCCGGAGGCCCGGTCGCGGGCTGGCTGTCGGATTCTGTCTTCAAGGCGCGCAGGCCGGTCATGCTCATAAGCGCCGTCGGCATGGCCGGGCTTTTCGCCCTGTTGGGCCTGGCCGGAGACGCCATGCCCGTCTGGACCATGTACCTGTGGTTCTTCTTCCTGGCCGCCTTCGGCATGGGCTCCCTGTCCGTAGGCTTCGCCTCGGTGCGCGACCTGTTCGGGGACAAATCCACGGGCACGGGCGGCGGACTGCTCAACACTCTGCCCTCCTTCGGCGTCTCCCTGTTCCAGCCGCTCACGGGCTGGATTCTGGAGTCCTACGGACGGCAGCCTGAAGGCGGCTTCACCTTCACCGGCTACTCCATGTCCTGCGTCCTGTACGGGGGCGTGGCCCTGATCGGCGTCCTTGGCGCGCTGCTCGCCCGGGAGCCCATGGCGAAAAAAGGCCCCAAGCCCGGCATCGTCCTGGAGACCGCCGAGGAACGCGGCGTCTGATCCCTTGCCCCGGCCGATAGGCCGCTTCGGCCTATCGGCCACGACGGCCTATCGACCAATATGGTCGATCGGCCGTCAGGGACGACTCTCCAAAAGCCGCCGCTCGCAAGTGGGAATGGGCGGCGGCTCAAAAAACGGGGCCAAGCGAAACCCTGAAAGCAGACCAATGCGCAATTCTCCGGCAGCCCGCCGCTGCGTTATCGACAATCTATAACCAGCTGGAATGATTGTGGGGTTCCAAGGGGCGATAGCCCCTTGGCCGCTGGAGGCCTCTTCCCCAACCCATTGCGCATTGATCTCGAAAGAAGCGTCCGCGAGGCTCCCTTCCTCCGGACGCCGCCATGGCTCGGGTTTCGCCCACGCCGCGCCGGATGGCCCGTTCCCCTGCGGGCGAGGGCCAAGCCCTTCGCTCGCATGCGGGAACGCGGCGTGAAAACGCCGCAAAACGACGACGCGCCCGCGAGGTCTCCCTGCGGGCGCGTCATTGTTTTATGCGCATCGAAACGGAAAGAGCGTTCAGGCCTGCGCGCCGGTTTCCGCGTCGCGCAAGCGGCGCCACAAGGTCGTGACGCTGATGCCCAGACGTCTGGCGGTTTCGGTCCGGTTGCCGCCGCATTCCTCGAGCGTGCGCCGTATGAGCCGCATCTCCTCGCCGCGCAGGGGCAAGGCGCATTGGCCGTCGCGGGAGGCCTCCCCGGCCGCGCCCGGAGGCTGTTCGAGATTGTTGCGGATGTCCTCGCCGGTCACCTCCTGGCCCCAGCGCTCCACCATGATCCGCTCAAGAATGCTTTTCATCTCGCGCACGTTGCCCGGAAAGGCGTAATCCCGCAGGATGTCCAGCGCCTCCCGTCCGAGCTCCGGCGGCGGGCCGCCCAGCCGCAGCCCCACCTCCCGGCCGTAATGCCGGATGAGCGCGTCCAGACAGCGTCCCCGCTCGCGCAAAGGGGGCAGCGTCAGGCGCAGGACATTGATGCGGAAATAGAGGTCCTGCCGGAACAGTCCGTTCTCGGCCATCAAAGCCAGATTGCGGTTGGTGGCGCACAGGACCCGCACGTCCACGCTGACTAGGCGCTCGCCGCCGAGCCGCATGAACTGCCGCTCCTCCAGCGCCCGCAACAGCTTGACCTGCATGGTCAGGGGCATCTCGCCGATCTCGTCGAGGAACAGGGTCCCCCCGTCCGCCATCTCGAAAAGGCCCTTCTTGCCGCCCTTGGCGGCGCCGGTGAAGGCGCCTTCCTCATGGCCGAACAGTTCGCTCTCGATGAGATTTTCGGGCAGGGCCGAGCAGTTCACGGCCACGAACGGCCCCTGCCTGCGGCGGCTGGCGTTGTGCAGGCTCTGGGCGATGAGTTCCTTGCCCGTGCCGCATTCGCCCATGATGAGGACGGTGGAATCGGCGGCCGCGTATTTCCTTGCCCTGGCGATGAGCTTGCGCATGGCCTCGCCGCCGTGGACGATGTCCTCGAAATGATGCTGGGGCGCCAGACCCTTTTCCGAAATGCTCTTGCGCTGTTTGCGGTCCTGGTCCCTGGCGGGTTCGAGCAGGATGACCGCGCCGAAATTCACGCCGCCCCTGGCCACGGGGTGCACCCGGCACAGATAATCCGACCGGCCGTCGCGGGCGTGGATCACCCCGCACCACTGTTCGCTGTTGCGTACGGCGTCCATGAGCTCGCCCGGCTTGAGCTTGCGGCTTTCGCCGTCGCGAACGAACAGCTCGCTCTCCACGGACGGGTCCAGCTGGGCCAGATGGTTCGACTGGGAAAGCCGTCCCTGGTCGTCGAGCACCAGCACGCCCTCGCGGGTGGAGTCGATGAAGACCTGTTGGCGCAGCTGCCATTCCTTTTCGCGCCGCAGGGCGTCCACCAGCTTGACGGCCTCGTTCAGGGTGGTGAGCAGCACGGACTTGGGGGTGCGCAGGGGAAAGCCCTTGATGCCGTAGGATTCGGCCAGGGTCACGGAATACGGGTTGCCCATGACCACGGTGAAACCCTGGGCGCGGACCTCCTCCACCACCAGGGGAATGTCCCTGGTGGAGCGCAGTTGAAAGAGGCTCAGCTCGGCCGAGAGGATGGGGGCGGCCGTCCGGGCGGCCTTGACGATTTCGCCGAAGCCGATGACCGCGATGCGGTTGCTCACGGCCCGGGCCTGGTCGATGAGCGGGATGACGTCATGCACGGAGATGGGGATATCCACCACCGGGGCGGCGATGGCCGAGCGAATCTGCAGGGTGGTCTCCCCCCGGCTGACCAGGACCTTGACGCCGCTGGCCGTCAGTTCGCGGGCCTCGTTGACGGCCTCCTCGAAGAGGCCTTTGCGCAGTTCGAAATCGAGGATGGTTTCCTGCCGGATCTGACGGAACTGCTCCATCAGATCGAGGTCAGGGGCGATGACGCCGATATCGCAGGGCATGACGACTCTCTTGATACCGATGCGTAAGTGGTTGGGATTAAGGCCTTCGGCGCCAACGGGCCCTCGCCCTTTGGAATCCCATAACTCTTTTCATTGGTTAGAATTATGAGCGAGAGGCGCATACAGGCTTTCAGGGAATGATGCGGCGGTCTCCTCTTGGTGATGCGCGCGCAAAACACAAACGAAAACAAGAAATCATACCCCGACGTTCTCCAACGTGTCCAGCCTTTAGGGATGGCGTTCTCACCCCGCCCAAGCCCCGCCCCAAAAAGGGGGCTACGACGACGAGGACATCAGTCCCGTTTTCTCCACGCCCTCTTCCCTTCCCCTATCTTTCCGTATGCGCTTCGCGGCGTCGTTGCGAGGCCCTGCGCGCGGGATGCTTGGATTCCGATTACTCGGCGAAATGATGCGGCGTTTCACGCGGCGTCCCAAAGCGTTGCGTAGGGTTGTACGTGGGCCGATAGCTTTGTGCTCGCCATCGCCCCTCCTCAATTCCCCGTGGTTATGCGGAAACAACTGATGAGTGGGCTCAATTCAAAGAGTACCCGTTGGCGTGCGTAACAAAGAGAAGAGGATGATGCATATGGCTCAGCGAATGCGGCTTATTCGGGAACCTGCCTCGCCAGTGCCTGTGCCTTGGTTTACGTTATTGATTGCTCATAGTTATTGAATAGTGTGACAAGTTCATGAACGTTGGCGACATGCAGAATTCTATATTCTCTTGCGTTGGTCTTTATAAAGAGTTGTTGTATTCTCGCTTTCCCACATGCAACAATAACTTCTTTAACCTCCACGACTTCATCGAATTTCAACACATGTAATACATACCTGGTAGATAGAGTTCTGATATATAACTGATCATTCAATACCAATACTAACCCATTTATAAATTCATAAAACAGTAATGAGCAGCATAAAATTAAAAAGATTCCTAGCAAAAATGCTATAGAACAATTCATCAATGAATGTACCGCTAAATCTCTTGAAAAAATAACAAGTACTGAGCTTGTAATAACTACAATAAATTGCCACCATGGCCATTTTCTTTCAGCTATATACTGTATAGCTATCTCTCTAGATCCTTTTGGGACAAAGTACAAGAACCTTTTTCGCCATTGATATTTATTTAAATAAAAGAATACTCTATGAATAATATACCAGATAAAGAAAAGTCCATACACGCTTCCAAGCGCAAGAGGAAGGTGGGTCTTCATTTCTACGGCAAATTAAACATTACGCAAAAGACATCGTAACCATTCGTATTGCCAAGCATGTGGAACGCGCCATGATGAGCGCATTCCATGCTTGTTTTGAAGATGACTGGAATAACACTTCGCTTTTCTATATTTTTTACACGAATAAGACAAGCCGCTTTCTAATTCGATCAGAAAGGCCAGTTCCTGCCATGGCTCCGCCCGCCACGCCTCTCGCTCCGCTCCCCCACCCTGGAAACAACCCGTCCCCTGGATGGGGGTCCAGGGGGATCATCCCCCTGGCGGGGAGTCCAAGCGGCGGCGCCCCTCAGGCCGCCGCAGGCCCCCTACGCGGCGCCGAAATAGTCGTCGTTGGCGCCGATGCGGCCTTCGGCGATGGAGAGGATGCGGGAACTGACGGCGTTGAGCCATTTGAAGTCGTGGCTGGCCACGACCAGGGTGGCGTCCCAGGACTGGCTTGCGGCGATGGCGGCCTTTTGGACGAGGGCGGCGCTTTCGCGGTCCAGGCTCGCGGTCGGCTCGTCCAGGAGCAGGACTTTGGGCTTGATGGCGAGCCGGGCGGCCAGGGCGACGCGCTGGCGTTCGCCGCCGGAGAGCTCGTACCAATGTCTGGAGGAGAATTTCCGGTAATCGAGGCCGACCATATCCAGGGCATCGCGAACGGCCTGGTCGATGTTCGGGCGGTTACGGATCTTGAGGCCGTAGGCCACGTTCAATTTGACGGTGCGCTTGAGGAGGAAGGGTTCCTGGTTGAGCAGCGTGGCCTGGCTGCGGATTTCCTGGACATGGTCCCAGGCGGGCTTTCCGTCAAAGAAAATCCGGCCCTGCTCGGGCTTGTCGAGAAAGGCCAGCGTGCGCAGGAGGGTCGTTTTGCCGCCCCCATTGGGACCGCTCAGACCGATGATTTCCTTTTGCTCGATATCGAGAGCGTCGATGTCGAGCACCAGACGGCCGGCGTGGAAACGCTTGACGTTTCGCAGGGAATAGATGGGCCCGTTCATTTTTCCGAACGTCTCCTGAAGGCGGCGGCGCCGAGGTTGACGGCGAAGGCCACGACCATGAGCACGAGTCCCAGGGCGATGCCCATGGCGAATTGTCCCTTGCCGGTTTCCAGGGCGATGGCGGTGGTGATGGTGCGGGTATGCCATTTGATGTTGCCGCCGATCATCATGGAGATGCCGATTTCCGAAACGATGCGCCCGTAGGCGGCCAGTCCCGCCAGGGTGATGCTGAAACGCGCTTCCCACAGGGTCGTGAAGAGCAGCTGGCGCGGACCGGCGCCGAGGGTCAGCAGGGTCGTTTCCAGGCGGGTATCGAGATGCTCCACGGCGGAGGCGGTCATGGCGATGACCACGGGCAGGCCGAGAAAGGTTTGCCCCAGAGAGATGCCGGGGATGGTGAAAAGGAGTCCGAGATCGCCCAGAGGGCCGCGCCGGGTGAGGAAGGCGTAGGCCAGAAGGCCGATGACCACGGTGGGGAAGGACAACAGGGTATCGAAGAAGAGCCGCGCCGCCCTGCGTCCGGGGAATTGCGCGTAGCCCAGAATGAAGCCCAGCGGGGCGCCGATGACAAGCGTGGCGATGATGGAGGTCGTGGAGGCCAGCACGGTCGCCTTGATGGCCGAAAACGTTTCCGGGTCGCCTGTTATGAGCAGCCAGATGGCCTGGCGTATGCCGTCGAGGATATAGTCCATGGAGCGTACCGGGAATATGGTCGCGGGCCGGGTTTACCGGCCCGCGACCAGAATACCGCGCGAGGGGCTGTCTTGCCAGCCCGTTATTTCTTGGCGTTGGGGGTGAACAGCTGCTTGTCCAGGAGCTTGAAGTCCGCGATGAACTTCTGGATCTTGGGGGAGGCCATCCAGTCCGAGAACTTCTTGGCCAGGTCGTACTTGGCGCTCTTGCATTTCTCCGGGTTGATGGCGATGACGCTGTACTGGTTGAAAAGGTTCTTGTCGCCTTCCACCAGGATCTTGAGCGGCGGATTGCCCTTGGCGTCGGCCTCGTACTTGATGTAGGTGCCGCGGTCGGTCATGGAGTAGCCGTTCTTCTCGGCGGCCATGTTGAGGGTGGCGATCATGCCCTGTCCGGCCTGGACATACCATTCGTCCTTTTCAGGAGCCAGTCCGGCGACCTTCCACAGTTCCTGTTCCTTTTTGTGGGTGCCGGAGTTGTCGCCGCGGCTGACGAAGACGGCCTTGGAGTCCGCGATGGCCTTCATGGCTTCGGGCACGGATTTGCCCTTGATCTTCGCGGGATCGGACTCAGGACCCACCACCACGAAATCGTTGTACATGACTTCGGTGCGGTCGACGCCGGAGCCCGCGTCCACGAATTTTTTCTCAGCTTCGGGCGCATGCACCAGGAGGACGTCCACGTCGCAGTTCTTGCCGAGCTCCAGGGCCTTGCCCGTGCCCACGGCGGTCCATTTGAGTTCGATGCCCGTGTCCTTCTTGAATTCCGGGGCGAGCACGTTCAAGAGCCCGGTGTTATCGGTGCTGGTGGTGGTGGCCATCATGAGGACGTCTTCGGCCATGGCTTTGGCGGGCAGGCTGACGAGGCCGCAAATGAGAAGAGACAGAGTCAGGACGAGAATGGTTCGTTTCATGGGTCCTCCTGGGTTCTTGGTTGCGCGTTTCGGGCGGGGCGCCGGGGCCTGGGGCCGCGACGCCGGGGCTTTACAGTCACGCTTCTTTTGTCTTGCGTGACATATGCCATGTTATGATCGAGTAGGGAAAATGGGAGCGGCTGTCAACGACGCCAGACTGTTGTCAAAAATAACATAAAGAAATCCGGCGCTGTCATCGTGACGGCCTCCTGTCCGCCTTTCCGCTTCCTCCCGGAAGCCCCGGCCTGTTTTCCTCAGAGGCAAGGGGCTTTTCTTATTGTGTACCCTAGAAGCTGGACGGTGAAAAATCAAGACGAAAACGCTTCTGGTTTTCGCGGCGGGAAAGGCCTCCGGGCGCCGGAATCCGATGCGGTCCCGCCGCGCCGTACAGCCGGTCATTTCAGACATATTCGCCAGCCCCGGACCGTCCCAAGAAAATACGGGCAGGCGTGCTCCTCCCTCTTGCCTGGCTATTGGGCAACTGACTTAATTAACAGGATTTAATTAAGAAAAGCGTAATTTGAGACGTTTTAGTCCCTGCGCGAAAAAAACTCTAAAGGGAATTTCGAATCGACCGATAAGCCCAGTAAGAACAAGGGCGCACGCGAAAGCAACGCGCAAGGAAGTTCAGGTTTCTGGAAGGAGGTATCAATATGTAGCATGCTTTGTTGGCTAGATGCTATTGTATTGATTGGAAATTGAGGAATCAACCCGGCGGTGATAGCGCCCATCGCCAAAACAACATTGCTGGATTGCATGTAACTATTTCAAGGAGGAAATATCATGTCTCTGGTTATCAATCACAACTTAATGGCCATGAACGCGGCTCGTAACCTGAACTCCGCGTACAAGAGCCTGGCTACGTCCACCAGTCGTCTTTCTTCGGGCCTTCGCATCACGACCGCGGCCGACGACGCCGCCGGTCTGGCCGTCCGTGAACTTATGCGCGCGGACATCGCGTCCCTGAATCAGGGCGTGCGCAACGCAAACGACGCCATTTCGCTGATTCAGACGGCTGACGGCGCCCTGGGCGTTATCGATGAAAAGCTGATCCGCATGAAGGAACTCGCCGAACAGGCCGCCACCGGCACCTACACCTCGGATCAGCGTCTGATCATTGACTCGGAATACCAGGCCATGGCTTCGGAAATTACCCGAATCGCCAACGCCACGGACTTCAACGGCATCTATCTCCTGAACGGCAACCTGTCGAGTTCCACCCACAGCGGTTCCGGCCTGAAGTCCACCGGCAAGCTGAAGGTCCACTTCGGCACGGCCAACGACTCCGCCGAGGACTACTACTACATCCAGATCCAGACCTCCACCGCTTCGGCTCTGGGCGTCGGTCTGGCCGCCGGCAACAGCATCTCGACCCAGCAGGCGGCGCAGGAGTCCCTGGTGAAGATCAACAACGCGATCCTGTCCAAGGACAAGATCCGCGCAAACCTGGGCGCCTTGCAGAACCGCCTGGAAAACACCATCACCAACCTGGAGATTCAGTCGGAGAACCTGCAGGCCGCCGAATCCCAGATCTCGGACGTGGACGTGGCGACCGAAATGACCGAATTCGTGCGTCAGCAGATCCTGACCCAGTCCGCCGTGGCGATGCTCTCCCAGGCCAACAGCCTGCCGAGGATGGCCATGCAGCTCATGGGTTAACGTCCAAACGGTCTCGCAAGAAAACCGCCCCGCCCTGCGGGGCGGTTTCTTTTTGTTTAGGGGGAAAAACGCCGGACGCTGACGGCCCAGGATGGGGCAACCGGCGTGCGCGTTATCGCCAAGGAAGAGAAATCGCCTGGAGCTCAGACCTGCCGCACTGCGGAGGAGGGAATGGGAATCAACGCCTCGAACACCACCACCGCCCGTCCCGTTATGATCACCCGCCGGGACGTTCCGTCGCATTTTTCCACGCAAACCTCCATCCTTCCGGGACGCCTGCAGGCCTCGCCCTGCATAGCCGTAAAGGAAAACGTTCCGTCCCTCGGACCGAATCCCAGATTGGCCAGATAGGCGCCCAACGGACCATTGGCGTTGCCGGTGACGGGATCCTCCAGGATGCCGATGGCCGGAGCGAACATGCGTCCATGGGACAGGACGTCCGGGCGGACGGGTTCCAGAGTGAACGGGAAAAAGCCGTTGCAGCCGATCTTCGCGCTTATGGCGGCAAGGCGCCCGAAATCCGGTCGCAATCCATCCACCAGCGCCTTGGTCCGCAGCCCGATCATGACCTTGGAATGGCCTGTGGAAGCCACGACCATGGGCAAACCGGGCTCCATGTCCCCGGCCGTCGCCCCGAGCGCCGCAAGGATGGCCGCCTGCTCGCCATCCTCAAGGGGAGCGCCGATCTCGATGGCGCCCTGGGTCATGGACACGGCGTAGTCCCCCTCCTCCACCCGGCTAATATCCACCGGCAACACGCCCGCTTTGATCTTCTGGATGACCCTGCCATCCACAAGCCCCTGTTCGCGAGCCCGGACATAGTGGGCGGCGATGGTGGCGTGGCCGCAGGAAGGAACCTCCATGGAGGGGGTGAAGAACCGGACCCTGACCTGGTGGTCCGCCGCGTCCGGAGAAAGAACGAAGGCGGTTTCGGAAAGGTTGCACTCCCGGGCGATGGCCTGCATCTGGGCGTCGCTCAAGCCATCGCCCTCCAGAACCACGCCGGCCGGGTTGCCCTGATACGCGGTGGTGGTGAAGGAGTCGACCTGAAAGAGCCGGACATGCCCCGCGTTACTCATGCGGGGACCCTTGCCGCGCTTTGTGCGCGCAGGGCGTTCTTGAAATGGACCAGCGCGGGATAGACGTAGCGCTTGCAGTGGGCGACGCTGTAAAAGGAACGGTTGATGGAAAAGGACGGCGCCGAGAACTGAAGCAGCTCCCCGCGCTCCAGCATGTCGGCCGCGGCGAGCCGTGAGGTGACCGAGACCCCAAGCCCTGCCTTGACGCATTGCAGAACGCCCAGGGTGGAATGGGTCATGACGCTGACGGAAAGCTTGCGTACTTCGATGTCATAGGCGCGCAAGGCCTTTTCAAAGGCTTCGCGCGTTCCCGATCCGGGCTCGCGTATGATCCAGGGCAGGGAACAAAAAGCCTCGGCGTCAAAATGCTGGGCGCCGGTGACGGACGCCGGAATGGACATCCCGGGGGGGGCGATCAGAATGATTTCGTCATCCATGATCTTCTCGCAGACCAGATCCGGATGATCGACCTTGGCTCCGATCACGCCCAGGCTCAATCCGCCCTCGATGACCTGATCCGCGATCTCCTTGGAGTCGCCGACGATGAGATTGATGCCTACTTCCTTGAACTGGCGCCTAAATCCCGCAATGACGCCAGGCAGGATGTAATTGGCGGGGATGGTGCTGCCGCCGATGACGAGTTCGCCCGCAACCCTGTCCTTGAGGGCCAGGACTTCGGCCTTGGCGCTCTCAAGGCATTCGAAGGCCTCCTGGGCCCTTTTGTAGAGGATCTCCGCAGCGGCTGTAGGCAGAACGACCCTGGCCAAGCGGTCGAAGAGCCTGGCGTCCAGTTCGTTTTCCAGGGACATGATGTGCGCGCTGATGGTGGGTTGGGACAAGAGGAGCTCTTCGCCGGCCTTGGAAAAGCTTTTGAGTTCGTAGACCTTGCAAAAGGCTTGGAGTCTTCGAATATCCATATTCCCTATCCTGCCAATAGAAATTGCCGATAAAAAAAAGGAAAAAAAAGCAGGGCCTTAGCCCTGCTTTTCTGTGCGAATCCTGCGCTACTCGGAAGCCTTTTCCTCGGAAGCGGCAGGCGCTTCGGGGGCTTCGGGCTCGACCGCCTTCGCCTCGGGGGCCTGGGCGGGCGTTTCCTGTTTGGCTTCGGTTTTTTCTTTCTTGGGCTTTTCGTCGGCTTTCTTCGTTTCGGCGCCCATGCGGGTCAGTTCAATGACGGCCATGGGGGCGCAGTCGCCGGTACGGGGCGCGCCGAGTTTGATCACGCGGGTGTAGCCGCCGGGGACGTCCTTGAAACGGGGACCGATCTCGTCGAAAAGTCTGGCCACCAGTTTATGGTTTTCGAGGACCTTGAAGGCAAGACGCCTGGAGTGCAGATCGTTCTGCAGGGCAAGGGTGATCAGGTTGTCGGCGACCTTGCGCAGTTCCTTGGCCTTGGTCTCGGTGGTTTTGATCCGTTCGTAGGTCAGGAGCGCCTTGGCCATATTGCGAAACATGGCTTTGCGGTGAGGAGCCTTCCTGCCAAGCTTTTTTCCAGAGTTGTTATGCCTCATCGACTTGCTTCCTCTTCAGCCATTCCTGGTATTTCTGCTCGAAGTTATCGATTCTCATGCCGAATTCAAGGCCCATGTCTTCAAGGACCCTGCGGATTTCCTCAAGGGACTTCTTGCCGAAGTTCTTGGTCTTGAGCATTTCCTGTTCGGACTTTTGCATCAGTTCGCCAACGAGGGAGATATTGGCGCTCTTCAGGCAGTTGGTGGCGCGAACGGAGAGTTCGAGTTCATCGATGCTCTTGAAGAGGTTGGGATTGAGCTCGGCGTCGTCGTGTCTGCGGGCGCCCTCGGCTTCGGATTCTTCCTCGTTGAAATTGATGAAGACGGTCAATTGATCCTTGAGAATCTTGGCGCTGTAGGAAATGGCGTCGTCAGGGGTGACGGAGCCGTCGGTCCAGACTTCGAGGATCAGTTTATCGTAGTTGGTCATTTGTCCGACGCGCGCCTGATCGACGGCGTAGGCGACCTTTTTGACCGGAGAGAACGCGGCGTCCAGAGCGATGAGTCCGATTTCCGAGGCCATGTTCTCGTGCATGTCGGCCGTGACGTACCCCTTGCCCATCTGGACTTCGAACTCCATCTTGAGTTCGCGGTCCTCGGACAAGGTGGCTATATGCTGTTCGGGGTCAAGGACGGCGACGTGCTGATTTTCCTGAATACAGGAAGCCTTGACCTCTCCTTTGGTATTGGCGATGAGCATGAGTTTCTGGGGCTCGTCGGTGCTCATGGCCAGGCGGATCTGCTTGATATTGAGGCAGATCTCGGTAACATCCTCGATAACGCCGGGGATGGTGGTGAACTCGTGCTGCACGCCGTCGATTCTGACCGACGCGATGGCGGCGCCTTGCAGGGAGGACAGAAGAACCCTGCGCAAGGCGTTGCCAAGGGTGGTCCCGAAACCGCGCTCGAGGGGTTCACAAGTGAACCTGCCGTAGGTATCGCTGGACTTGGAATCGCGAACCAGCTTCTCCGGCTTGACGAGTTCGGCCCAGTTGCGGGTGTTGATGAGCCTGTCACCGTTTCGGATAAGCATGTTTTGCACCTTACGTGATTTAAACGCCTGTTACTTGGAGTACAACTCGACGATGAGCTGCTCGTTGATCGGGAACTGGATGTCTTCTCTCGAAGGCATGGCGTTCACCTTGCCGCGCAGTTTTTCACCATCGACCTCCAGCCATTCGGGGCAGCCTCTGCGGGCGATGACCTGCTGGGCTTCCTGAATGATGGGCGAGGTACGGTTCTTTTCGCGGACCTCGATCACGTCGCCGGCCTTCACCTGCATGGAGGGGATGGTCACGCGGCGGCCGTTCAGGGTAAAAATGCCGTGGCGCACAAGCTGACGAGCCTGGTTGCGGGAGTTGGCGAAGCCCAGGCGGTAGATGACGTTGTCAAGGCGGCGTTCCAGGCCAACCAGCAGGTTGAAGCCGGTGACGCCCTTTTGCATGTCAGCGCGTTCGAAATAGGCGCGGAACTGCTCTTCCAGGATGCCGTACATGCGGCGAACCTTCTGCTTTTCGCGAAGCTGAACGGCGTAGTCGCTCATTTTTTTGCGGATGCGGCCATGCTGGCCCGGCGCGTAAGGACGGCGCTCATAGGCGCACTTGTCCGTGAAGCACCTGTCGCCTTTCAGAAAAAGCTTGGCGCCCTCGCGGCGGCAGATCCGGCATTTGGCTCCAGTATAGCGTGCCAAGGTAGATCCCTCCTGATCAAAATGGAAATTTCCGGGTTGACCGGAACATTCACCGTATAAAGACTTACGTCGGGTGGCGGGCGAGGCCCGCGGCTGCGACAAAAACCCTCCCCCGGATGAACCGGGGGAAGGCGAACCTAGACTCTGCGCCTTTTGGGCGGACGGCAGCCGTTATGCGGAATCGGCGTAATGTCGCGAATATAGCTGACCTTGAAGCCGGCGTTGTTGATGGCGCGCATGGCGGCCTCGCGTCCGGAACCCGGGCCCTTGACCAGGACGCCCACGGTGCGCATGCCGTGTTCCTGGGCTTTGCGGGCGGCGTTCTCCGCCGCGATCTGGGCCGCGAAGGGCGTGCTCTTGCGGGAGCCCTTGAACCCGGCGTTTCCGGCCGTGGCCCAGCTCACCACGTTGCCCCTGGTATCGGTGAACGTGATGATGGTGTTGTTGAACGAGGCTTGAATGTGGGCCACGCCCACAGGAATATTCTTCTTTTCCTTCTTGCCGGTCCGGCGGGGTTTTGCCATGTCGAATGCTCCGAATCCCTGATAGTAAAAAGTTTTTGTGACGCCTTTCGCGTTAAACGCCTTTTCCGACTACTTCTTTTTCTTGCTCATGACCGAGCGGCGCGGACCCTTTCTGGTACGGGCGTTGGTGTGGGTGCGCTGTCCGCGCGCGGGCAGGCCGCGGCGATGGCGCAGGCCACGGTAGCAGCCGATGTCCATGAGGCGTTTGATGTTGGCGGTCACATCACGGCGAAGGTCGCCCTCGACCTTGTAGTTCGCTTCGATTTCCTTCCTGATGGTGTTGGTCTCATCCGGAGAGAGATCATCGCTGTTCTTGGTCCAGTCGATGCCGGTGGCGTCGAGGATGCGCAACGCGGTCGCGCGTCCGATGCCGTAGATATAGGTCAAAGCGACATCCATCCGCTTGTTCTTCGGGAGATCGACTCCTGCGATTCTGGCCACGGTTACCCCCTATTACCCTTGACGCTGCTTGTGGCGGGGATTCTCGCATACCACCCGAAGCACGCCATGACGCTTAATGATTTTACATTTGGGACACAGCTTCTTGATCGAAGGCCTGACTTTCATAACTCGCTCCATATATCGAGATCGCGGGGACCCCGTCCCGCCGCTCGATTTTTTACGCTGAGATCAGTTTCTCAGGCTTAAAATCATCGGACCATTTCTGGTCACGGCGACGGTGTGTTCAAAATGCGCCGAAAGACTGCGGTCTTTCGTGACCGCAGTCCACCTGTCGGCCAATACTTCCACTTCGCAATCTCCGGCGGCGACCATGGGCTCAATGGCCAAAACCATGCCGGATTTCAAGGGGATGGCCGTCGCCCCCTCGGGCTCGAAATTGGGGATTTCGGGTTTCTCGTGCAGTTTCCTGCCGATCCCATGCCCAACGAACCGTCTTACAACAGAGTATCCCCGGGTTTCAACATATTTCTGCACCGCCCGCGAGATGTCATACAGGTCGTTGCCGGCCTTGGCCTGTTTGATCCCTTCGTCGAGTGAAAGCCTGGTCACGTCCAGCAGCTCACGCGCCTTGGCGTCCACTTCGCCGACGGGTATGGTCCTGGCTGAATCGCCATAAAACCCTTTGTAGATCACGCCCATGTCGAAGCTGACCAGGTCCCCTTCCCGCAAAATCCGTTCATTGGAGGGAAACCCATGGACCACTTCTTCATTGACCGAGCAGCACAGCGCGTAGGGAAATCCCAGATAGCCCTTGAAAGCGGGCTCCACGCCAAAATCCTTGCACATCTGGATCGCAATCTGCTCAAAACGCATGGTCGGGACGCCGGGCGCCACAGCGGCGGAGAGCTCGTCCAAAATGACGGCCACAATCCGGCCAGCTTCGCGCAACATGCTTATCTCAAGATCATTCTTGAGAAAAATGCCCCTGACCTTCTTCAATTTAGCGCCTACCCTTTATTCTCCCTTTCTGCATCAAGCCTTCGTACTGACGAGAAATGAGATAGGATTCGATCTGCCCCATGAAGTCCATGGCCACGCCCACCACGATGAGAAGCGAGGTGCCGCCGAAGTAGAAGGGGACGTTGAACTGCTGGATCAGGATCATGGGCAGTACGCACACCGCCGAGATATAGAGCGAACCCCACAAGGTAATGCGCGCCAGCACTCTGTCAATGTACTCACGGGTCTTGGCGCCCGGACGGATGCCCGGAATGAATCCGCCCTGTTTGCGGATATTCTCGGCGATATCCTTGGGATCGAAAATGATCGCGGTATAAAAGTAGCAGAAGAAAATGATCAGCGAGATGAACAGCACGTTGTACGTGATGGTCTGCGGGCTGAACAGGGCCGACACGTCCTTGAGCCACGACACCGAGGTGAAGTTGGACAAGGTGGCCGGGAACAGCAGGATCGAGGAGGCGAAGATCGGGGGAATGACGCCCGCGGTGTTCACCCGAAGGGGCAGATGGGTGGTCTGCCCGCCGTACATTTTACGCCCGACCATGCGTTTTGCGTACTGGATGGGAATGCGCCGTTGACCGCGCTCCATGAAGACGATGGCCACCAGGATGGCCGCCATGGCCGCCACCAGAAGGATCAGCACGAACACCGACAGTTCGCCGGCGGAAACCAGCTGGAAGGTGTTGATGAGCGCTCTGGGAAATCCGGCGACGATACCGGCGAAGATGATCATGGAGATGCCGTTGCCGATGCCACGTTCGGTCATCTGCTCGCCGAGCCACATGAGGAAGACCGTACCCGTGGTCAGGGTGATCACGGTCATGAGCCGAAAGCCCCAGCCCGCTGCGATGACCACCGGAGCGCCCGTGGGGCTCGACATGCTTTCGAGTCCGGCCGCGATGGCGAAGCCCTGGACCACGGTGATGAGCACGGTGCCGTAACGGGTGTACTGGGTGATCTTCTTTTTCCCGGCCGCGCCCTCTTCCTTCTGCATCTTGGCCAGCTCAGGACTGACGACGGCCAGAAGCTGAATGATGATGGAGGCGGAGATATAGGGCATGATGCCCAGGGCGAAAATGGACAGGTTGCGCAAGCCGCCGCCCGAGAACATGTCGAACAGGCCGAAAAGCGTGTTCTTCGCGCTCTCGAAGAAGTCGGCCAGCGCGGTGGTGTCCACCCCGGGAACGGGTACGTGGATGCCGATCCTGTACACGGCCAGAAGCAGGAACGTCCAAAGGAGCTTCTTCTTCAGGTCCGGAAGCCGGGCCAGATTTTCAACGCCGGTCAATGCCACGTTTCACATCCGCGGATTTAGGAGTTTTCGCCGGCTTCAAAAGCGACGGCTTCGAGGGCCTGGGCTTTGCCGCCCTTGGCTTCGATCTTCTCGACGGCCTTGGCGCTGAAGCGGTGGGCCTCGATGGTGACCGCGCCCGCGACTTCGCCCTGGCTCAGGATCTTGACCAGCGCGCCGCGCGGACACAGACCGCGCTCATACATGTCGTCCAGGGTGATCTCGGTCTTGCCTTCGAAGGCGGCGAGAAGCCTGTCGAGATTGATGGGCGCGTAGGCGATCTTGAAGGGATAGTTCTTGAAGCCGCGCTTGGGCAATCTGCGGGCGATGGGCATCTGTCCGCCCTCGAATCCGGGGCGGACGCCGCCGCCGGCGCGGGCGTTCTGGCCCTTGTTGCCCTTGCCCGCGGTGCAGCCCTGTCCGGTGCCGCGTCCGCGGCCAAGCCGCTTCCTATCCTTACGTTCCTCAGGGAACGGATACAGGTCATGCAATTTCATGATTCTTTTACCTCAACCAGGTGTTTGACCTTTTCGATCATGCCGTAGACGGTGCCGCAGGCGTCGAAGGTCTTTTCCTGACGAATCCGGCGAAGCCCCAGGGCGGCCAGGGTGGCGCGCTGGCTGGGCGAGCAGCCGATCTTGCTTCTGATCATCTTCACAGTGACTTTGGCGGCCATGTTACTTCCTCGGGGTGGAAAGGGTCTTGCCGCGCAACTGGCTGACGGAGTCGGCGCTTCTCAAGGAAGCCAAACCGGCTATGGTGGCCTTGAGCACGTTGTGCGGATTGTTGGTGCCGATGGCCTTGGTCAGGATGTCGTGCACCCCGACGGCCTCCATGACGGCGCGAACCGGACCGCCGGCGATGATGCCAGTTCCCTTCGAAGCGGGTTTGAGCACGACGCGGCCCGCGCCATACCGGCCAAGCACTTCGTAGGGAAGCGTGCCGTCCAGAAGCGGGATCTGGATCATGGACTTCTTGGCCTGTTCCGAAGCCTTGCGAATGGCCTCGGGGACCTCGTTGGCCTTGCCCAGGCCGTAGCCCACGCCGCCCTGCCCGTCGCCCACGACGACGAGAGCGCTGAAGCTGAACCGGCGGCCGCCTTTGACAACCTTGGCCACGCGGTTCAAATAGACGATCTTTTCAATCTGAGTCAGTTCCGGCTGGTCCATGCGTCAATCCTTGCGCGCGTTAAAATTTGAGTCCGCCTTCGCGGGCGCCCTCGGCCAGGGATTTGACCCGGCCATGATAGAGATAGCCGTTGCGATCGAACACGACGGTCTCGATATTGATTTCCTTGGCCTTGGCCGCAAGATCCTTGCCGACCTTCACGGCGCTGGCGCTGTTGGAGGAGACGGTCTCCCCGGCTTTGCGCAGGCCGATGGTGGACGAAGCGAGCAGGGTTTTGCCGGCCACGTCGTCCACAAGCTGAGCGTAGATGTGCTGGTTGGAACGGAAGACTACCAGCCTGGGACGCTCGGCGGTCCCTTCGATTTTCTTGCGGATCCTGATTTTGCGGCGTTTGCGGGCCGCTTCCTTGGTCATCTTCATGATCACACCTATTTCTTGCCGCCGGATTTGCCGGCTTTGCGGCGAATCTGCTCGTTATCGTACTTGATGCCCTTGCCTTTGAACGGTTCGGGCGGACGAACGCGGCGGATCTGAGCGGCGACCTCGCCGACAAGCTGCTTGTCGATGCCGGAGATGGTCAGCTTATTGCCCTCGACCTTCGCCTCGATGCCGGCGGGCAGCGGGTAGTCGACCGGGTGGGAAAACCCGACGGTCAGGGTGACGGTCTGTCCTGCGGCGGCCACTTTGTACCCAACGCCCACGACCTCAAGGGTCTTGGAGAACCCTTTGCTCACGCCCTCGACCATGTTGGCCAGAAGCGTCCGGCGCAGGCCGTGCTGGGCGCGGGCGATGCGGGTGTCGTCAAGGCGGTTGACCGTGACCGTCTGGCCCTCGACCTCATACGCGATCTTGGGGTGGGACGGGGTCTTCAACTCGCCCTTGGCGCCTTTCACCGTCACGGCGTCGGCCGCAATGGTCACTTCAACGCCGGAGGGCAGCTCGATGATTTTCTTTCCTATCCTGGACATGATGTAAACCTCGTTGGCGTCAGGCTACCAGATCTCGCAGATGAGTTCGCCGCCGATATGCTTTTCCTCGGCGGCCGCGCCAGCCATGATGCCGCCCGACGTGGACAGAATGCTGATGCCCAGGCCGTTTTGCACTTTGGGGATCTCGGTGGCGCCCACGAATACGCGGCGTCCGGGTTTGCTGATCTTCTTAAGACCCGAAATGAGCGGTTTGCCGCGCTCGTATTTCAGGCTGATGTCGAGCTTCCCCTCGGAAGCGGCGAAATCTTTGATATAACCCTCTTCCTTCAAGATGAGGGCGATGGACTCCTTCATCTTGGAAGTGGGCATGACGCAGTTGGCATGCAGCGCCTGGTGGGCGTTCCTGATTCTGGCGAGCATGTCGGCAATGGGATCAACAGCGGGCATTTTTCCCTACTCCTTAGCTTACCAGCTCGATTTGCGAACGCCGGGCAACTCGCCGGCGAGCGACATGTTCCGAAAACAGATGCGGCAAATGCCGAACCTGCGAATAAACGCCCTGGGACGACCGCAGATGGGGCAGCGGTTATAAGCCCTGGTGGAAAATTTCGCTTTTTGGCGGGCTTTGACCTTTAACGCTGTACGGGCCAAGACTGATCTCCTTATTTTTTGAAGGGCATGCCGAGCAGGTCGAGCAGCGCCTTGCCTTCCTTATCGGTCGTGGCGGACGTGACGATGGTAACGTTCATGCCCTTGACGCGTTCGACTCGATCCACGTTGATTTCCGGGAAAATGGTATGCTCCTTGACGCCCAAGGTGAAATTTCCCCGTCCATCAAAGCCCCTGTCGGGAACGCCGCGAAAATCGCGGACCCGGGGCAGGGCAAAATTGACCAACTTGTCAAGGAAGTCCCACATGCGCTCGTGACGCAGGGTGACGCGGGCGCCTACGGGCTGTCCTTCGCGCAGCTTGAACGCGGCGATGGACTTCTTGGCCCGGGTTACCACGGCTTTCTGACCCGCGATGTTGGTCAGCTCGACCACGGCGTCCTCGATGAGCTTGTTGTTGTTCGCGGCCTCGCCAAGTCCGATGTTCAAGGAGACGGACTTGATTTGCGGAATCTGCATGTTCGAGGTGTAACCAAACTCTTTCTGCAGAGCCGGGGCGACCTTCTCGGCGTATATTTTTTCAAGGCGGGTCATTAGTCTCTACCCCTCATCCTAATCGATCTCTTGGTTGCACTTCTTGCAGAACCGCACTTTCTTCCCGTCCGCGGAATACTTGTAGCCGACGCGGGTGGGCTTGGCGCAATGGTCGCACAGAAGAGCCACGTTGGAGATGTGCATGGGCGCCTCTTTCTCCACGATCCCGCCCGCGGTCTGGGCATAGGGATTGGCTTTGGTGTGGCGCTTGACCATGTTCACCTTTTCCACAAGCACGCGATCCTTTTTCGGCTCGATCTTCAAGATCTTGCCCACCTTGCCCTTGTCTTTGCCGGCGGTGACCATGACCTTGTCGTTCTTGCGAATCCTATAGACTTTCATAACACCCTCAATAATTGAAGCGGTTCCGCCCGGTTCCTACAGTACCTCGGGAGCGAGGGAAACGATCTTCATGAAGTTCTTCTGGCGAAGCTCCCTGGCAACCGGTCCGAAGATACGGGTGCCGACGGGTTCCAGCTGGTTGTTGAGCAGCACCGCCGAATTGTTGTCGAACTTGATGTAGGACCCGTCCGGACGGCCGATCTCCTTGGCGGTGCGCACGACCACGGCTTTCATGACCGCGCCCTTTTTCACCTTGGAGTGGGGAATCGCCTCTTTCACGGACACCACGATGATGTCGCCGACGTAGGCGTAACGGCGGCGGCTTCCGCCAAGGACCTTGATGCAGCTGACCCGTTTGGCGCCGGAATTATCCGCCACGTCGAGATTGGTTTCAACCTGGATCATTGTATTACCCCTACACGGCCTTTTCCATGATTTGCATCAAACTCCACCGCTTCCTGCGAGACAGGGGGCGCGATTCGATGATGCGCACCTTGTCGCCCACGCCGCATTCGTTCTGCGCGTCGTGAGCCATGAATTTCTTCCGGCGGCGGATGTATTTCTTGTACAGCGGATGCTTGACCAGGGTTTCGACCCTGACGACGATGGTCTTGTCGCTCTTGTCGGAAACCACAATCCCGGTGAGGATCCGCTTATTGCTTTTGGCTTCTTCGCTCATAGTGCGTCTCCGCCGGTTAACCGGCCTTCTTCTCGTTCATTACGGTCATGATGCGGGCGATGTCCTTGCGGACGTCCTTCAGGCGATGGGTCTTTTCCAGCTGCGCGGTGGCGTGTTGGAACCGCAGCTTGAAGAGCTCGTCCTGTTTTTCGCCCAGCTTGGCGGAGAGCGCATCGGCTTCGAGTTCGCGCAATTCGGCGATCTTCATGGCTAGAGGACCTCCTTCATGACGATCTTGGTCTTGATCGGCAGCTTGTGCATGGCGCGCACAAGAGCGGTCTTCGCGAGCTCGATATCAACGCCCTTGACCTCGTAGAGAATACGGCCGGGCTTGACGGCGGCGAACCAGCCGACCGGCGAGCCCTTTCCTTTACCTTGACGGACTTCGGCGGGCTTCTCGGTGATGACCCTGTCCGGGAAGATCCTGATCCAGACTTTTCCTCCGCGCTTGATATGGCGCATGATGGCGATACGGGCGGCCTCGATCTGCTGGCTGGTCAGCTTTCCGGGCTCCAGGGCCTTGATGCCCAGGTCCCCGAAGGCGACGTTCGCGCCACGCAGAGCCTTGCCGCGCATCCGGCCTTTCTGCTGCTTGCGGAATTTAACTTTTTTGGGAGCTAACATTACGCTTCCACCTCTCTATCCAGTATCTCGCCCTTGAAAATCCACACCTTGACGCCGATGACGCCGTAGGTGGTCTTGGCGGTGGCGACGCCGAATTCAATGTCGGCGCGCAGGGTCTGCAACGGCACGCGGCCGTCGCGGTACCATTCGGAGCGGGCGATCTCGGCGCCGGCCAGGCGGCCGGAACAGAAGACCTTGATGCCCTCGGCGCCAAATTTGCGGGACAGACCCACCGTGCGCTTCATCGCCCGGCGGAAGGCCACGCGGCGTTCGAGCTGCAGGGCGATGTTCTCCGCCACCAGCTGGGCGTCGATTTCCGGCCGGCGAATCTCATTGACTTCCACCGTGAATTCACGCTGGAAACGTTGTTTCAGATCGGCGCGCAGTTTTTCGATCTCAGTGCCCTTGCGGCCGATGACGATGCCGGGCCGGGCAGTGTGAATGATCAGGCGGACTTTGCCGCTGGCGCGCTCGATCTCGATCTTGGAGATGCCGGCATGGTAGAGGCTCTTCTTGATGTACTTACGGATCTTATTGTCTTCGTAGACAAAATCCGGGTACTCTTTCTTGGAGAACCACCGGGAAACCCAATTCTTGTTGTAGCCGAGCCGAAACCCGTACGGATGAACTTTCTGCCCCATGAGCCGCTCCTAGCTTTCCTCGACAACCACGCAGATGTGGCTTGTGCGTTTGAGTATTCTGTAGGCCCGCCCCATCGAACGAGGCATGATCCGCTTCCACGTCGGGCCGGGATTGATGACGACGCTCTTGACGACGAGCGCGTCGATATCCACGCCGGATATCTGCTCCGCGTTGGCGACGGCGGAATGCAGGACTTTTCCGATCAGTTTCGCCGCTTTTTTCGGCGTAAACTTCAAAATATTCATCGCCTCTTCGACCGGCCGTCCCTGGATGTTCCGGGCGACCAGACGCGCCTTCTGGGGCGAGACGCGAATGTACTTGGCTAAGGCTCTGGCTTCCATGTCGGTTTTTCCTGATGGTCTTACGTTTGGCTAAAGCCTATTTCTTGACCTTGCTCTTCTTGTCCGCGGCGTGGCCGTGGTAGGTCCGGGTCGGAGAGAATTCGCCGAGCTTGTGACCGACCATGTTTTCCGAAACGAACACCGGGATGAACTTGCGGCCGTTGTGCACGGCGAAGGTCATGCCGACCATCTCCGGAGTGATGGTGGAACGGCGGGACCACGTCTTGATGACCCGGCGATCCTTGGTCTCGAAAGCCACCTGGACTTTCTTCTGCAAATGATCGTCCACAAAGGGACCTTTTTTCAACGAGCGAGGCATATCCTAGTCTCCTACTTTTGGCCGCGGCGCTTGACGATGAGCTTGGTCGAGGGCTTCTTCTTATCGCGGGTCTTGTAGCCCTTGGTCGGAACGCCCCAGGGAGTGACCGGATGACGGCCGCCGGAGCTTTTGCCCTCGCCGCCGCCCAACGGGTGGTCGACGGGGTTCATGGCCACGCCGCGCACCTTGGGCCGCTTGTTGAGCCAGCGGTTGCGGCCGGCCTTGCCGATGCTGATGTTCTCGTGCATCACGTTTCCGACTTGGCCCACAGTGGCCACGCAGGCGGAAAGCACGTTGCGCACTTCGCCCGAAGGCAGGCGCAGCAGGGCGTACTTGCCCTCCTTGGCCACCAGCTGGGCGTAGGTCCCGGCCGCGCGGCACATCTGGCCGCCCTTGCCCGGGTTCATCTCGATATTGTGCAACAGCGTACCCACGGGAATCTTGATCATGGGAAGCGCGTTGCCGGGCTTGATGTCGACGTTGTCGCCGGAAACGATCACGTCGCCCACGGCGATGCCCACCGGCGCCAGGATGTAACGTTTTTCGCCGTCCGCGTAGTGCAGAAGGGCGATGCGAGCGCTCCGGTTGGGGTCGTATTCGATGGCGAAGACCTTGGCCGGCACGCCGGATTTGTCGCGCTTGAAATCAACGATGCGGTACAGGCGTTTGACGCCGCCGCCGCGACGGCGGGCGGTGACCCGGCCATACGTGTTGCGGCCGGCGCTTTTCGTCAGTCCGACGGTCAGGGACTTTTCCGGGGCGGACTTGGTGATCTCCTCAAAAGTGGAGACGGTCTGGAACCTGCGTCCCGCCGACGTCGGTTTGAGCTTTCGGATGGACATGTCTAGACCCCTTCAAAAAACTCGATTTTTTCGCCCTCGGCCAAGGTGACGTAGGCCTTCTTGTACCCGGGAACGCGCCCGGTGACCTTGCCGAAGCGGCCGCGCTTCAGAGGGCGGCGCTTCACGATCTGTACAGCCTCGACCTTGACGGAGAAAGCCTGCTCCACGGCGCGCCCGATTTCGATCTTGTTGGCGTCGGGATGCACGAAGAAGACGACCTGGTTGGCCGCGTCCTTCAGGAAGGTGGCTTTCTCAGAGACAAGGGGCTTGATGAGTATGTTCGCGTATTCCATTATCCCAACCTCTCCTGAACCAGATCGACCGCGTCCTTGGCCATGACCAGGTGGTCATGCAGCAGGATGTCGTACACGTTGAGCATGTCTTGGCGAACGACCTTGATTCCGGGCAAATTTCGTGCTGAAAGCTCAAGCTTGTTATCAGAGCCCGGAAGAACAATCAACGCTTTTTTTAATCCAAGGTCGGAAGCCACCTTGACCATGTTCCTGGTCTTGGCCTCTTCCACCTCGAGCTTGTCGAGCAGCAGAACGCCGTCCTCGCTCATCTTGGCGGAAAGGGCCATCTTGAGCGCCAGCTGGCGGATCTTCTTGTTGACCTTGAAGGCGTAATCGCGGGGCTGGGGCCCGTGCACGATGGCGCCGCCCCGCCAAATCGGGGAGCGGTTGGAGCCGGAACGGGCGCGGCCCGTGCCTTTCTGACGCCAGGGCTTGCGGCCGCCGCCGCTCACTTCGGAGCGGGTCTTGACGCTGTGCGTCCCTGCGCGTTTGGCGGCGAGCTGGGCCCGGACAACCAGGTGCAGCAGCTCGGGCTTGACCTCGACTTCGAACACGGACGGAGCGAGCTCCATCTGTCCGACTTCCTTTTTCGTCTGGTCGTATATTTTCACAGTCGGCATGATGATCTCCAGCTAGGCCTGCTTGCGGACCATGATCACGGCGTTTTTGTGTCCCGGGACCTGGCCCTTGACCAGGATGACGTTGTCCTCGGGGCGAACGTCCACGATCTCAAGACCCGAATAGGTGACGGTCTTGGCGCCCATTTGTCCGGCCATCTTCTTGCCCCGCATGACTTTGCCGGGCTCGGTGTTGTGACCGATGGAACCGCCGGAGCGGTGGGCCTTTTCCGTGCCGTGCGTGGCCTTGAGGCCGGAGAAATTCCAGCGCTTCATGACGCCCTGGAAGCCTTTGCCGATGGAGGTTCCCGTGACCTTGACCTTGTCGCCCGGGGCGAACATGTCAACGGTGAGGTCCTGTCCAAGTTCGTATTCCGCGGGCGCGGCGAGACGCAGTTCCTTCAAGACGCGGAAAAAGCCGCGATTGGCCTTGGCCATATGGCCCTTGCCGGGCTTGTTCGCCTTGCGTTCCGGGATCTGGTCATAACCGATCTGTACGGCTTCGTAGCCGTCACTGGCCTCGGTTTTGATCTGCAAAACCGGACAGGGGCCCGCCTCGATCACCGTCACCGGAATGATCACGCCATCGTCGCCGAAGACGCGGGTCATGCCGAGTTTGCGGCCGAGTATTCCTAACGTGCCTGCCATGATGTCCTCTCGCTAGAGCTTTATTTCCACGTCGACGCCAGCGGGGAGGCTGAGCTTGCCCAGCGCGTCCACAGTCTGTTGCGTCGGCTCCATGATGTCCAAAAGACGCTTGTGAATACGCATCTCGAACTGTTCCCTGGACTTCTTGTCCACATGCACCGAGCGCTGCACGGTGTACTTGTGGATGTTGGTCGGCAGGGGAATGGGGCCGGCCACGCCGGCGCCGGTGTTGCGGGCCGTATCGACGATCTCGGCCACCGCCTTGTCCAAAATCCGATAATCGTAAGCTTTGAGCTTGATCCGGATGCGTTCGCTGTTCATCGAAACCATCAGTTTGCTCCTGAATTATTCCACGATCTCGGAGACAACGCCCGCGCCAACGGTGCGGCCGCCTTCGCGG
>CALGYO010000157.1 GCA_937934715.1 uncultured Desulfovibrionaceae bacterium | reverse complement strand
GGGCCGAGGAGGTCTACCGCTATTCCAAGGAGGAATTGGTGGGAAAGCCCGTGCGGGAGCTCGAATCCGACGACGGGGTGGACGGGGTGTCCCGGTTCGGGCTGAGCGGGCGAAGCGGGGAGTGCGTGCTGTACGCCAAGGCCCGGCACCTGAAAAAGGGGGGCTCGCCCTTTTTCGTCAACCTGCACGCCTGCCGCACCATCTACCGGGACAAGGAGGCCGTCATCTTCTCGGCCACGGACGTCACCGAGATGGTGGAAAAGGACGCCCAGCTCATTCAGGCGAGCAAGATGACCACCCTGGGCGAAATGTCCGCGGGCATCGCCCATGAGCTCAACCAGCCCCTCAACGCCATCAAGATGGGCAGCGACTACCTCAACATGATGTCCAGGCGCGCCGAAGGGGGCCGCGTGGGCAATTGGAGCGAGGTGGCCTTCCAGATCAGCGAGCAGGTGGACAGGGCGGCCGCCATCATCAGCCATTTGCGCGAATTCGGACGCAAATCCGAATTCATCGTGGAGAAGGTCGACGTGAACACCCCGATCAGGGGCGTCTTCACCATCATCGGTCAGCAACTCGCCCTGCAGAACATCGACGTGATTCTCGATTTGAGCGATGATCTGCCGGTCATCCGGGCCCACGCCAACCGGCTGGAGCAGGTGTTCTTCAACTTGGTGACCAACGCCCGGGACGCCATCAACGCGGACTGGCCGGGAAAAATGCCGGACAATCCCCGGGAAATCTACATCAAGTCGGCCATGGAGCACGGCAGGGTGGCCGTGACCGTGTCCGATACCGGCTGCGGCATCGCTCCCCAGGATCTGCAGAAGGTCTTCGAACCCTTTTTCACCACCAAGAAAACCGGCCAGGGCATGGGCCTTGGGCTGTCCATCTCGTACGGCATCGTGACGGATTACGGCGGAAAGATCGAAGCGGGCAGCGAGCCCGGCGAAGGGACGACCTTCAAACTGACCTTCCCGCCCATAACGCGGCGCGCATAAAGGAAAACAACATGAGACGGATTCTGGTCATCGACGATGAAAAACCGACGCTCTCCATGTTCTCCCTCTATTTGGAAGCGTACGGCTTCGAGGTTCTGCTGGCGGATAGCGGCGAGGCGGGACTTGAGCTGTTCGAGGAAAAACGGCCGCCCATCGTGCTGACCGACATCAAGATGCCGGGCATGGACGGGCTCGAGGTCCTGCGGCGGATAAAGAACATCGATCCGGACGTCGAGGTCATCGTCATCACCGGACACGGCGATATCGACCTGGCGCTCAAGGCGCTCAATCTGAACGCCACGGATTTCATCGACAAGCCCATCCGCCAGGAGGCCCTGGAGTCCGCATTGCGCCGGGCCCAGGAGCGTCTGGACTCCCTTCTGGACAAGGAGGAGGAGGCCAGCGTGAAACGGATCGGGGACGCGGCCGTGTTGTCCATCCGGGGGAACGTCACCGCCAAATCGGAACCCTATCTGGTCAAGGCCTACGCCGAAGCCTCGGGAGACGGGAAACGCAAACTCGTCCTGGCCTTCGACGGCAGCGCCTCGGTCAACGGCGCGGGCATCGCCGTGCTGACGCAGCTTTTGCTTGAAAGCGATAAGCGGGGGCAATCCGTGGCCATAAGCGGCCCTTCGGAAAACTTCGCCAAGGTGTTCGAAATCGTGGGCATCACCCGGTTCGTGAAAATCTATGAAACCGAAAGCGAGGCTCTGGCCGCCCTGGGCGCGTCCGGGCAGGCCTAGCAAGGAGGTTCGCGATGGCATTGGTCCGCAACGCGGCCGCGTGGTCCCTGATCGTCTGCCTCATCCTCGTTCTCCGGACCGGCGCCGCCATGGCCGGAGGGCCGCCCGCGGCCGGGGACGTCGTGCCGGGGCTGGTCCTTCCCGCGCCGGTCTCCGAGGCGGACGCCGCCTATCTGGGCGTTCCCCAGGGCGCTCCGTTCGCTTTGAAGGACGCGGGCGCCCCGTATCTGCTCATCGAGGTCATCGGGGTCTATTGCCCCATTTGCTTCAAGCAGGCGCCGCTCATGGACCGGTTGTTCAAGAAAATCAAGGCCGACCCGGCCCTTTCCTCCAGGATCCGCCTCCTCGGTCTGGCCTGCGGGGCCACGCCCCAGGAGTTGGCCGCGCTTTCCAAACAGAAGCTCTACGCCTTTCCGGTGGTTAGCGATCCCGATTTCTCCCTCCATATGCTCCTTGGCCAGCCCAAGACGCCGTTCACCATGCTCATCGACCGTGAAGGAAAGGTTCTGTCGGCCCACCTGGGCATGATTGACGACATGAACGCCTATTACAAGGAACTGACCAAGCTGACCCAATGAACCGCCGACGCAGCCCCATACCTGAGATCGGGAACGAGAAGACGGCGCCCGAATATGCGGAGCGCCGTTTCGCGGGAAGGGATGACGCCCGCGACGAGGCGTCGCGTCTTCGCCGGTTCAGGATGAACGCCCTCAACGACGCCTCTTCCGAGCTGGGCCGGTATTCCCGTCCCGGAGAAATCGTGGAGGCGTTCCTTTTGACCACGCTTGGAGTCATGGGCGCGGCCAGCGGCTTCTTTTTGCTTTTCGACCGTGAGGAGGAGATCGGGGAGATCGTCGGGCGGGGGATTCCCCAGGATGAGCTCGCTCTTGTGAAGGCCTTTTTGCCGCGCATCGAGGAGGCGTATTTTTCCGGTTCCCCGCGCTTCGAGAACAACCAGCCGCCGCGTCCCCACATCCTGCCTTTTTCCGGCCAGGGGGAAGGCCCCCCTTTCCCCGAGGATACCAGGCTCGTGGTCAAATGGGCCCTGGACGGACGCCGGCGCGGGCTGCTCGGGCTCGGCCCGAAGATCACGAATCGTCCGTACGACGCGGGGGACGGGGATTTCCTGCTGAGCCTGTGCGCCCTCTTGACCCAGGCCATGCGCCGGGCGGCCTCCCTTGAGGACGTGACGCGGCTCAACCGCGAACTCATGGCGAAAAACGACGCCCTGGAAAAAGCGGCGGCCGCCGCGGACAAGGACCGGGCCGCCCTGGACCGGCGCATGTTCTATCTCAAGACCCACAACGACGCGGTCAACGAGATGAGCGGGCTGTTGGACGCGAAAGAGCTCATCGCCCGTTTTTTGCTCCTGGCCATGGGCGGGGTGAGCGCGGGCAAAGGGTATCTGGCGCTGTTCTCCGGCCTGGGGCCCGGCGAGATCTCCTCACGCGGCGTGGACGCGGAGCTTTTGCTGGACATTGAAGGAGGAGACGTTTCCCGGCTCATCACCCATATGCTTTTTTCCGGGGACGCGGACCGGGGGCAGGGCGCCCGCAGGGGGTTCATCGATGATCCCGAAGTCCTGGTCCGGGCGGGATTGCCCGGGGACATGCCCGGGGTCTGGTTCGTGGCGGACGAAGGCGCCTTCGGATTCTGCGGTCTGGGCGATTTCTTGTCCGGGGAACCGCTCTCCGGGGAACAGCGGGAGTTTCTCCTGACCCAGACCGGCGCGCTGACCGTGTTCTTGCGCAAGGCGAAGCTGTTCGAGCAGACCCGCAGGCTCAACCTGGAATTGGAAGCGGGCAACCGGGAGCTTCGCGAGGCGCTGGAAAACCTGACCCGAAGCAGACGGGAGGCGGATGGGCTCAAGCAGGCAGCCGAGCGCATAAAATCCCTGGTGCGCGGGGAGCTTGGCCGGGCCGGCCGGGTGAACCCCTGGGATTTCATCATCATCCTGGCCATTTCCCTGGTCGTCGGACTTTTCTTCAATTACGCCCATCCCGGCGGGGTTCCCATCATTCCGGCGGGCTGGAGCCGGCCTCCGCTCCAGGCGGTGGACGCGACCCTGGCCAGGGAGGCGGTGGACGCGGGAAACGCCATCCTCGTGGACGCCAGGCCCCGGGAATTCTTCGAGCAGCGGCGCGCCAAGGGGGCGGTCAACCTGCCCGCGGCGCTCTTCGACTTCGTGTACGGCATGAACCTGGAGGGCCAGGATCCCGCGCGAGAGATCATCGTCTACGGCCATACGGTCAGCAGGCGGTATGACGCGGACGTGGCCGAGCTTTTGCGCGAACGCGGCCACGCCAACGTGAAGCTTCTTTCCGGAGGTCTCGCCTCCTGGGAGGAGAAGGGGTTTCCGGTGGAACGATGAACCTCGCGGCGAAACTGGGAAACACGCTGAAAAGCCCCTGGCTGGCCCTGGTCTTCAGGCTCTACATCGGCGGGCTTTTCGCCTATGCCAGCATCTACAAGATCAATTTTCCGGCGGAATTCGCGGAAACCATCGCCAGCTATCAGATCGTCCCCTATTTCGGGGTCAATCTCATGGCCGTGGTTCTGCCCTGGATCGAACTCATGAGCGGCGTCATGCTCATCATCGGCGTGCGCGTCCGGGCGGCCGCCCTGATTCTGACCGCGCTCTTGGCGGTCTTCACCCTGGCCATCGCCATCACCCTGGTCCGGGGGGTTCCCATCGGCTGCGGGTGCTTTCACACCATCGAGGATCCGATATCCTGGAAGACGCTCGTGCGCGATCTGATCTGGCTGGCCATGGCCGTTCATGTCTGCCTGTACGATCGCGTGTTGCGGCTCGAAGGCAGGTATCGTTTGCGGATCAAGGGGATCGAATGAAAAAAGTCGTAGCGCTCGCCGCCCTGGTTTTGGCGCTGCTCTTGGGCGCATGCGGCGGAGATGTCCCGGCCGCCGGCGTCTATCACGCCAGGATACCCAACCGGTCGAGCGGTCCGGACGCGCCGGACGCCCTGGAGGTCTCCCTTGAGCTCAAGGCCGGAGGGGAGGGTTCCTTTATCACGCGCACGGACGCGACCCCGGTCAAATGGGACGTCAAGGACTCCCGGATCGTCCTCCACGGGAAATCGGGCGGCGTGATGACGGGCGAGGTGGTGGAGGATGGAATGCGGATTTTCTTCCCGGGCGCCGGGGAGGTCCTTTTCATCAAGGAGAAGAAATAGCGCCTCTCGCGAGTCCGGCGCGGCGGATCGTCGCGCGCCGCCATGACGGAAGGGGAGGCGTTCGCGTCCCGGATCGTCTAGCGCCCGGTTTTGCGGCGGCGCGAGCTGGGACGAAGCCATGCGCGCAAGCGCATGTCGCGGATAAGGCGTTGGGTTCAAGCGCTCTTAATGAAAGAGCGCGTCAGATTCCTTCAAGGGCGCCGCGCCCGCTAGGGCAGGAACGCGGCCAGGCGTTTCTCGAGCTCCTGCCTGGAGCTTTTTCCCGAAATCCGCTCCACGATGCGCCCGTCCCGCACGAAGAGCATCATGGGAATGGGGAAAAGGGCGTATTGGCGCATGGCGTCCTCGCCGCCCCAGATGACCGGGAAATCCACCCCGTAGGCGTCCGCCACGTCCTGCATCGGCTCCGGTCCCTCGAAATCGATGCTGAGTCCGTAAAGCCGCAAGCCCTTGTCCTTCAGGGCGGCGTAGACCGCCAACAGGTCCGGCAACTCCTCCTTGCACGGCCCGCACCAGGAAGCCATGCCCACGATCACGGCGGGCCCGGGCCGCTTGAAGAGCAGGGCGTCGATTTCCTCCAAGGAGGCGCTTTGAACCCGGCTGGCCGCCTGGGGGGCGCGGACTCCGGCGCAGAAAACCGCAAGCAGCAGGGACAGGGCCGTTAAGAGGGCGCGTTGTTTCATGAGCCCATTCTACCATGATCCCAAAAAGCGGCAAAACCAATTTTTTGAAGGGCAGCAGCCTTTTCCCATTGGATAAATTTGTGAAATGCAGCCTTGGGCCAGGAATGCCGGGCGGCGGACGGCGTCAAACGGCGAGGAATGCTTTCGGGCGCTCGCCCGAAGGCCGCCGGAAATTGGACACCTGGGCCCGCGAGGAGTATAGAGCCAGGCAGGAACACGGCTGAAGAGGGCTTGGCGCCCTTCGAGGCGTCCGCTACCGGGAGGTCATTGGCCGGCGATGCGAACGAACGCCACACATTTTGGCGCCATCTGCCTGCTGGCGTCCATTCTCGCTATTTACGGACTGCTCTTTTTCAAGCTGTACGTGTTTTGGACGAAAGGCGTTTGGTCGGACTGGGCGGCGGGAAATTTCATGCCCGACGCGCTGATCCGCGGCGTCTTTTCCCTGAAGCCATCCCTGGCGAGGGACGCGCTGGTCTGGGTCTTGTCGCTGGATGTGATCCTTTACCTTTTGCCGTTCCCTCTTCTTATCTATTGGCTCGACCGGTTTGCCAGGGATGCGAATTGATGGAAAACCAGGATCATGGAGGCATGATGCGGAAGTTTGTCCTTTGTTTAGTCCTTGCCATCATGATCGTTGCCGCCGCGGGTTGCGCGGGCAAGACGAATCCTTGGTTGAATGAAGACGAGTTCTATCAGCTTGAGCTGAAACTGCGGTTCAATAAAAAGGCCATCATTCGATATCAGCAGGCCGAGAACGCCGCCGCCCAGGATGGGGATGCGGAAAGCGCCAAGGCGTATCGGGAGGCCAAGGAAGGCTTAGAGGCTGAAATGCCGAAGTTGGAGGAGCGGTTCGCCGTTTTGGAGGCCGAGCGGCAGGAACGCTTGAAAAACCAGAAAGAGCAATTTATGAATCACGACGAATGAGGTCTTTGTCCGCATGGGCCTGCAATGGATTACGGATACGTCGTATCGTATACTTCTCCTGATTCTTTTGGCGGGGTACGTGTGTTACGCGCTTTGGCGAAGATTCCGGGGAAAAAAGAAGTAGAAGGAAGGAAGTCATGGCGTTACGCGCTGGCATCATCGGGGCGGCGAGCGTCCTTGTTTTGACGGGAACGGCCTTGGCCGGAGGAAGCGTCGTCATCGAGGCGTCCCCGGTCACCGGTTTTTTCGACAGCTCCAAAAATGCCTTTTGCATCGAATTGGCCGACAAGGCGGGCGCAAAGCGTCTTCTCGCCTGCGACAACGCCACCTCCAAGGAGGTGATGGAACGCCTGTTCGAGATGGGGAAGAAAAACGGCGCCTGCAAGCTCGAATGCGAGATGGCCGGAAGCGACGGCGAGTATTCCCTGGTGGTGGTGAAAAACATCAAGGAGTGACCGGCAGGGCCTTTTTCAAGGCCGCGACGAAGGCCTCCACATCCTCTTGGGTCGTGTCGAACGAGGTCATGAAACGGGCTTCGGTTCTCTCCTTGTCCCAGAGATAGAAGAAATAGTCTTCGCGCAAAGCCTCGGCGGCCTGGAGCGGGATTTCGGCGAAAACGGCGTTGACCTCGGGTTCGCGGGTCAGGCGCACGCCCGGCAGGTCCCGTATGGACTGGGCCAGAAGCCTGGCCGCCCCGTTGGAGACCGCCGCGTTTTTTCTCCACAGCTCGTCCGCGAACAGCGCCTCGAACTGGGCGGCGATGAAGCGCATTTTCGAGGCGAGCTGCATGCCCTGCTTGCGCACGTACTTGAAGTCCCTGGCTAAGGCCTGATCGAAAAAGACCACGGCCTCGCCGAACATGAGCCCGTTTTTCGTGCCTCCGAAGGATAACACATCCACCCCGGCGTCCCCGGAGATCGTTTTCAGGTCCGTTCCCAGCGCCTCGGCCGCATTGGCCAGCCGCGAGCCGTCCATGTGCAGCCTCAGCCCGTTGGCGTGGGCGAAGTCCGCAAGGGCGCGGATTTCCTCAAGCGTATAGAGGGTTCCGAGCTCGGTGCTCTGGGTGATGGAGATGCAGGCGGCCTGGCTGTGATGCTCGAAGCCGATGTCCCCCAAAAACGGGCGGACGAGTTCCGGCGTGAGCTTGCCGTCCGGCGTGGGCGCGGCCAGGAGCTTGCAGCCCGCCGCGTATTCCGGGGCGCCGCATTCGTCGCAGTTGATGTGGGCCGTGGCCGCGCAGACCACCGCCTGGTGGGGCCTGACCAGGGCGCGCAGGGAAAGGACGTTGGCCGCCGTGCCCAGGAAGACGAAGAACGTCTCGCTTTGCGCTCCGAAAAGATCCTTGAAACGGGAAAGCGTCCGCTCCGTGAGAGGATCCTGCCCGTAGGCCAGGGCGTGCCCATGGTTTGCGGCCTGAAGCGCGTTCATGATATCCGGATGAACGCCGGAATTGTTGTCGCTGGCGAAGCTTTTCACGATGCGTTCCACAGAGGCTCCTTTTGCGTTGGCCGGGTTGTACATGGAAGGCGCGCAAGAGGCAATAGTTTGATTTTATGCATTATCCTGGAGGATGCCATGGATTTGGCCGCGCGCGCGAAACGAATGGTGCTGGCCTCGCTGGCCGGAGACGCTTTGGCTCTGGGAGCCCACTGGGAATACGATCCTGACATGCTGGCCGAAAAACACGGGCGCATGACCCAATATCAGACGCCCGCGCCCGGCTCCTACCACGACGGCAAAAAGGCCGGGGATTTCACCCACTACGGCGATCAGACCTTGGTTTTGCTCGAGTCCCTGGCCGCCAGGGGAACCTTCGACCTGATGGATTTTTTCGAACGCTGGAAGGCGCTTTTCGACGGATACAAGGGGTATGTGGACGGCGCCACCCGCCAGACCCTGGACATCATCGCCTTTGGGGAGGGGCCCGGCTCCTCGGGCTCCCATTCCAACGACCTGGCGGGCGCCTCCCGCATCGCGCCCCTGCTTCCGGTCTACCGGGACGACCTGGACGGGCTGTTGGCGGCGGCCGCCGCCCAGACTAAGATGACCCACAACAACGCCCTCATCCTCGACAGCGCGTCGTTTTTCGCCCGGGCCGGCTGGCTGGCCCTGCACGGGGCCGAACCGGCCGCGGCCATGGACGAGGCCGCCAAGGCCGGCTACCAGAGCGCTCCCATCAGGGAGTGGGTGACGGACGGCCTGGCCAGCGTGGACGAGGACACGACGACGGCCATCGGCCGCTTCGGCAGGACCTGCCATGTCCCCGAGGCCTTTCCGGGCGCCGTGCACGTGGCCGCCAAATACGCGGACGATCTGGCCGCCGGGCTGACGGCGTGCGTGATGGCGGGAGGGGATTCGGCGGCCAGGGCCTTGCTCGCGGGCATGCTGCTCGGTTCTGCCGAAAACGCGGTCCTGCCCGGGAGCTGGATTTCCGGGTTCACCCGGCAAAAGGACATTGCCGAAATGCTGGAAAAACTCTAAGAGTTCGGGCGGCGCGGGCGTTTCCCGCCGCGCGCCCGCGCGCGGCCTTCGCGCGAAGCCCGCGAGGCGCCCCGTGAATCGCGCGGGCGATCCTCTCCATGAGGCGAGTCCGTCCCGGAAGACGCGGCCGGGTTTCAAGAACGCGGGGCCGCTCGGCTCGCGTCGAACCATGCCGTGGCCGGGCGGCGGCGGAGCGCTCTATGAACGCGGAAGACATTCTGGCGAAAATCATCACCGAGGGCAACGAACGGCTGGTGGAGGAAACGGCGCCGCGCGACCTGCGCTGGGCCGTGGCCTGCTACACGGCGGAGCGTATGCTCATTCTGGCCCAGGAAGGGACGTTTTCCCCTCTGGAATTGTTGGAGCGCTATCTGCGCGGGGTGTTGCGGGATTTTCCCGGAGGCGTGGAGGACACGGCGCGCGGTTGCGCCATGAACGCCATCGCCAAGAGCCTGCTCGGCATGACGGACATGCTGGCCGCGAACGACGCGGCCTGTCGGGAGGGCGAGTATGCCCGCTGATGATCTTTCCGGCGTCGAACACTGCATCTACATGATCGACCTGGTGTTCCGCGAATTTCTGGGGTCGAGCAAGATCAAGGACAAGCGCTTCGCCATGGACGCGCTGACCACGGCTTTTCACGATATCCTGCGCCACGAGGGCTATCCCGTGACCAGGGAGGAACTGAAGAAGAAACTGGCCTACCACCATTAGCGGGGCGCGGCGGCGCGTCCGCCGGGGGATATTACTGAGAGCGCAAGATGTTCAACATGTTGTTGCTCGAAGTTATAAGAACGGCCACGCGGAGCGGGGCCTGCGGCGAATGCCGCGGGAGCGGGTTGTTAGGTATTTTCCGCTCCCAGTACTATTGCCGTGAGCGCAACATGCTTGCGACGCTGTCGCTCGAAGGCGTGCGAACGGCCACGCGTGGCGGGGCCTGCGGCGGTTGCCGCCGGAGCGGGCTGTGCGACGTTTCCGCTCCGCCTCCAATCACCCAATAACGTCTTTTCGCGCCTGCCGTTTTCGGACGCCCCAAAAACGCGTCAAGAAGGCATGGCGCCCATGACCGGCGGCGGGTTTGCGCCCTGGCCGGATACAGGAGCACGCTTGAGCGACGTCATCAAACCCTCGTTTTTGCTTCCCTCAAGAAATGGACCCATTGATCCCGACGTCTCCAGCCGCATCAACGTCTTGCGCATCATCCTGATCGGGCTCATCATCATCGGCCACGGCGGCAAGGCCATCGTCGCGATGGTCCCCGCCATGGGCCCTGTCATGACGTTCACGCTCGCGACGATAAGCGGCAATGTGGATTACTCCACCGTGCCGCTTTTTTTCGCCATATCCGGGTATTTGTTCCTGCGCCGGTTCGAGCTTGGCAAGGCGTCCTATCTGACCATGTTGCGCAAGAAGTTTTTCGGCCTGTTCGTTCCCTTTGTCCTGTTCAACCTCATTTGGATTCTTTGGCTCTACGCCGTGGGCAGCATCGAGATGTTCGGCTCGTGGACCTCGGTGGCGGATGCGGGCGTGGTCAACAAGCTGTTCGGGATCGGGACCCTTCCCGTGAACTATCCCACCTGGTTTTTGCGCGATCTGCTGCTCATTTTCCTCCTCTCCCCGGTCTTTGTCCTGCTTTTCAAGGAAATGCCCATGACCGGGCTGATCGCCCTTTTCGCCCTGTGGATCGGACAGAACGACGGGGGCGCCTATTCCATGTACGGCCACGCCTTCAGCTTCTACGCGGGCGGGCTGCTTTCCAGGAAAAACGTCAACCTGCGCGACACGGCGGGATTCGACGCCGTGGTCCTGCCGGGATTCGCGGCCGCCACCTTGTTTTTCATCTACAAGGACGCCTTCGCCCTTGACCCGGCTTTCGCGGGACGGCTTTTCAAATGCTATTCCCTGTTCGGCGTGGTCTTTTTCTGGTGCCTGTCCCGCCGTCGCTTCCTGAAAGATTCGCGACTGTTGCAGCGGATGGCCGGATACAGCTTCTTCATCTTCTTGTGCCATGAGCCCACGCTCTCCATCCTGCAAACCAGCATCATCGGGATCTGGCGGCCGCAGAGCGATCTGGAGCAGGTCGTGTTCTATTTCGGGACAGGCTTGGGCGTGATCTTCCTGCTCTTTGGCCTGGGAATGGCTTTTTCGAAGTATGCGCCACGTGTTTACGGGTTTTGCGTGGGCTCCCATACCGGCCGGCGTCCCCTGGCCCAAGGCTAGAAGCGGCTTTTCGCGCTCTTCATGCGAAAACGCGTTTCAGGAAAACGTAATCGGACGGGCCTGATTCTTCCGAGCGGGCGAACGCCGGTCGCGTGACATCGCGGTATCGTCAAAAATCCTTCCGGATTTATAAGAATTACGGGAATTCCGGACTTCCTGAAGCCCGCGTTGCTTTTTTTTCGGAATTATTCACGATAATCACGTGGAATGCGGCCGCCGGATGTCTCCGGCCCTGTCGCGCGGCTCTGACGCCGCGCCGCTTTTCATGGAGAACATGGCCTGATTCGGGAGTTTTTCCCGGAATTCTCCATGCCCGGTTGTTGATGGAATGGTTATTGCTTCAATCCCCGACGAAGAGGCGTTTGGATGAAGGAAAGCGAATTTTCAGCTTTCAAGAGCGTTGAGCTTTCTCGAATTACGCGTATAGAGGCGCAATGAATTCCATGAAAATCCTCGTTGCGGAAGATAATCTCAATCATCAGAAGCTCGCTCGCGAAGCGCTCGAGGACTCTGGCTTTTCCGTCGTCACCGTGTGCGACGGCGTCACGGCTCTTGACGCCGTGCGCAAGGAAGCCTTCGACGTGGTCGTGCTCGACATGCGCATGCCCTGCATGGACGGCTTGGCGTTCATCAACGCCCTGCGCAACGAGGAAGCCCCCTACGCAGCCACCCCCATCATCGTGGTTTCAGGCTACGGCCTGCGCCAGCATAGGGACCTCTTTTCCAAGGCAGGCATCCGTCACACCCTCAGCAAACCCTACGATTGCGACGTCCTTGTCGAGAAAGTGAAGCAATACAGCCACTAATCTCTTCGTCTCCCACCGGCTTCCCGCCCGTGTTACGCGCGAATCCAGCGCTGTCGCGCCATTTTTCCGGGCTTTTTTCGGCTTGCATTTCAAACTAAATAAGTATGGAATCTGCTCAGGCGCATTTTTTGCGCCCTGTGGACTTCCCTTACAAAGTTTCGTAAGCATATTGTTTTGTTGCGGGGGCGATTCGCGCCAATTTTCCGCGAAAAGGATGCGCACATGCTCAAAGTCGAAGATTTGCACGTCAAGATAGGCGACAAGGAGGTGCTCAAGGGCATCAACCTGTCCATCGGCGAAAGCGAGACCTTTATCCTGTTCGGCCCCAATGGTTCGGGAAAGACCACCTTTCTCATGACCCTCATGGGCTTCGGGAACTATGATATCGTCCAGGGCCGCATCACCTTTCGCGGCGAGGACATCACCCACGCGCCCATCTACGAGCGCGCCCGCCTGGGCATCGGCATGTCCTTCCAGCGCCCGCCCACCATCCATGGCCTGAAAACCAGGCACCTGGTTCAGATGTGCGGCCAGGGCCGGGAAGTGGATGTGGACGGGCTGGCCGCCAGGGTCAACATGACCGACTTTCTGGAGCGCGACATCAACTCCGGCTTTTCCGGCGGCGAGATCAAGCGTTCGGAGCTCTTGCAGCTTATGGCCCAGGAACCCTACCTTGTGCTCTTCGACGAGCCGGAATCCGGGGTGGACCTGGAAAACATGAAGCTCATCGGCGACACCGTCCGTAAGCTCCTCACCGGCAACGGCATGCCCCAGCCGGACGTCTCCATGAAGGAGATCAAGGCCAGGCGCCAGACCTCGGGGCTCATCATCACCCACACCGGCTACATTCTCGATTATATCCGCGCGGATCGCGGCCAAGTCATGTACGACGGCCATCTGTGCTGCGAGGCCAACCCCGGCGAGATTCTCGATCACATCGGCAAATACGGCTATCAGGAATGCCTGCGCTGCCTGTCTTAAAAGGAAGGATCATGAAAAACATCGACCTCAATACCTTCGCCTTCAGCGGCCGGGCCATGGACGAGATCGCGGATTTGCGGGCCCTGGACGCGCAGGACAAAACGGAAATGCTCATGTCCGGCGTGGACGTGACCGGGAAAGGCCGTAGCGGCACCTATCTGCAGATCGACCATCGCAAGGTGCACTGCCAGGCCAAGACCCCGGGCGTGGAAATCCTGGACATCAAGGACGCCCTGAAAAAATACGGCGGCCTGCCCGAGTACATGTGGACCCAGGTGGACAAGGACAAGGACGAGTACACCCGCTCGGCGGCCGAAAACCTGCACGGCGGCTATTTCATCCGCACGGAAAAGGGCGCCAAGATCCCCGATCCCGTGCAGTCCTGCCTTTTCCTCAAATCCGACATGGTGGGACAGAACGTCCACAACATCGTCATCGTGGAAGAGGATTCCGAGCTGCACATCATCACCGGCTGTTCCGTGGCCCACGGCTCCAAGGGCGCGGCCCACCTCGGCATCTCCGAATTTTTCGTCAAGAAGAACGCCAAGCTCACCTTCACCATGATCCACAACTGGGCCGAGACCACGGTGGTGCGGCCCAGAACCGGCGGCGTGGTGGAAGAGGGCGGCGTTTTCCTCAACAACTACGTGCTCCTGAAACCGGTCAAGGATCTGCAGTCCTATCCCTCCATCTCCCTGAACGGCCGGGGAGCGGTGGCGCGGTTCAATTCCGTCATCGTGGCCCCGCAGGGTTCCCTGGTGGATACGGGCAGCAAGATCATGCTGAACGCTCCCGAGACGCGCGGCGAGATCATCTCCCGCACCATCGCCTCGGGGGGCCGCATCATCGCCCGGGGATTCATCGGCGGCAACAACGTGCCCGCCAAGGGACACCTGGAATGCAAGGGGTTGATTCTCGGCGGCGGTTCCATCCACGCCGTGCCGGAGCTCGAAGGCACGGTGGACGGCGTGGAGCTTTCCCACGAGGCCGCCGTGGGCAAGATCGCCCAGGAAGAGATCGAATACCTGATGTCCAGGGGCATGGACGAGGACGAGGCCACCTCCACCATCGTGCGCGGCTTCCTCAACGTGGACATCATGGGCCTGCCCGACGAACTCAAGGCGGTCATCGACTCGACCATTTCCGAAACGGAAAAGGACATGTTCTAGATCGGTTTTTCCGCGAACAAAAACGGCGCGGGGCCTTGGCCCCGCGCCGTTCAGCTTGATGACAAAGTGTTTATTGGTCAGGCTGCTGAAAAGGTTCGAGCGCAAGGCGCGAAAAAAAGCCAGAGCCGACGCGTAGCTCAATACGCGAGGGTCTGGCCTTTTTTGAAACAACGCAGCGATCGGGCCTTTGTCAGCAGTCTGAACGGCGAGGGGCCTTGGCTTCGCGCCGTTTTTTCATTGCGGGCGGCGGGTTATTTCCGCCACTCGAAATAGTCTCCCCGATCGATGCCCGGAAACCGGAAGAGGGTGGGCGTACAGGTTCCTTGGCGGATGACCAGGAATTCGCAGGGGACGCGCGTTCCCGGACGGACGCCGTATTTTTCCAGATAGTCCTTGCCCGGCAAGGCGCCGTTGGCCATGGTCAGGGGGTAGGTCCGGCCTTCCACATAAATCCCCTGTTCCTTGATGGGCTTGTCCGGAATGAAGCGAAAGACCGCCTTCATGCCCTGGTAGGGCGTCTCCATCATCTCGTCCGGCGGCGCCGGGGTCACGCTCACGAATTCGGCCACGCCCGGAAAGGAGGCGTAGTCGCAGGGACCGCCCGCGCGCACGGGCGGCTGTCCGGCCTGGGCCAGGGCGGCGGACCCCCAAAAAAGCCCCAGGGCCGCGAAGAAGCCCAGGACGGCCGTCCCGAGTAAAACGGGCAGGCGGCCGAAGGACATCCAGCCTGGCGGGCGGGCCGGGGAAATCCGGTTCGTCCTGGGCGTTGTAAGAAGCGTGCGAATGCGGGGCATCAGGCGTCCTCCTCGAAATACTGCCGGGCCTGGGGCGTCCGGGTTGATCGTCCCGCGTTTGATCCCGGCCGGACGGTCTCCCCGCGCCGGTTCTCCCATAGCCGCAGATAATGGCCGCCGAAGACGGCGAGCGCCATGACGAAATCCAGCCAGATCAGGAAGAAAAGGACCGCGCCGAAAGCGCCGGATGCGGGCGAACCGCCGCTTTCCAGGGCCAATCCCTCCGGTATGGTCAGCCCGGCCGGAAGGGACGGCCCGGCCGGAGCGTCGGCGAAGGCCGTGAAGACAAAGGCCGGGACATGGGCGCAACCGGCCAGGACCAGGCAAAGGACGGCCGCCGCTCCCATGGCCCGGCGTCCCGGAAGGAGGAGGGCGTACAGGCAAAAATAGAGGCAGGTCATGCCCAAAAACGCCCAGAGCGTGGAGATGCGATGGATGCTTTGCGAGAGCAGGGCGCCATCGAAGGACGGACCGCTCTGGCGCAGCGCCAGGATGAAAACTAGAAGGCACAGCAGGGACGCGCAGAGGATGGGGCCCGCCGCAAGGGCCAGGACGCCTCTTCCGAAACGCCTCAGGCCGCCGGAAGGCCGCAAGGCGTAGGGCAGGGCCAGATCCTTGCGCAGGGCGGAGAAAAGGCAGGCGGAGGCCAGAATGAACAGCGCGAGGCTCGGTCCGCCGAACCGCCGCAGCGAGGCGACAAGGCCGGCCAGACGTCCCTCGGGCATGGCCGCGAGCCAGGGGATGGCGGCGTTGAGTCCGTCCAGGATGAACCGGTCCGCCTCGCCGGTTGTCCCGGCGAGATAGTCCGCCAGGATGGTCAGGCAGACCGCCAGGGGCAAGACGGCGGCGAGGGCGTAGAAGGCCAGGGCGGCCGCCTGGCTCGGGCCCTGATGCTGGAGGAACTCTCCCGCGGCCGCCGCCGCGACGGCGAGCGGGCCGTTTCCGCGTTTGCTCATGGCCGGGTCCTTTCGGGTTTTCTACGGCAAGGACGGGGAAACGGGAAAAACGTAGCGTTTTTTTTGCGAAACGGCCAGGGGGAAGACCCGTGATGACGATGGGGACCGGTCAGACGGTGCGAGCCAGGATGCGCAGATAGAGATCTCCGCGCCAGGGGCCGATCCGGCGGCCCATGCCCTTGAGGCGGATGGGCCGTCCCACCACGAAATCGCCGGGCAGGGTCACCTCGATGGTGGTGGCTTTGGCGTTGCCGAAGCCGTGCTTGATGCCCACCCGGATTTTCGTGCCGGGCAGGAGGTTTGCGACGGGCAGGCGCACGGTCTGCTCATCGTCGAGCTGTTTGCGGAAATATTCCTTGATGCCCCCGGTCACCCCCTTGGACAGATCGAGGGACAGCCCCGAATCGCCCCACTGGAAGCGCAATTCCTTTTTCCTGGACGCCTTGATCGCGCCATCGGGATGGGCGTGTTTGACCTGCTGGTAGATGTCCTGGAACACCTGCCGGGCGAAGGGATCCTTCAGAAGGTCCTGGAGCACTTCCTCGCGCTTGAAATAGAAACCCGCGGACGGGCCGCTGGCGGACGACGCCTTGGAATAGGAGGCGCGTTTCTGTTGCTGCTTCTTGTAGGCGGCCTCGGCCCTGGCTCTGTCGGAGGTGGTCGCCTCTTCCTTGGGCGGCGGCTGGGTTTTCGCCCCGGCCTGGGCTTTGGCCCGCTTCTGGGATTTGTTTTCGTGGTAATGCTTGAGCAGGAGATAGGCTTCGTTCAGGCGCTGGAAATTGCGCTTGGCGTTGGGGTCCTTGGGGTTGAGGTCCGGATGCAGGGCGAAGGCCATCTTCCGGTAGGCGGACTTGACGGCGTCCAGATCCGCCTCAAGCTCAACCCCCAGGATATTGCATCCTTCCTCAAGCCTCATGGGACGCCTTCCTTACTTGAGCGTCAGCGCTTCCGGCGCGTCCGGGGCGCGTTTCTTCACGAGCCCGCCCCTGGCCAGGTACTCGAGCCCCTGCCGGACGAAGGCCTCGTGCCCCGCCTTGGGATTGATGCCCGGGCAGTACTCCTGGACCATCTCCCAGCTGATCTCGTCCTCGAGATTGCCCTTGAAAAAGGGCCACGCCCGGCAGATGTCCGGCCGGGCGGCATGGGCCGAGCAGCCGTCCTTGTAGAGCAGGCAGTAGCCGTCCTCGCCCGCGCGCAGGGAAACCTTGCCGCCCCGGGTTTCGGTCATCGCCTCCAGGAACCGCGCAAGGGAAAGCCCGAAATGGGCGCAAAGACGCTCCTGGTCGTTCGCGGCCAAAACGATGCCGCCCTGGCCCTGACAACAATGGCCGCACCGGCGGCAGGTGAATGCGCTTGAATCGTCGCTCATTCCGCGATCATTACGCCAAGAGTCTTTGGCGTTCAACCATAATGCACCGGTTTTCCACCACGAAAACGCCGTGGGGCGTCAAAATATTCCGGGCCTCGGGGCTCATGATGCCCGACTGCATCCAGAAGCAGGCGGGCAGGGGGGAAAGGGCCAGGGTTTCTTCGGCGTGTCCCGGGCAGAACTGGGCGGCCCGGAAGAGGTTCACCATGTCCACCGGTCCGGGCAGATCGGCCAGGGTCCTAGAAACCGGCAACCCCCAGACGGTTTTTCTGGCCGGGTGCACCGGGTAGACGGTGAAGCCCTGTTCCAAAAGATAGCGCCCCACCATGTTCACAGGCGAGTTCGGCGAGTCCTTGGCCCCGACGATGGCGATGGTATTCGTTTTCCGCAAGAGTTCGCGCAGGGTTGCGTCGTGGATGAGCATGGCGTTTCCTGGTTTTCGTTCGCGCTGAAAAAGCGTATCGTGTCCGCAATCGAATCCGACGAGAGGCGTTCATGATTGAAGCATCCGATGCGGGCCGTCAAGGCCGCTTGTCCGGGGCCGCTCCCAAAGACCGTTTGAGCATGGAAGAGGCCGTGCGCCTGTGGGAGGAAACGGACGTGTTCACCCTGGGCCGCATGGCCCACGAGAAGCGTCTGGCCATGCATCCTGAAAGCGCGGTCACCTACATCGTGGACCGCAACATCAACTACACCAATATTTGCGCCTGCGGCTGCCTGTTCTGCGCCTTTTTCCGCGCTCCGGGGCGCGAGGGGGGCTATGTCCTGAGCTTCGAGGAGCTTGGGCGCAAGGTCCAGGAGACCATCGGCCTCGGGGGCTATCAGATTCTCCTGCAGGGCGGCATGCACCCGGATCTGCGCCTGTCCTGGTACAAGGACATGCTGGGCTATCTCAAACGGGAATTCCCGTCCGTGGCCGTGCACGGCTTTTCCCCGCCCGAGATCGTCTACATCGCGGACATGGAAGGCATGGACGTGGGCGAGGTGGTGGCCGAACTGATGGACGCCGGGCTTTCCTCCATCCCCGGCGGAGGCGCCGAAATCCTGGTGGACGAGATCCGGTCCAAGGTTTCGCCCAACAAATGTCCGGCCTCGCGCTGGCTGGAGGTCATGCGAAAAGCCCACGGTCTCGGGCTTCGCACCACGGCCACCATGATGTTCGGGGTGGGGGAGACCATCCGTCAGCGCCTGGAGCATCTGGAGAAGATCCGCGCCCTTCAGGACGAGACCGGCGGGTTCACCGCGTTCATCCCCTGGTCCTACCAGCCCGCGAACACGCGGCTTCCCGCTGACGAGGCTTCCTCCTGGGAATACCTGCGCTTTTTGGCCGTAAGCCGTCTGTTCCTCGACAACGTGGACAACCTCCAGGCCTCCTGGGTGACCCAGGGACCCAAGATCGGCCAGTTGGCCCTGTTCTGGGGCGCCAACGATTTCGGCTCCACCATGATCGAGGAAAACGTGGTGGCGGCGGCGGGCGTACGGTTCCGGCTGCCGGAAAAGGAGCTGCGCCGCATCGTCTCCTCGGCCGGATTCACGCCCGTACGGCGCAACATGGATTATTCGCCGCGCGTTGATTGACGCGAGGATCCGGAGGGCTTGGCGCTGAGGTACACGCCGAGAAAGACCACGGCCGCCCCGGCGTACTGGGCCGGAAACAGGCGTTCGCCGAGAAAAATCCAGGACAGGATGACCGTGATCACCGGGATCAGGTTGATGAAGACCGAGGCCCGGGAGGCGTCCACCTTGCTTACCCCGTAGTTGTAGAGCACGTAGGCCGTATACGTGACGCCAACCGCCAGAAAGACGATGCACAGGCTCGGGACGAGCGGAAAGCGCTCGGGCGCGGGGGAGAAAAGAAGGGCCGGTGAGAAAAAGACCGCGCCCGCGCAGGCCTGGGCCGTGGTCAGGTAGAGCGGGGAGTAGCGCCGGCCCAGGACCTTGGCCGCCAGGATGTAGCCCGCCGCGCAGACCATGGCCAGAAATTCCAGGAAATTTCCCAGAAGCGGATTGGGCGCGCTTTGCGTTTCCTCGGCCGCGAGACTGAGGAGGATCACCCCGGCCACGGCCAGGACGAGACCGGCCACCCCGCGCGCCCCCATGCGCTCCTTGAGGATGACGGCCGCCGCCGCCGTGACCATGAGCGGCAGCATGGCCGTGACCATGCCCGCCTGGGCCGCCTGCGTGTACTGCAGGGCGTTGGCTTCCAGCGTGAAATACAGGCAGGGTTCGCAAAGGGTCATGAAGGCGAAGATCTTGATGTCCTTGCGCAAGGGGACGGCCCCGCCTTCCCTGCGCAGGAGCCAGAGCATGAGCGCGGCCCCGAGCGCCATGCGCGCGAACACGATGAGCATGGGGGAATAGGCCAGCATGGCCCCTTTCATGGCAATGAACGAGGCGCCCCACAAAAGCGAGGCCGCGCTTAACGCCAAAATGGCTTTGGGGGATTCGCCGGAAGGCCTGGTCACGGCATATTCTCCTTGTTCTCCGGCGCGCGCCGGTCGAACGCGGATATAGGCCCTTCTTCCCGGAATGAATAGCGTAAAAAATGGAGTAAACGATGTTCGAATCCCTGGAAACCTTGCCCGCCGAAGAAGCCGGGTTGCGTCTTGAACGCTGCCGGACCGCTCTGGAGCAATGCCTGCCCCGGGCCGGGGGGGTATTCGTTTTTTCCCGCCTTGGCATCTATTACCTGACCGGAACCTGGGCCGCCGGGCTTTTGTGGCTGCCGAAGACCGGCGAACCCGTCCTTTTGTGCCGCAAGGGCGTGGAGCGGGCCCGGCTCGAATCCCCCCTGGCGAACATCCTGCCGTTCCGGTCCTTCGGCGACGTGGCCGGACTTCTGGCTGAAGCGGGAAGCCCGCTGCCCAAAACCGCCGCCGTGGAGATGAACGGGCTGTCCTGGAACATGGGCCAGCTTTTCGCCGCCAAGGTGACGGGCGTGGAATTTCTGCCTGGCGACAAGGCCCTGGCCCTGGCCATGGCCCGCAAGACCCCCTGGGAGCTTTCCAAGATGCGCCTGTGCGGCGGCCGCCACCATCAGGGTCTGCACGAGGACCTGCCGAAGCTCATCAAGCCCGGCATGAGCGAGCGGGAGGTCTCCCACAAGGCCTGGCAGGCCTTCTTCAATCTGGGGCACCAGGGACAGATGCGCATGGGCGCCCAGGGCGAGGAAATCTTCCTCGGCCACGTCTCGGCCGGGGATTCCGGCAACTATCCCAGCGTGTTCAACGGCCCGGTGGGCCTGCGCGGGGAACACCCCGCCCTGCCGTTCATGGGCAGCGCGGGCAAGATCTGGAAAAAGGGGGATATCCTTACCTGCGATATCGGCTTCGTCCTGGACGGCTACTGCACGGACAAGACCCAGGTCTATTTCGCCGGGCCGGAAACGAAGCTCCCTGACGACGTCCGGGCGGGCCACGATTTCTGCATCCGGGCTCAGGCCTTTTTGGCGGAGAATCTGAAGCCCGGGGCCATTCCTTCCGAACTCTACGCCAAGGTCATGGACATGGCGGCGCGGGAGAACGTAACCGAAGGATTCATGGGGCTTGGCGGCAACAAGGTCTTTTTCCTCGGTCATGGCATAGGCCTTGCCATCGACGGCTATCCGGTCATCGCCAAGGGGTTCGACGCGCCCCTCGAAGAGGGCATGGTCCTGGCCCTGGAGCCCAAGATGGGCATCGAGGGCGTCGGCATGCCGGGCGTGGAGAACACGTTCGAGGTCACGGCCTCGGGCGGGCGCTGCCTGACCGGCGAGGAATACGGCATCGTCTGCGTGGAGTAGCGGCGGCCCGGCCGCCCTTTCCCCTGGCGATTTTGACGAAGACGAAAAACGACGTATTGTCTTGGCTCAACCGGCGCGCGACATGCGCGAACCGGGAGACCGCCGAGGAGGGGCCATGAGTTTCACGACGCTCACTCTGGAGAAAAAGGACGGGATCGTCCTGTTGACGCTGAATCGGCCCGAGGCGAGAAACGCCATCACGGGCGTCATGATTGCGGAGCTTCGCGGGGTTATCGAACGCATCGCGGCCGACCCCGAGGCGCGCGTCCTCGTCCTCACCGGCGCGGGCGCGGCCTTTCAAAGCGGCGCGGACATCCGCGAGCTGTCGTCCATGTCTCAGCATGAAGCGTTCGCTTGGCTCGAACCGGTGAACAAGACGCTTCTGGCCTTGGAGCGGCTGCGGATCCCCGTGATCGCGGCGGTGAACGGACCGGCCTTCGGCGGCGGATTCGAATTGGCGCTCGCCTGCGACATGCGCATTGCGGCCGCTTCCGCCCGGTTCGCCCTGCCCGAGACCGGACTCGGCATCATTCCGGGCGCCGGGGGGTGCGAGCGGCTTTCCCGCATCGTCGGGCCGGGGCTGGCCGCCGAACTGATCATGACCGGCAGGACGGTGGACGCCGAGGAGGCCCTTCGTCTTTCGCTGGTCAACCGGATCGCCCCCCACGGGCGGGCCGTGGAGGCGGCCATGGAGCTGGCCCGGACGCTTTGCGCCAGGCCGCCCCAGGCATTGGCCATGGCCAAAAAAGCCCTGGCCCGGGCCAACGCCAGGGAACTCGATCTTCTGGTTTTCGAGTCCGCCCGGCTGAGCGCCCAATGCTTTGGTTCCGTCGAGGCCCAGGAGGGCATGGCCGCGTTTTTGGAAAAACGCGCCCCGGTTTTCACGAAGACCGATTCCGGAAAGGACGGTGAGCAATAAAGGAGGCTCGTATGACCGTGGAACGCATTTTGCGCGGCGTGGCCGGCGCGTTTGTCTTGCTGAGCGTCATTCTGGCCGTCGCGCATTCCCTGTACTGGCTTTGGTTCACCGCCTTCGTGGGGGCGAATCTGCTGCAATCCGCCTTCACGAACTGGTGCCCCCTCATGACCATTCTGAAAAAAATGGGCGTGCGCTCGTCATAGGACGTAAAAAAAGGGGAGGCCGGACGGCCTCCCCTTTTAAACGCGAAATGTCGCGGTTATTCGCCGGGTTTTTCGACCCATTCCAACTCGATTTCGATTTTGCGTTTCACGCCGCCGTCCTTGCTTTTTTCCTTGATGGACAGCTCAAGCTTGATCTCGTTGGGCAGGGGAAGATCCAGGGGCGGGTCTCCGGCGTCGCAGGTCAGCCTGCCCGCGCGCAGCCCTTCGGCCAGTTTTCCGAGCAAAACGCCCGCGTCGTAGGTCAGGCCGCATTCCTTCATCTCCACCAGTTTCTTTTTGTCGCTCACAAAATTCTCCTTTGTTGGAATAAGAGGCGTCGTTTTGCGGGCCCGGGCTTACCCCCACAGGCCTTTGCGCACGAACATGAGCAGTCTTCTCGAGCACCGGTCCGCCATGTCCTCCCGCTCGCGATGCATGTCGCAGTCTTGTACCACTGCGAATGTGTCGATCCTGCGACGGACGAAATGACCGAGTTCATGGGCCAGCACGGCGGTTTTCTTGTAGCCGCGAAGCGATCTGTCGATGAAGATGAAGAACCGTCCGTCGTTGGCCACGAAATAGCCCGCGTTGTCGAGCCCCGGAAGCTCCGCCACGCATACGCCCCGCTTTTCCGCCAGAGCCAGCAGCCTTTTGATTATGACAGACATGAATGTTTTCCCATGTCAATGAGGTATAGGCGCCCTTGGGAAAAGGTCAATCCTCGGCCCCAAGCGGTTTCAGGGCCCGGGACCGTCCGGAGGCGGGAGAATGCGTCCCATGGCCCGGGAGCGTCTTCGCGCGGGCGGGACCGTCGCAATGAATGGGCGCCGTCCCCGTCCGCGCGAAGGCGCTCCCGGACTTGGCGGGCGCGTTCGTTGCCGGGAGAGACGAGCGGATCATCCGTATAAGGGGATGGAGAGGGAGCGAACTTGGGCTGAAAGCGTTGGGTCGAGCTTCGTTCCCGCCCATGCGCGGGCAAGCGTACCGGAGGCGTTCCAATACCATTCCATCGGCGAGGAACGGAAACCGCGCGAGTGAAAGAAAGGGCGGCCGTGGGGCCGCCCTGGCCTTGAATAAGCGCTGGACCGCCGGGGCTAGAGCTGGCTGACGATAAGCTTTTTCCAGAGGGAATAGGCGTTTTTCGTCAGATGAATGCCGTCCTCGGTGAAATTCGGGCCGAGTTTGCCGTCGTCCGCAGTGAAGGCGTCGTACAGGTTGATGAATTTCACGAATTCGTTGTGCTTGAGGCATAACGCCTTCAGCCTGCGGTTGGTCTCGATGATGACGGCGTTGTCGATGTTGGAGACCCGCGTGGGCAGGATGCTTTGCACGTAGATCTTGGTATAGGGCGACGTTTTCTGGATCGCCTCGATGATGCGTTCGTGGTTGGCCACGATCCTGTCCGGGGCGCCGATCTCGTTGACCCCCACCATGAGGAAGACCTTCTGGGGCTGGCGCCCCGCGATCTCGGAGATGCGGTTCAGCACGTCGGCCGAGGTGCAGCTTTTCACGCCGTTGACGTAAATCTTGGCGTTGTCGGCGAAAAGATTGGACGTTTCCCAGCCCTTGGTCAGGCTGTCGCCGCAAAAAACGATCTGAAGGGTGACAAGCACGGGAATAAGGGGATGCATACGACGCTCCTGAAAGGCCCCGGCCGCGAGGCGAAAGACGCGACAGGCCGCGTCCCGGGGTTCACTTGGCGATGTTTCGCCGCCGCTGATTTTCCTTCTCGCAAAGATAGTTCTCCCCGCGAAAAAGGTCAACGCGTCCGCGTGAAGGGAAAGCGGCGTTTTGAAGGAGAGGGCCTATACTCCCGGGCTGGCATGAAGGCAAGAGAAAAAAGGGCGCACAATCCGGCCCGCCATCGGGCCGGAAAAGCCAGAGGCCGTTTTCCGGCGAAACGCCGCCGCAGGCGCGCGCCGGCCGCGCCGGGCTACCCCTGCTTGTTCCCTGCGGCCGCCGGAACCGTCCCCTGGTCCTCAAGGTCCACAAGGCGGGAGGTTTCCCGCCGTCTGGCGGCAAGGTCCTTGAAATAGCCTTTGAGACGTTTGTGCAGGCCCACGTCCATTCTTCCCAGAGGCCAGGAAGCCGCAAGGCTGACGAGGAAAGCCAGCGCTCCGGCGAGAGCCGCCGGGCGCATGCCCGCGTAGCGCGTCCAAAGATCGAAAATGAGCAGGATGATGGTCACGTGCGCCAGATAGAGGGCGTAGGAGTTGTCGCCAAGGGAGACCAGAAAACGGGGGGCGCGGAACACCGTTTCCAGCTTGACCAGCGCCGCCACCGACAGGCAAGCCCCCAGACCGATCATGAGAAGCAGATGCACATGTTGGTTCGAGATGGCCGAAACCGCGATGGCCGAAGCGAGACAAAGAAGCAGGCTGACGAGGAGGATCGTCCGGGTGCGCTCTTTTTTCAGGAAATAATAGGTCAGCGCGCCGCCGATGAAGCCGATGTTCCAGATGGAAAGCCAGATGGTCGCAAGCGAGGGCTTGACCGGGGGCACGGATAAAAAAAAGCCGCCCGCCAGGGTGGCCAGGAACCAGCCCGTCAGGAACGCGGGAAAACGCGTGCGCAAGCTCTTGAGGCAAAAGACCGCGCAGACGAGATAATAGAACATTTCGTAAAGCAGGGTCCATTCGATGCCGAGCTTGTAGTCGAGTCCTTCCTTGAAGGGAAAAAGGGGCAAAATGGCGAAGAAATCCGAGAAATTCAGCGGCATGCTGGTCAGCGAGCGCAACAGGTAGGCCAGGGCCAGGATGATGAAATAGGTCGGATAGACCCGAAGCAGCCTTTGGGGCAGGAAATTCGGGGACGCGCGGTCGACCAGCATGGCCATGAAAAAACCCGATATGGCGAAGAACATGCAGGGGATGCCGCCGAAAATGTCGGGAAGGTATTCCGGATAGATAGGGTCTCCGTAAACGCCGAGAAAAATGAGACAATGGGCGAAAACGACGCCGACGGCGAGCAATCCCCGCATGGCCTGGATGAGCGTATATGTCATGCGGTCTTTCCTTGCTCCTTGCGGCATGCCGCGCGCGGAGCGATCCGTCCGGGTTCCTCGCCCGGAAGAGCGGGCGGCCGGGGAGAGGGGCGTTCTCATGGTCCCGTCGTCAACGGCGTCCATATCGGCCAACTCACGAGTGCCGCGTCCTCGAAGAATATGTTCATGTTTTCGAGGAAAAAACAACTATTTCAGCGTATTGTCTGCAAGACAAGTGTCCACGTTCTTCGTGGACGCCACACTAGTCGCGCGAACGAAAAGGCTGCTCGCGTCAGGGCGATCCAAGGCCAATGTATTCCCCTACCGCTATTTTGAGAAAATTGTTACCGCTAAATTCCTCCCGGAAATTTTCATGGCAAAGTCATGACGACGCATTTTTGCGCCAGGCCGTCGCAAGAGACGCCAGGGGAAAAGGGGAGGGGCTGTCTTTAATACGCCGGGTTCGATCCAGGCGTTACAATTGTCCGCTATTTTCAACCGCTGCAAAATATGAGCGTTTTTTCGAGGGGCGTCACATCGTTTGCCTGGGCGGGAATACAAGTTGAAAACCGCATGATTGAAAAGATACTGGAAGAGGGGGGCGTACGGCCGGGGGCGTCCGTCGCGAAGAATCCCCGCCCGGCGGTTTACCGGACCGCTTCGCCCGGGAGGGGCCTGAGCGGGGGGGAGCCTTGGCGCGGATTCCCTTCCGCCCAGCAAGGGCGCGGCCGCCTCACGCGCCGTTTGTCCGGATGTCCCGGGCCGCGCCGGCTGTCCAGATCGGGGCCGCCCCGTCCGGCGCAGCCGGGAACCCGGGAACGGGCGTGACGGACGTCATCAAGGGATTAAAAAAAGGGCGGGAACAAATCCCGCCCGATTTCGCGAAAATCGAGGATGCGGCGATCAGCCCAGGCAGTCCGTTTCCAGGCGGATCAGGTCCTCGTAGCTTTCCCGCTTGCGGGCGAGCTTGGCTTTATTCCCGTCCACAAGAACCTCGGCGGCCCGGGGGCGGGAATTGTAGTTGGAGGACATGGTGAAGCCGTAGGCGCCCGCTGACGAGACGGCCAGAAGCTCGCCCGGCTCCACGGCCGGAATCTCGCGGTCCCGGGCCAGAAAATCGCCGGATTCGCAGATGGGGCCCACAACGTCCACATTGAGATTGGGGCGGCCCTGGGGCTTGACCTCGCGGATGGCGTGGTAGGAGCCGTAGAGGGACGGACGCACCAGATCGTTCATGGCCGCGTCCACGATGATGAAATCCTTGCTCGGGGTGCGCTTGCAATAGACCGCCTCGGTCACGAGGATGCCCGCGTTGCCCACGATGACCCGGCCGGGCTCCAGGATGAGCGTCATGTCGCGGCCCTTCAGGGCGTCGCTTAAGGCCTGGCCGTATTCCGTGGGATGGGGCGGCTCCTCCTCGTTGTAGGGGATGCCGAGCCCGCCGCCGAGGTCCAGGTATTTCACGGACAGGCCGAGGTCGCTTGCGAGCTTGTCGTTAAAGCGCATGATCCGGTCCAGGGCTTCCAGGAAGGGTTCGATGCTGGTCAGCTGGGAGCCGATGTGACAGTCGATGCCGACGGGCTCGATGCCGGGCATCTTCATGGCCTTGGCGTAGGTGGTCAGCGACAGGTCCATGTCCAGGCCGAACTTGTTCTTCTTGAGTCCGGTGGAGATGTAGGGGTGGGTCTGGGGGTCCACGTCGGGGTTGATGCGCAGGCTGATCCTGGCGGTCTTGCCCATGCCCGAGGCGATCTGGCTCAGGCGTTCGAGCTCGCCGGTGGACTCCACATTGAACATGAGGATCCCGGCGCCCAGGGCCTTTTTGATCTCTTCGGCTCGCTTGCCCACGCCGGAGTAGACGATTTTTTCGGGCGAAACCCCGGCCGCCAGGGCCCGGTGCAGTTCGCCCCCGGAAACGATATCCATGCCCGCGCCGAGATCCTTGAGGAATTTGATGAGGCACAGGTTGGAGTTGGCTTTGACCGAATAGCAGGTCATGTGGGGCAGCCCGTTGAAGGCGGAATCGAAGGCCTCGAAATGGCGGCGCAGGGTGGCGGCGCTGTACACGTAAAGCGGGGTGCCGAATTCGGCGGCCAGGTCCGCGACCTTGACGTCTTCCGCGTAAAGCTCGCCGTCGCGGTACTCGAAATGATTCATCGCTCTGGACTCCTTAGTTCCTGTCTTTGGCCCATTTGTTTTTCCAGTCGCTCAAAATGCCGAGCGCCTCAAGGGGCGTCAGCCGGTCTATCTGGAGAGCGGAAAGCTCGTCAACCATGGGATGGGCGGGGGATGCGCCCGGATCGCCCTGATCCCCGGCCTCGCCAGATCCCGCGGGAGGACAATGGGTCCACAGTCCCGGGAGAACCGGCTGGCCCAGGTCCTTTTTGGCGGCGTCCGCCTTGCCGTCGCGCACCCGTTCCAGGTCCGCCAGGATCTCCCTGGCCCGCTGCACCACTTTCTGGGGCGCTCCGGCCAGCCGGGCCACCTCGATGCCGTAGCTGCGGTCCGCCGGTCCCGGGACCAGGCGGCGCAGAAAGATGATTTCCCCGCGCCATTCCTTGACCGCGATATTGAAATTGCGCACCCCCGGAAGGGTTCCCTCGAGCTTGGTGAGTTCGTGGTAATGGGTGGCGAAGAGCGTGCGCACGCCGCCGGGCTCGCCGTTTTTTCCCTGGCGCAGGGAAAGATCCTCCACCACGGCCCAGGCCAGGGCCAGACCGTCGTAGGTGCTGGTGCCGCGTCCGATCTCGTCCAGGATGACGAGACTGCGCCGTCCCGCCTGGCGCAGGATGCGGGCGGTCTCCATCATCTCCACCATGAAGGTGCTTTGGCCCTGGGCCAGATTGTCCGAGGCGCCCACCCGGGAGAAGATGCGGTCCGCGATGCCGATGCGGGCCGAGGAGGCCGGAACGTAGGAGCCGATTTGCGCCAGTATCACGATGATGGCGGTCTGGCGCAGGACGGTGGATTTTCCGGCCATGTTGGGGCCGGTGATGAGCAGCATCCTGCGGTCCGCGTCCAGGGTGAGATCGTTGGGGATGTAGCCCGCGCCGCCCTGGACGGCTTCGATGACCGGATGGCGGCCCGCCCGGATTTCGATGGCGAGGTCCGTCGTGAGGGCCGGGCGCGTCCAGTCCCAGGCGCTCGCCGCCTCGGCCAGGCCCTGCCACAGGTCCAGCCGGGCCAGAGCGCCCGCCTGGCGCATGAGCCGGTCCCGCCGCGCGGCCACGGTTTCGCGCAGTTCCAGAAAGAGATTGTATTCGAGCGTCTTGCGCCGTTCGCCCGAGGCCAGAAGCTTTTCCTCGAGCTCCTTGAGGTCCGGGGTGACGTAGCGCTCGGCGTTGGCCAGGGTCTGGCGGCGGATGAAATGCTCGGGCGGATAGCCCGCCGCCTTGGTCAGCTCGAAATAGTAACCGAAGACCCGGTTGTAGCCGAGTTTCAGCTTGGGCAGGGCGTTGGCCTCCTGCTCCTGGGTCAAGAGCTCCTTGAGCTTCTGCTCGCCGTGCTCGGTGAGGTCCAAAAGCTCGTCCAGCTCGGGCCGGTAGCCCGGCTTGAAAAGCCCGCCCTCGGTGATGAGCACGGGCGGGGAATCCACGATGGAGCGTTCAAGCAGGTCGCGCAGGTCCTCGAGGTTGTCCCAGGTTTCGAGGAGTCCGCACAGGGCCTGGGGCTTTTCGGACGTTTCGCCCAGGGCTGCCCGCAGATCGGCCTCGATGGCCGGAAGGCGGGACAGGCTCTGGCGCAGGGCCGTGAAATCCTTGGGCGCGCAGCGGTTGAGCGCGATGCGCGTGCTTAAGCGCTCCAGGTCGTAGACCTCGTCCAGCTGTTTCCTGACGCGCGCCCTGGCCGCGTCGTTTTCCACGAAAAAGGCCACGGCCTCCTGGTTTTCCAGGATGGGGGCGAGATCGAGGAAGGGCTGGCGCAGGGAGGTTTCCAGGAGCCGCCCGCCCATGGGGGTCATGGTCTTGTCCACCACGTGACACAAGGTGCCCGGCCCCTTGCGGCCGTCCAGGCGCTGGAAGATTTCCAGGTTGCGCTCGGTGACCTCGTCCAGAAGCAGATGCCGGCCGAGATTGAGGGGCTGGAACTCCGAAAGGTGGGACAGG
>CALGYO010000156.1 GCA_937934715.1 uncultured Desulfovibrionaceae bacterium | reverse complement strand
AGGGGGAACCCTCTTCCTCAAAGAGGGTTCCCCCTTCCCCCTGGCCGCCGGAGGCATAGCAAGCATTATGGCCAAGACGAAACTACGGGCGGATCAGCTTCTGTACGACCAGGGGCATGTGGAGAGCCGCGAGCGGGGCAAGCGGCTGATCATGGCGGGTCGCGCCTATTGCCTGGACGGCGACCGGCGGATTCCCATCGACAAGCCGGGGCGGCAGTTCGCGGAGGACGTCGAGCTTGGGCTTACGGAGCCGGAGCGGTTCGTGAGCCGTGGCGGCTACAAACTGTTGACGGCGATCGAGGCGTTCGGGGTGGATTTTACCGGGAAGGTCGTTCTGGATGCGGGCGCTTCGACCGGGGGGTTTACGGACTGCGCGTTGCAGCATGGCGCCGCGCGCGTGTATGCGGTGGACGTGGGCCGGGCCCAGTTGCACGAGCGGATGCTGGCGGACGGGCGGGTGGTTTCGATGGAGGGCGTGAATTTGCGGCATGCGCCCGAGGAGCTGTTGCCGGAGAAAGTGGACGTGGTGGTCAGCGACGTCTCGTTTATTTCGTTGACGAAGATATTGCCGTCGTGCGTGCGGTTTTTGAAGCCCGGCGGCGAGGTGGTGGCGCTTATCAAGCCGCAGTTCGAGGTGGGGCCGCATCAGACGGACAAGGGGGTGGTGCGCGACGAGGGGGCGCGGCTTGCGGCCGTCGCGGACGTCGTGCGGTTTTGCGGGGAGGAGCTTTCGCTGGCGCTTGTGGGCAGCGTTCCCTCGCGGATCAAGGGGCCGAAGGGGAATCAGGAGTACCTGGCGTATTTTCGCCTGGAGGCGCCGGCTTTTTGAGGTCGCGTTCCTGGACCGGTTGGGCCACGCCCCGGGTGATGGCGCCGATGATAAGCGCCAGGGTGAAGTAGCTGGTCAGGCATTCGAAGGCGACGAAGGCCTTGCCCAGGGGGGAAATGGCGTGGATGTCGCCGAAGCCCACGGTGGTCATGAGGGACACGCTGAAATAGAGGGCGTCGATGAGGAAATGCCGCCCCTGGATGGCGTTGAAGGCGGGGGGGACGTTCGGCAGGGCTTCGGATATCCATTGCAGGGTGATGTTGAGCATGGTGAAGGCCACGAGCAGGGTGACGTAGATTTGGATGAGGTATCCGGCGTCTTCCCAGGTGATGGCCCGCCCAGGCCGGAGCATGCGGGTGACGCGGCGGAAGAATTCCCTGAGTCGCAGGATGACCACGCCCAGGATGAGGCAAATGAGCGGCAATCCCCAGGAGGAGAGGTAGAGGCTGGCGATGCTGACGCCGGTGATGAAGGCGATGCCTGTGGCGCGGCGGCGTTCTTTTGTTGAGAGGGTGGCGAAGAGGATGAGGGTTTTGCGGCGGCGTCTGATCGCGCGCTCCAGGCTGATCAGGTAGACGACGGCGGCGGTGGCCAAGCCGTTGATGGCGGCCACGCCCAGGGTGGAGAGCGCGTCTTTGCCTGGGAATATCTCCTTGATCCAGGGGTGGGCGTATCCTTCGATGAAATCCAGGAAGACCACGCCGATGAAGACGCATGTCATGAAATGGGACATGAATATGTCGCGGAGGCTGGCGTTTCCGGCTTTCCTCGGGGCGTCGGCGTGGGGCACGGTTTGGGTCTCCATGTCTCTGGTCTCGAATTTTACGAAGGATGCCGCGTCGCGGCCATGAATGCAAGCGGGTGTTTTGTGGGACGCGGTGAATTTCATGGTACGTTGCTCCAGCGTGTGAGCCACAGGCAAGGAAGAGGCGCATGAGAACGGACGCCGCGAAGCGAAATACGGTTTTTTCTTTAGGAAGGGGAGTCCAGAGGGGAAACCCTGTCTTTTTTTTCGTGAAAAACAAAAGGGTTTCCCCTCTGGCCGCCGGAGGCCCCCCATGGGTTTAGCGCGACGGGTGGCGGCGATGGACGGCCGGGTCAAGATGGGCGTCGCGTTGGCGCTTGGGCCGTTGGCGTGGAGGGCGGGGCCCATCGGGACGGGCGTCTTTTTGGCGGCGTTCGTTGGGCTGTGTCTTGCGCTTTCCTCCAGGATGCCCGTTGGCAGGGCGACGCTTCGGGCCAATGCGGTTTTCGTGATTTTCTGGTCGGCGTTGAAATTCGGGTTTGATCTCTGGGGCGGTCAGGCGCCGTCCTGGGCCCTGGCGGGCGACGCCGGGCTTTTGGGCGCCAAGCTGCTGGCCCTTATCCTGTTGGGCCTGTCCTTGTCGGCGGCGGCCTCCGCCCGGGAGCTGGGCATGGCGTTTTCCTGGGCGTTGCGGCCGGCGCTCGGCAAGCGGGCCTGGACGGCGGCCCTGGCCTTGGCGCTCATGGCGCACAGCCTGCCGCTGTGCTGGGAGGTGATGGCCAAGGTGCGGCGTTCGGTGGTCATGCGCTGTCAGGGCATGGGATTCTGGCAGACGGCGGTCTTGTATCCATCGGCGGGCCTTCGGGCGATCAGTCAGAAGACCTGGAGCTGGACGCTGGCCATCGCGGCGCGCGGCCTGGACCGTCCCGAGGCCTGGCGGGGGGAATTTCCGCGCGATCCCATGGGGCTGTTGTGGGGCGGCGTCGTCGTCGCGGCGGCCGCGGCGGCGTCCATGGTTTGAGCGCGGGGGATTGTGCGGCTTATGAACGGGGCCGGACCGGCGTGGACCGGTCCGGCCCTTTTTGGTCAGAGCAGGCTGCGGCGATCTTTCCTGGCGCTTTGGGCGGCCAGGACGATGACCGCCAAAAGCAGGATGGCGGCGTCGCGGATGAGGTCCATTCTAGCGTCGCCCTTGGCCGGGTCCGTGCCGAAACAGCCGCATTGCACGTCCAGGCCGCGCAGGAAATTGAATCCCAGGGCGGCGATGAACACGACCATGAGCAGGGTGACCAGAAAGGCCGCGCCCCGGGACTTGATCCCGGTCACCAGGGCCAGCCCGCACACGGCTTCCAGCCAGGGCAGGAAGATGGCGATCAGGTTGGCGAACTGAGGCGGCAGGATGCGGTATTTTTGCACGATGAGGCTGAAGGCCTCGGGGTGCAGGATCTTGTCGTAGGCGGCGTAAAGGAAGACCGCGCCGAGGAGGATGCGCGCCAGGGTCGTCATGAATTTCATTCTCCCGCCTCCGTGGGAAGGTTCATGGCCTTCCAGCCTTCCATGCCTTCGGGAATGACGGCCACGTTGGGGAAGCCCGAGGCCTTGAGGGCTTCGGCCAGTTCCTCGCTTTTGCCGCAAGCCGGATCGCCGCAATAGACGATGAGGATGGCGTCCTTCGGATAGTCCTTCGCGGCGGCGGCGAGATCGCCGAAGATGGCTTCGTAGGGCAGGTTCTTCGCTCCCTTGACGTGTCCGGCCGCGTATTCCTCAGGCGTGCGCGCGTCGAGGAAGAAGACGCCGTTCGCATCGAGAAAGGCGGCGGCCTTGACCGGGGTCATGGGACCGAGTCCCTTGGCGGAAATCTCCTTGGCCGCCTGGGCGGCGGGGTCGCCGAGAAAGGGCAGAGGGTCGGGGCGCAGCAGGTTGGCGCCCGCGCCCGCCAGGGCGGACAGGACCAAAAGAAGCAGCATTTCCCCGAAGATCGCGCGTTTCATGAATTCTTGCCTTTGCGCCGTTTCCGGCGATAATGTGGGCTACGACGAGGCGAACATAGTTCATGAATGCGCGCAGCGCAAATCAAGGAAGGACGGCATGAAAAAGCTCGGTCCCTACGTGGATTTCCTCCGCTTCAAATTCGATCGTTTTTTCGAGAGTGAAGGGGAATCCGGCGGCGCTCCCAGAGGGCCCGTCGACATGACCGTGGACGAGGTCAGACAGTACATAGCCCGGCGCAAGAACGAGGACTTCACCCTGCTCGATGTGCGCCAGGATTGGGAATACGAGGAGCTGCGCATCCCGGGCGCCGCGCATATCCCCTTGCCCGAGCTGGCGGACAGGGCGGGAGAGCTTGACAAGGAAAAGCCCGTGCTCACCTATTGCAAGTCGGGCGGACGCAGTTCGGCGGCGGCCAAGCTGCTTTCCGGCCAGGGGTTTCCCACGGTCTACAACATGCTTGGGGGCATGATGGCCTGGACGGGCGCGGCGGCCGTTGGGGAGGCGGCGAAAGGGTTCGACATCCTGCGCGGGGACGAGTCGCCCAAGGGCGTTCTGCGGGCGGCCTACGGCATGGAGCTGCTCTTGGGGCGTTATTACGCCGACATGGCCGGAAAGGCTCAGGACGAGGAGACGGCCGCGACTTTTCGCCGGTTGTCCGGTTTCGAGGAAAAGCACAAGGCGCGGGTGTTCAAGCTCCTGCAACGCCACGATCCCGGGGCCTCGATGGAGGAGCTGGACCGTCTGGCCGGGGAAGGCGCCCGGGAGGACGGCCTGGAAGGCGGCATGAGCGGGGAAGAGTATCTGGAGAACCTGGGCGGGGCGCCCGAGGACGCGGCCGAGGCGCTGGAGCTGGCCATGAACATCGAAGCTCAGGCTCTTGATTTGTACGCCCGGCTGGCGGCGCGCGACGAGGCCGCCGAGAGCCGCGAAACGCTTCTTCTCCTGTCCGAGGAGGAAAAGCGCCATCTGAAGGCTCTGGGAGCGCTCATGGACAGGCTCGGGGGCGCGGCCGGGGGCGCGTAACATCGCCTTCTTGACGAAAGCATGCCCGCTTCGGGGACAATAAGCTCTTCGCATTGTTTTAAAGTAGAGAGGGTGGTCTTTATTTCTTGGGACTCCATACGAGCGCCCATTGAAGGGAAGAGGCCGCTTTTTTTAGAAAACGGGTCGAAACGAACAGAACGTCCCTCCCATTCGCGTGCGCGCGTCGCGGGGGCGCGAGGCGAAAAAGGAGCATTTCATGGCGCCGGTCAATTTTCTCATGAACCTTCTCTGGTTGTTTCTGGGCGGCTTCTGGATGGCCATCGGCTGGTATCTGGCCGGGGTGATCATGTTCATCTCCATCGTGTGCATTCCCTGGGGCCGGGCCTGTTTCACCCTGGGGAGCCTTTCCCTGTGGCCGTTCGGCAAGGAGGTGGTGGTGAGAAGCGAGGTCACCGGTCAGGAGGACATCGGCACGGGCAACCTCGGGCTTCTCGGCAACCTGATCTGGTTCGTGTTCGCGGGCATCTGGCTCGCTCTCGGGCATCTGTTCTGCGCCCTGGCCAATTTCATCACCATCATCGGCATTCCGTTCGGCTTGCAGCATCTGAAGCTCGCCCAGCTGGCCCTTGCGCCCATCGGCAAGAGCGTGCGGGACATTCGCTACTGATTTTGCGAAGAGCCGGGCAAAGGCGGGAACGGCCCGCCTTTGCCCGGCTTTCTTTTTTACATCATCGCGGAGGCTGGAGGCGTTCATGAAGTTCTTGTTCATTCCCATGGCCTTGCTGGCAGGCTTGATTTTCCCCGTGCAGGCCGGGATCAATTCCAGGCTCGGATCCGTCATCGGCGGGCCGGTGGCGGCGGCCTTCGCCTCGTTCGCCGTGGGGACGATGGGGCTTTTATGCTGGATTTTCGTTTCGCGCGCGCCGCTCAACCTGTCGGCGGGCTTTCACCAGACCGCCCTGTGGCAATGGGTGGGCGGCCTCATCGGGGCCTACATCGTGGTGGCCATGACCTTTCTCGCGCCGCGCATGGGCGCCGGGACGCTCATCGCCCTGCTTTTGACCGGCCAGCTTCTGGGGTCGCTCCTGCTCGACCAGTTCGGCCTGTTCGGCTATCCGGTCATCCCCATTGACGCCAAGCGCCTGCTCGGGGTGGCTCTTCTGGGCGCGGGGGTCTATTTCATCAAGCAATAGGGCAAGCGGCGGCCGCGGCCACGGAGGCGGGCGCTTCGGGAATGGTTCGAAGACCGGGGCTTCGCGCGGAAAATGCGCGGGGCCCCGGCTTTTTCATGGCGTTTGCGATTCGCCTGAGGAAGCCTGGGCCCGCCGCTTCCGGCGCCGGTCGAAATAGACCGCCGCCGCGGCCGGAATGCAGGTCGCCAGGAGCATGTAGGCCTGGATGCGGTAGGCGCCGGTGACGCCCTTGGCCAAGGCCTCGGCCGGGGCGGTCATGACATCCGCGTGCATGGGATGACCGGTCACGTGGGATACGATGGCGGTGAAGATGACGCCGATAAGAGGCAGCCCGCTGGTCTGGCCGAAGATGCGCGAGTAGTTGATGAGCCCGGAGGCCACGCCCAGGCGATGCATGGGGACCTCGCCCATGATGGCGCTGTTGTTGGGGGACTGGAAGATGCCCGCGCCGAAGCCGATGGGCGCCTGGCACAAAAGGTAGACCCACCAGGGCGAGGAGATGGTCAAAAGGCTGGTGGTGAAGCAGCCGAAGGAAAGGATGACGAGTCCGATCAGGCAGATGATCCGGGAGCCGAACCGGTCCGAGAGCGCCCCGGCTTTGGGCGAGACCACGCCCATGCAAAGGGGCACCACCATCATGAGCAGACCCGCCTCGCCGAGTCCCCGTCCCTGGGCGCTTTGCAGGAAGAACGGAATGATGAAGCCGCCCGCCAGGGAAAGGAACACGAGCACGCCCATGATGAGGTTCAGACTGAAAAGCAGGTTCTTGAACAGGCTGAGGTCCAGCATGGGTTCCTTGACGCGCATTTCCGTCAGGATGAACAGGCCGAAGGTCGCGGCGGAGGCGGCCAGAAGGCCGATGGTCGCGGGAGCGCCGAATCCGGCGCTTTCGGCCATGGTCATGCCCAGGGCGTAGGAGCCGAGCGACAGGAAGGCGATGACCGCCCCGGCGATGTCGAAGCGCTGGTTCGGGCGCACGGGGGGCAGCTCCGGCAGATAGCGCCGCACGGTCAGGTAGGCGACAAGGCAGATGGGCAGGTTGACCAGGAAAATGAAGCGCCAGCCCGCCAGTTCAATGAGCATGCCCCCGAGGGGCGGCCCCAGGCACAGGCCCAGGGAGACCGACGCGCCCACGATGCCGATGGCCCGTCCCCGCGCGGTCGGGGGGGCGATTTCCGTGATGATGGCCAGGCCCAGGGCCTGGCTCATGGCGCCGCCCACGCCCTGAAGCCCTCTGGCGGCGATGAGGAAATGGACATCCGGGGCGATGCCGCACAAAAGCGACCCCAGGGCGAAGACGATCAATCCGCTCGAAAAGATGGTTTTCTTGCTTTTCATGTCCCCCAGGCGCGAGAAGAGCAGCAGCAGGCAGGCGATGGCCAGGACGTAGCTCAGGACGACCCACTGCACGGTGGGGAAATCCGTATTCAGGACCGTGACCAGGGTGGGCAGCGAGATGTTGACGATGCTCATGTCGAGCGTGGCGGTCAGCACCATGAGGTTGACCCCGAGCATGGCCAGGGCGACGTCGCGCCCGAACACGGGCGGCATTTTTTGCGTGGCGGTCATGAACGTCCTTTGGTGAATGAAGCTGGCGGGAGGGCGCAATCTACCCGGGGATGGGCCGATGGGCAAGGGCGGCGAACGCGGGCGCAAGACGGCGCGGCGAGCGCGGAAAATCCGCGCAATCGCTTTGCATGGCGCCCTGGTTGGGATAGAGGTTTAGGAAAAGGGCCAGCGCGCAGGCGTCGTGTCTTTTTACGGCGTATCGCCGGAAGAGGAGGTTCCCGTGACGCTCGAAGACGTGATCGCCCAGAAAACGCTCGCCTTGCAAGCAAAACCCCTTTCCGGGGAAACGCTCCATCTGCTCAAGCGCCATCTGCTGGATTCCTACGCGGGGATATGCGCCTCGCTTCAGGACGCGCCCATGATCGGGAACTTCAGGCGCTACGCCGCCTTTTTCCCGGACGAAGCGGGCGTGACCGTCTGGGGGACGGGCCGCAAGGCCCAGCTTGTCCACGCCGTGTTCATGAACGCCATTCTGGGGCGGCGCAGCGATCTGGTGAACACCTACCTTTCCCCGGACCACATGGGAGGCAACCATCCTTCGGACAACGTCTCCCTGCTTTTGACGCTCAGCCAGTGGCGCGGCCTCGGCGGCGGGGATTTCCTGCGGGCCATGCATCTGGCCTACGTCCTCTCCTGCGCCTTTTCCGACTATTACGACCCGGAGGGCGGCGGATTCGACCACGACGCCGCCTCGGGTCTCTATACCGCGCTTATCACGGGGAGCGTATTGGGATTATCCCAAAAGGAGCTGGCCGAGGCCCAGCGCATGGCCGGGGCCATGGGGCTCAACCCCAACCAGGCCGGGGTGGGCGTGATCACGGACTGGAAGCATTGCACCTACGCCTCCTGCGCCATGCGCGGGGTGAGCGCCGCCGTCATGGCCCGGGCGGGTTTCCACGGGCCGGTGGACATCTACGGCGGCGAGGCCGGAGTGGACCGTTTCCTGCCCCACGCCGCTTCGTTCATGGACCAGCCGCCGGACCTCGCGCGCATCGTGTTCAAGCGCTGGCAGGCCCTGGTGTTTTGCCAGACGGCCATCGACGCGGCCCTCATGCTGCATCCCGCGTTCGCCGGGCTCGACCTTTCGCGCGTCACGAAGGTGGAGGTTTCGAATTACCACATGGCCATGGTCCAAGCCGGAACGCCCGATTCCGCCAGGCCCGTCAGCCGGGCGGGCCGGACCCATTCCCTGCCCTATTGCGTGGCGGCGGCGCTTATATGGGGGACCATCGATTACGGTTCCTTCAGCGACGAGACGGCCGGTTCCAAGGATTTACAGGCGTTGATGTCCAAGATCGTTCTTTTCGACGATCCGGCCATGACGGCCGTTTATCCTGAAAAATCCCCCTGCCGCATCGTGGTTGGCGTCGAGGGCCGGGCGCCGCTCGAGGCCGGTCTGGACTATCCCAAGGGGGACCCCCGGGCGCCGCTCGAGGATGGGGAGATCGAGGCCAAGGCGCAAGCCTATCTGGCCAATCTCACGGATCAGGAGACCGCCGGGGACGTCATCAGGCGAATCTGGGCCCTGGAAAACGAGCGGGGGCTGGACTGGCTTCTGGCCCCGCTGCAAAGGGAGGCGCGGCATGCCGCGAAGGCCCCTCAAGACGGTTGAGGCGTATGAGGCCTGGATCACGGCCTGTAACGACGGAAAGCGCAGCGCGGAGGGAAGGCATGATCGATACGCGGGAAGGGTTTGAAACCTATCTGCATGATTTCAATTCAGGCGATTTTTACGCTTTTGTCCCCAAATACTACGCCGAGGACGCCATATTCGAGAAAACGGGCTTCACCATCCATGGGGCGGGGAATCTGGCGGACCATTTCTCCACGGTTTTGAGTTCCGTGGTCAAGGAGACGATCACCCTGGTCAATTACGTCAAACAGGGCGATCTCGTGGCCGTGGAACTGCAAATCGAGCTTACGGCCGTGGCGGACGGCTTCTACATCAGGGAACGCAAGAAAGGGGAGACGGAAATCTTCTACGATGCGGGGTGGTACGGCATAAAGGACGGCAAGATCGCGCATGCCCGGGTCTACCGCCGGTTCGCCGATGCGAATACGGTCGATCTGGTGAAGACGTACGGCGGGAAATAGGCGCTTTCCGGACGGTTCGCCAACGGGGTCCGTCCCGTTTACGGCCGCGAAGACCCCTGCAACGAGAAGGATAATGCTGGCGCATCGTTACAATGCCCATGCGGTCATTTTGAAGGCGCGCCCCTCGTGTGGCGTCCCGTAAAAAATACCATTGTATTTTTTAAGATAAAAATAAATATATCAGCATGTTATTCTCGAAAACATACGCTTTCTTCGAGGATGCGACGCTAGAAGTGGAATTCTCCCCGGATGGCGCCCGAGAGCACGGCCGGGTTGCCGGAATCGCCCTGGGGCTGGACCACGGCCTGGAAGTCCGGAGCCACGGCGAAGTACTGGTTGAAGGCGTAGCGGTAGTACGCCTCGAAATGGTGCTCGATGCCGCCGGTATAGATCGTGGGGTTGGACCAGACTTGGGCTATGCCAAGGCCCAGTACGTCGTCGTCCCGGCCCGGGATGAGCCCTTTGAGGCTCGCGCCGTAAGCCACGGTCCAGGGCATGGTGTAGACCGCCTCGTTGTGGTAGCCGCCGCGCATGAAAAGTCCGACCATGTCGGACACTTCCTGGTCGAAGCTCACGCCGAAGGCGTAACCCGGCTGGTCGCCCGTCTCGTTGGGGTTATTGGTAAGCACGGGGTGGGGATAGGTCTGGGTCCAGCCGTAGAAGCGGTAGTTGCCCTGGCGGCCGTCGAATTTGGGCGACCAGGTGACCTCTCCGCCGAGAAAGGGCGTCATGAAGATGTCGTCGAAGCCGTTTTTCTTGTTCTGGGGCGCGGCCAGGGCGGTGGAGGAGGAATTGAACATGGCGGTCACGCCGAATTCCGGGGTGGGGTTGTAGCCCACGGCGAACATGGGCGTCTGGTCGTCCTCGATGTCCAGGACGGGGTCCTTGTTGAAGGGCATGCCCAGGAACTGGGAGTAGGCGTCGCCTGCGTAGACGTTCTGGTCGATGTAGGTCTCCTGGTCGGCCTTGCCCAGGGAGAAGAAGAGTTTGCGGTCATACAGGTACTGGGTGAGCATGGCGTACTTGAGGACCACAGAGGGATTGTTCGGGTCGGGATCGGTGGTGATCTTGTTGAGGCGCGCAAGAATGGCGTTGTTGTTGCGCAGATCCTTGTCGGGCCCGAGGCCGTTGGCGTACTGGAGCTGGAAATAGAGTTCCGTGTCTTCGACGGGAATCCAGTTGATCATGAGGTTGGTGGAAAAACCGGCCCCGGCGTTCTCCGGATAGTAGATCCCGGCGATGTCCACAGCGTTGTCCCCCTGGACGTAGCCTATGAAATTGCCGTGGATGGTGAATTTCCCGAACCGGGTGTCGAAGGTGTTCTTCAGCTCTCCGAGGTCGGCCTTGGCCTCCTTCAGGGTTTTCGAGAAAACGTTTTCATCGGTCGCGGCCGCCTGCGTCTTGGTCGCGGCCTCGCTTTCGGCCACGGCGCGCTCGCTCTCCTTTTTCTCCAGATCGTCGATTTTCGTTTCCAGCGCCTGGATCTTTTGCTGCATGGCCTGGAGCATCTGCTTGAGTTCCTCGGTCTCGCCGGCGAAGGCGGGGCAGGCCAGGAAAAGCAGCGCGCAAGCCAGGACGATAGCGCGAACCGGATTCATTCCATTCTCCCGATGGGTGTTTGCCGCTGCGGACGTCCGCCGCGTTCCGTCTTTCCGCGAAGCCGGCGAAGGGCTTCGCGGCGAGCGGAAACGGTGGTGAATCCGCCATGCCTAGCTGAAAATGACGCGTAAAACAAGGGGGGCGCCGCAAACGGGGCGGTCGGTCGCGGCGTTTGCCCTTTCCCGGCGATTGGTCCGTCGACGCGGAGCGCGGCCGGGAAAAAACACCCCGGCGCATCGGCCGCGTCCATGCGCCCGAACCGCTCGCCAGCTTCGGGCGCCAGGCGCGAAAAGAGCCGGAACCGGGCGCGGCCCCTTCTGCGAAGGCTGTATTCCGGCAACGCCGGGACGGGGCTTCGTAACCGGTCCGAATCTCTTGGCGCTGGGGGTGGGCCATGCTAGATTCCCAGGGAAAAACCTCCCGGCGGGGACGCGGGCAAGGAGTCGAATGTGGGCGAAAAGACAGAGCGCATGGGCCTTCCCGGAATCGTGAACATGGATTTCGGCTTTCTGGGCATCCAGTTCGGCTGGACGCTGCAAATGGCCAACATGAGCGCCATTTACGAATATCTCGGCGCCAACCCCGGGCAGATTCCCATTCTCTGGCTGGCCGCGCCCTTGACCGGGCTTTTGGTCCAGCCCGTGATCGGCCATATGAGCGACCGGACCTGGAGTCCGCTTCTCGGCCGCAGGAGACCGTACTTTCTGGCCGGAACCCTCCTGGCCACGGCCAGCCTCATCCTCATGCCCTATTGTTCGGCCCTGTGGATGGCGGCGCTTCTGCTTTGGGTCATGGACGCCTCGGTCAACGTCAGCATGGAGCCGTTCCGGGCCTTTGTGGCGGATTTGCTGCCCGAGGAGCAGCGCACCAGGGGCTATGCCGTCCAATCGCTTCTGATCGGCCTGGGGTCCGTGGCGGCGGCCGGGCTGCCCTTCGTCCTGACCAACGTGTTCGGCATGTCCGGCGACCCCGCGCCGGGCGAGCCCATCCCGGGCGTGGTCAGATACTCCTTCCATATCGGCGCGGCGGCGTATTTCGCGGCGGTCATGTGGACCATCGTCACGACCAGGGAACGGCCGCCCAGGGACATGGCGGCCTTCGCCGCCCAAAAAGCCGCGGGCCGGGGCATGATCAAGGAAATCGCCTCGGCTTTGCGGGAAATGCCGCCCACCATGCGCCAACTGGCCTGGGTCCAGATTTTTTCCTGGATGGGGCTGTTCTGCTTTTTTCTCTATTTCCCGGTGGCCGTGGCCCACAACGTATTCGGAGCGACCGGGCAAAGCGGCGCCCTGTACCTTTCTGGTGTGGAGTGGGCCGGCGTGTGCACGGCCGTCTATTCGGCCGTGTGCTTCATCTTCTCCTTTTTCCTTCCGTCCCTTGCCGCCAGGATTTCGCGCAAGGGGGCGCATATCCTGTGCCTTTTGTGCGGGGCGGCCGCCCTGGTCTCGATGCCTCTGGTTTCGGACAAATACGTCCTGCTCATCCTCATGCTCGGCATGGGGCTGGCCTGGACGGCCATCCTGTCCCTGCCGTACGCCATTCTGGCGGGCGCCCTCCCCGGAGACCGCATGGGCGTGTACATGGGGATCTTCAATTTCTTCATCACCATCCCGGAAATTCTCATTTCCCTGGGGTTCGGCTATATCATGAGCCATTTTCTCGGCGACGACAGGGTGTTTGGCGTCGTGGCGGGCGGAATCCTCTTCGTGATCGCGGCGCTTCTGGTTCCCAGGGTATGCGATGTGGGCTTTTCACGGAAGACGGCGACGAAGGCCAGCCAGGCCGCCTGAGATCGAGGTCTCGTTTCCCGGAGGCCCTCAAGCGGACGGGGCCTTGAAGGCTTCAGTTGGGGCGCGGACCAGGCCGTCAAATCCGGCGAGGCCATCCTGCGGGCCATGGACGCCTGTCAGGTGAAAGCGTCTTTTCGGTCCGCCCGCCTTTGAGAGCGGGATCGCCGGGAGGAACGGAGGCGAATGAAACGCGCGGGCGCTACGGGCTGCGGCGCCCTACGCCGCCGCCACGGCGTTGCGTCCGTCCTTCTTGGCAGCGTACAGGGCCTTGTCGGCGCGGCTGTAAAGCCGGTCCAGGGTGTCGGAAGCCGGGTCGAAGACCGCCGCGCCAAGGCTGATGGTCACGGGAATGATCTTGTGCTTGAAGATGATGCGGGCTGTCTCCACCGCCGCCCGCAGCCGTTCGGCGGCCGCCAGGGCGGCCGCCTGGGAGGCGTGGGGCATGAAGACGGCGAATTCCTCGCCGCCGACCCTGCCGAAAAAATCCGTTTCGCGAAGGGTCGCGCGGCTGATGGCGACCAGCTCCCGCAAGACCTCGTCCCCGGCGTCATGGCCGTAGACGTCGTTGACGTCCTTGAACAAGTCCACGTCGAGCATGACGAACGCCGCGTCGTAGGCGTACCGCTTGGCCAGTTCCAGGCCTTTGGCGGCTTCTTCCATGAAATGACGGCGGTTGGCCGCGCCGGTCAGACCGTCCGTGGTGGCCAGTTCCCACAGCCTGGCCTCGTCCTCCTTGCGCCGGGTGATGTCCCGGATGCTGCCCACCGCGCGCCACGAACCGTCCAGCTTGAATGGGGAAATGGCCAACTCCAGGGGGACGCGTTCGCCGTCCTTGCGCAGGCCGGTCACTTCGGTCAGCCTGTCCACCAGGCGTCCCTCTCCTGACTCGGCGAAGGCTTCCATGCCCCGCATGGCGGCGGCCCTGTCGTCGCAACCCACGATGAGGTCGTGGCATTTACGTCCCAGGGCCTCCCCGGGCGCATAGCCGAACATGCGCTCCGCCGCCGGATTCCAGTATTCCACGCGATCCTCGCCGTCGATCATGATCACGGCGTCCAGGGAGGATTCGCTGATGGCCGAGAGCTTGGCTTCGTTGGCGCGCAGGGCTTTTTCCGCCTCCAGCTTCCGCAACCTGGCCGTGGCCCAGAACCAGGTGGTCACGGCCAGAAAAAGGAGCAGGGCGGCGTGCAGGGCCATGGCCTCCTTGAACCATTGGGGCGTGAACGCCGACGGCGGGACGAAGGCCACCGCCCGCCAGACGTCGCCGGTCGCGGGAGACGAGGCCGTGAAGACCTTCTCGACGGTGAACAGGCCGTCCTCAGTGGAAAACTGGCCTGTCTTCCCATTGAGGATCCGGGGCCAGGCCCGGGTCAGCGCCTTGCCGGAGAGCGCTTTGGCGCCTTCGTCCCTGACCGCTTCCGCGAGCGGCTCGCCCTGGGCGTTCACCAGCCACAGCGCCCCGTCGCCCCTGTCCATTTCCTTGTTCACGATGTCGAAGATCCGGGAAGGGACGTAGTCGAGGATGAGCAGGCCCAAGGGAACGCCATAGGCGCCGAACATGGGGCGCAGGAAGCGGATCGTGGGCCGGAGCGTTCCATCCGCCCTTGTTTCTCCGGGAAGGATTTCCGTTCCGGAGGGAAGCGTTCCGCCGGGCGGCGCGACATAGCGGGCAAAAGCGCCTTCGGGATGTCCCGGGCTGTTGGGAATCGTCACCGTGATCCCGTCCGCTGCGTTTCGCAGGCGGATGATCGGAGCGCCCGCCGCGTCGAGCAGGCAAATGCCGGAATAGGAAGGGTCGTTCTCAACGAAAAGAGAGAGCTCCTTGGCGATCTCCCGAAGATTCGCCCCCAAGGGAGCCAGGCGCTCAAGATGCAGCGCCAGGAAGGAGGCCAGGAAGGACGCGTCCGAGGAGCGCGCGGCCATGTCCGAGCTTATGGCGTTTTTGAGCAGAACGGCCAGCCCCGCCTCCTTGGCCTCGATCTCGCGCCGCACCATGGAGCGATGGTACAGGGCGGCCAGAAGAAACATGGCCGTGAGCAGAACCGCCGTGGGCAGATACAGGGTGAGGAATTGCGTGAGATTGGGGTAGCGGAAAGAGGCTGGGGCGTTTTTCGTCATGCTCTATCGTCGCTCCGGTTGTGGGTAGCGGATGGCGCGGGCGCAAAAAAGCCCGCCGGCGTCTCTCACCAGACGAAATGAACAGCCTTGGCCAGGGACTATGGCAGGCTTTTATGGTTTTTGGGAAGACGCTGGAGCCTTGTTCGACAAAAAAGTAAGGGCCGGGGATTGAATGTCAAGTAAAGCGGTAGGAAAAAGGGCGCGGGGCGCCGCGCCCTTTTTCCTCGTCCGCCAGAGTTGCGTTCTCGCACGGAGCGCTTGCGGATTTTGGGATGCTATGCTGGCTTACGCATGGTTCCATGACGGCGGAACATCATGCTCGACAACAACGCCGGTTCAGCTCCAGTCCAGGATGACTTTACCGGATTTTCCGGAGCGCATGATTTCAAAGGCCTCCTGATACCCGTCCACAGGGAAGCGGTGGGTGATGGCGGCGGACACGTCCAGGCCGCTTTGGAGCATGGAGGTCATCTTGTACCAGGTCTCGAACATTTCCCGGCCGTAGATGCCCTTGAGCCACAGGCCCTTCAGGACCACCTTGGTCCAGTCGATGGCCGTCTCGTCCGTGAAGATGCCGAGGAGAGCGGCCTTGCCGCCGTAGTTCATGCGTTCGAGCAGTTCGCGGAAGGCGGCCGGGTTGCCGGACATCTCCAGGCCCACATCGAAGCCCTCGGTCATGCCCAGCTCGGCCATGACCGCGTCCAGGCGCTCCTTGGACACGTTCACGGTCCTGGTGGCGCCCAGGATCCTGGCCAGGTCCAGGCGGTAGTCGTTCACATCGGTGATGACCACGTGGCGGGCGCCCACGTGGCGGCAGATGGCCGCGGCCATCATGCCGATGGGACCGGCGCCGGTGATGAGCACGTCCTCGCCCACCAGGTCGAAGGAAAGGGCGGTGTGGGCGGCGTTGCCCAGGGGATCCAGAATGGAGCCCAGGTCGTCCGAAATGGAATCCGGCAGCTTGAAGACGTTGCCCGCCGGAACGCTGACGAATTCGGCGAAGCAGCCCGGCCTGTTGACGCCCACGCCGAGCGTGTTGCGGCACAGATGGCGTTTTCCGGCCCGGCAGTTGCGGCAATGGCCGCAGGTGATGTGCCCCTCGGCCGAAACCCGGTCGCCCGGGGCCAGTCCGCGCACCTCGGCGCCGACTTTTTCCACCACGCCCGCGAACTCGTGCCCCACGGTCATGGGGACGGGGATGGTCTTCTGGGACCATTTATCCCAGTTGTAGATGTGAATGTCCGTGCCGCAGATGGCGGTCTTTTTCACCCGGATCAGGGCGTCGTTGGGTCCGCAGCCCGGTATTTCGGCTTCCCGCATCCAGATGCCCGGTTCCGGGAGGCTCTTCATGAGCGTTTTCATCAAAGCCATGGGTGTTCTCCGCGTACGTCCCGAAAATTCACCCCCGTGAATTTGCGTAAAGACGTCGTCATGACAGCGTGTCGCTTGGTTACGAAACAGGGCCCGTCACGGGCCCGGACTTACGAAATGACGCCCAGCTCCCGGCCGGCCTTGATGAAGGCGGCCACGGCCTTGTCGACGTGTTCGGGTTCATGGGCGGCGGACATCTGGGTTCTGATCCTGGCCTGGCCGCGCGGCACCACCGGGAAGGAGAAGCCGATCACGTAGACGCCTTCCTCGAGAAGCCGGGCCGCCATCTTCTGGGCCAGGGCCGCGTCGCCGAGCATGACCGGGATGATGGGGTGCTCCCCGGGAACCAGGGTGAAGCCGGCCGCCTCCATGGCCGAACGGAACCGGCGGCAGTTGTCGAAAAGCCGCTCGCGCAGTTCGGTCGCTTCGGCCGCCAGCTCGATGGCCTTGATGGAGGCCGCCGCGATCACCGGGGCCAGGGCGTTGGAGAAGAGATAGGGCCTGGAGCGCTGGCGCAGCCAGTCCACGATTGCCGGGCGCGCGGCCGTGTAGCCGCCCGCGGCGCCGCCCAGGGCCTTGCCCAGGGCGCCGGTGGAGATGGTCACCCGGCACATGACTCCGCAGAACTCATCGATTCCCT
>CALGYO010000155.1 GCA_937934715.1 uncultured Desulfovibrionaceae bacterium | reverse complement strand
GCGGCTTGCCGCCCGCGGTCTTGATCTCGCGGATGTCGATGTAGGCGCCCTGGCCCACCAGGCCGATGCCGAAGATCCAGGACATGACGTCGCGCATGAGGTGCAGGGTGTTGGATCCCTCGGCTCCGAGCGCCCCTACCGAGGACAGGAAGGTCATGCCGAAGAAACCGAGGACGAAGACCGGAAACTTTTCCTTGAGGATGCGGCCCAGGGACATGTGCTCGGCCTCGGCCTCGGCCCGCCAGTACCACATGGTGATGAGGAAGACCACGAAGGGGATGGAGATGACCCGCACCACGTTCCAGATTTCGCCGTAGGCCACGGACGTGCGTGGGGTTGAAGGCCAGACAGGTGGCCAGCACCTGGCCGGAATTGAGGATGCCCGTGCCCACCCAGGCCCCGAACTGGTAGTCGGACAGCTGCAGGGCCTTGCCGATGAAGGGCGAGACGAACATGGTCATGATGCCGAAACCCAGGATGGTGGCGATGGCCAGGGCCACTTCCGAGGGCTTGGCCTTGACCGCGGGCGAGGTGGCGATGGCCGCGGAGACGCCGCACACGCCGCAGGCCGCGCCCATGACGCCGATCATGGACCGGTCCATGCCCATGACCCGGCCGATGAACATGATGAAGAAGATCGTGCCGAACACGAAGGTCATGATCAACAGGATGGCCACGCCGCCGACCTTGGCCAGGCTTTGGATGGTGTAGAGCGAGCCCAGCATGATGACGCCGGCCTTGATGAAAAGCCGCGTGGTGCGAAAGCCTTCCTCGGCCCAGGCCGGGATCTTGCCGCCGAAAAGCAGGTTGCGGTACAGCATGCCCACGATGATGGCCAAGAGGATGTAGTTGAGGTGGGTGACCTTGATGAGCCATCCCTTCTGGCCGAAAAGCGTCGCGCTCGCCATCCAGGGTTCGACCCAGGTGCGCAGCGCCCACAATGTTCCGACCATGAACGCCAGCCCTGGCAGGATGGCTGCGATTTTTCCCATAATTCCTTTCTGTTCCATGGTTGTCGCTCTCCTTATTTCACAATGAGCACGTTGCGCGTGGACGATTCCGCCACCCGGGAGGATACGCTGCCGAGGAGCAAGCGCATCGCTCCGTGTTTGCCGGTGGACCCGACGACGATGAGATCGGCCCCGGCCTTGTCGGCGGCGTCAAGGATGGCGTCCGCCGGACGGCCCTCCTTGACGACCAGGGTGGCCGCGACGCCCTGTGCGAGCATGCGGTCCGCGACCCTGCGCATGGTTCCGTTGGCCTCTTCGTTAAGCGCCCGCGATACCAGGGCGCAGCCTTCGGGACCGATCTCCTCGCTTGACAGGCATAGATCCGGAGCCACGTTGACGATGACCAAAGACCCGCCGAACTTGCCGGCGATGGCGGCGGCGACATCCAGGGCTTCATCCGCCTTGGACGATCCGTCATGCGCCACAAGAATTTTCATGTTCCCCTCCTTTGACGTTGTTGGGCATCGCCTTGTGCAAAGGAGGGGCCACGATCTTATGATTTTACAACATGCTGAAATGAGAAGGTTTAACTACTCGCCAGCGTCCCAGGGCGCTAATTCCGGTTGGCGCCGTGATGCCTCGCGGACGCATTGCCTTTTTCATTGCCCCGCCCCATACTTGCCCCAGGAGCCGTCATGAAAACCCTCAAACAGCGCTTTTTGATCGGGCTGTCGGTCAGCATGGCCGCCCTTGGCGTCTTTTTCGCACTGCTTCTTTCCGCCAACCTGCGCGAGCAGCTCGTCACCGACGCCGCGCACAAGGCATCGCTGGTGCTGTCCCAGGTCGAGGCGGTGCAGGCCTACGTGCGCGAGGTGTTGCGTCCGGCCATGTACGAGCGGCTGGCCGCCAACGAGTTCGTGCTCGAGACCATGTCCACCTCGTTCGTCACCCGGAAGATCATGAGCGATCTGAACAACCACGGAGACCAGTTCATCTATCGGCGGGTGGCTGTGGGGGCGCGGAATCCGGCCTACGAGGCGGACCCGTTCGAGCTGGCGATCATGGAACGGTTCGCCGCCGATCCGAAACTCGTCCGGCTGGAGGAGATCACTCCCCGCAACGGCGACGAGGTGTTCGTGGCCGCCCGTCCGGTGCGCTTCAACGCGTCATGCCTGCACTGCCACGGCGATCCGGCCGAGGCGCCCAAGGCGCTGGTGGCCCGCTACGGCGACAAGCGCGGTTTCTGGCGGCATGACGGCGAGCTGGTCGGGCTGGACATGGTGACCATGCCCATCGGGGGGGCGCTGGGGCAGATCAAGGGCGCCACCATCGGGTTCCTTTCCCTGTTCGCCTTGGGCCTGGTCGCCTTCTATCTGACGTTGCGGATATTTTTCGACCGGCTGGTGGTGGTCAACTTGCGCAGGGCCGCCGGGGTCCTGCGCCGCTACTTTCCGGTCGAAGCCGGGGAGGCCCCCAAGACCGCCGCGGGCGAAGGCGGAATCGAGGAAATCTACGCGGGCATCGACGCCCTGGCCTCCAGGCTCAAGGAGGCCCGGGGGAAAATCGAGGACCACGCCCAGAACCTGGAGCGCAAGGTGACCGAGCGCACCCTGGACCTGGCCCGGGAAGCCGACGAACGCCGCTCGGACGTGTCGCTGTTCGTCGGCCTCTTGCGCATCCTCAATCTCTCCCAGACCCGGGGCGAATTGCTGGCCGCCGCTCTGCCCCGCATCGCTGGCCGGTTCGGGGCCGTTTCCGCCGCCTACCAGTGCGAGTTCTCAGGCGGCGGCTCCGTGGTCTGGCCTCCGGACGCCGCGTCCCCCTCGCCCGCCGACTGGCGGGGTCTGGCGTTCGAGGGCGATGTCCGCTTCGACGGCCATGTTGCGCTCATCACGGTGCGCACCGGCGACGTCGGCCGGGGGCTCTTGCGACTGTCATTCCCTAAGGACGGTCCTGGTCCCGATCCCGAGGCCGTCGATCTCTACCGGGCCATTGGCCAGCAGCTCGGCATCGCTCTGGAAAATCTCGACGCCATCACCTCGCTTTTGGCCCAGAACGCCCTGCTTGGTTCCATCTTCGACGGCATTTCCGATCCGCTGGCCCTGCTCGACAGCGCCAACGGCGTCATCCTGGCCAACGAACCGGCCAGAGAGCTGGCCCGGGCGCTTTCCGGCGGGCCGTCCGTACCCGGCCAGTCCGCGCGTCTTCCGGCCAGGCTCTTCGGCGAACCCGATTTCCAGCTGGACGCGCCGGGGGATCAGGCCGACGGCCCGGTCTTCACCACCGTGAGCCTGGAGGGCGGCCGTTCCTTCGCCGTCACCCGCTATCCCCTGGCCGGACCCGGCGGCCAGTCCCGGCGCTTCGTGGTCTACGCCCGGGAAAACACCGCCGAACGCCGCATGCTTGAGCAGATGCGCCAGACCGAAAAGCTCGTGGCCGTGGGCAAGCTGGCCGCCGGGCTGGCCCACGAGATCAACAATCCCCTGGGCGTCATCGCCTGCTATGCGGAGCTGTTGCGCCAGAACTTGACCGATCCCCAGGCCTTGTCCGATCTCGGCGTCATCGAACGCCACGCCGCCATGGCCCAGAAGGTCTTGCGCGATCTGCTCGATTTCGCCCGGCCGCGCCCGGCCACGCCCGGACCCTGCGACATGGGCGCGCTCCTGGGCGGCCTGTCCCGGATTTTCGAGGTCCAGGCCCAGGCCCGCCGGGCGACCCTGGCCGTGCGCGTCTCCGACGACCTGCCGCTGGCCAAAGCCGACCCCGCCGCCCTTGAGCAGGTGCTCTCCAACCTGCTCCTGAACGCCCTGGACGCCGTTCCCCCGGAGACCGGCCGCATCCTGCTCACGGCGCGGACCTCCGCAGACGGCGAGCGCGTGATCCTGGCCGTGGCCGACAACGGGACGGGCATTCCCCCGGCCGACCTGCCCCACATTTTCGACCCGTTCTTCACCACCAAGGAAGCGGGCCGGGGCTCGGGCCTGGGCCTGGCCGTGGCCTACGGCCTGATGCGCGACATGGGGGGCGCCATCGACGTGACCGCCGACGGAGGCGCGGTCTTCACGCTAACCCTTCCCGCCTGTCTCGGCCTTTGTCAGGAGGACCCCCGTGGATGACGCTCCCCGCGTACTCATCGTCGACGACCAGCCCGACTTCGCCAACGGGCTCGTGCGTCTGCTCGCCGCCAAACTCCCGGACGCGCGGGTGTCCAAGGCCTTGTCCGGCGAGGCCGCCCTGGAGGATCTGGCGGGCGCGCCCTGCGACGTCATGGTCACCGATCTGCGCATGCCGGGACTCACCGGCCTGGAGCTTTTACCCAAGGCCCTGGCCCTGGCCCCCGGACTCGGCGTCGTGCTCCTGACCGCCCACGGCGACATCGATACCGCCGTGCAGGCGCTCAAGGCCGGAGCCTACGATTTTCTGACCAAACCCGTGGATTCCGGGCATTTGGCCAGAGTCGTCGCCAAGGGCCTGGAACGGGCGGCGCTGTTGCGCGAAAACGGCCGGTTGCGCGCCGCCGTGGCCGCCTGCCAGGGCGCCGCCGGGCTGCTCGGAGAGTCCCCGGCCATGCGCAAGGTCAAGGCCGCCATCGCCGCCGTGGCCGCCTCGGACTATACCGTGCTTATCCACGGCGAATCCGGCACCGGCAAGGAGCTGGCCGCCCGGGCCATCCACCTCCTTTCCCGCAGAGCGGACGGCCCGTTCCTTTCGGTCAACTGTCCGGCCATCCCGGACCAGATTCTGGAAAGCGAGATGTTCGGCCATGTACGCGGCGCGTTCACCGGCGCGGAGCGGGACAGACGGGGGCTTTTCGTCACGGCCAACGGCGGGATTCTCGTGCTGGACGAAATCGGCGACATTCCCATGAACGTGCAGACCAAGCTTTTGCGGGTGCTCCAGGAACGCGAAGTGCGGCCCGTGGGAGCCAGCAAATCCATTCCCGTGGACGTACGCATCCTGGCCGCCACCAACCATGACCTCGAAGCCCGGATCGCCGAGAAAACCTTTCGCGAAGACCTCTACTACCGCTTGAACGTCCTCACCGTGCGCCTGCCGCCGCTTCGCGAACGCCGCGAGGACATTCCGCTTCTGGCCACCGCCTTCTTGGAGCGCGCCTGCCGCGAAATGGGCTTCGGCGACAAGGAATTCTCCCCCGAGGCCCTGGCCGCCCTCACCGGCCGCGACTGGCCGGGCAACGTGCGGGAACTGTTTAACTTCGTGCGTCGTCTCACCGTCTTCTCCCATGGAGACGTCATCGGGGCGGCAGCCCTCGACGGGACCTGTTCCGGTTTCGGCGAGAGCGCCCCAAGCCGCGACGGCCAATCCGGGGTGACGACGCCCTATATCGAAGCCAAGGCGCGGGTGGTGGATACCTTCACCCGGCGTTACGTCGAACGGCTGCTCGGACAGACGCGCGGTAATATCTCCGAAGCGGCCCGGGTCTCCGGTCTTGAGCGGGTGTCATTGCAAAAAATATTGAGAAGATTGGGAATCACCGCCGAGATATTCCGGTAGAGGAACGGGGACGGGAGGAAGGAGGGCATGGTAGGAAGGGCGGGGTTGCGCGTTGCGGTCGCGGTCCCGCCGCGCCCCGCGGCTTCGGCCCAAACGGCGGCGGCCCCATGCAATCCCCGGCCCAAGGCCATTCACTGCGGCGCGTAAGCGCTGAACAGCCCAGGCGCGGCGTCTTTTCCCGCCGCCGGGAGCGGAATCCATATGACCATGACGCGGAAAAAGAGCGTATTGACGATAGACGACGAACCCGGGCACCGGCTCATGGTGCGGGCGGTCCTGACGGAGGCGGGGTGGGAGGTCTTCGAGGCGGGCGGCGGCGAGGAAGGCCTGGCCTTTCTGCGGGAGCGCGCAGCCGGGGACTGGCCTTCGGTCATCCTGCTCGACATGCGCATGCCGGGCATGGACGGGATGGAGGTTCTGCGCCGGATACGGGCGGCGCCGGACGCCTCGCCGGTGGTGATGCTGACCGCGTTCGGCAGCGTGGGCTCGGCGGTGGAGGCCATGCGCCAGGGGGCGTACGATTATTTGACCAAGCCCGCGGACAACGACGAGCTGGTCGCGGTGGTGGAGAAGGCTTACGAGTACGGACGGCTTCTGGGCGAGAACCGCAATTTGCGGATGCGGCTTTCCGGGGGCGAGCCGGGACGGCGTCTCACCGGCGAGAGCCTGGGCATGCGCCGGTTACGGGAGCTCATCGAACAGGTGGGGCCGTCCGAGGCCACGGCGCTCATTCTGGGCGAATCGGGCACGGGCAAGGAACTTGTGGCCGAGGGGTTGCACGCGGCCAGCGCCCGGCGGGACAAGCCCCTGGTGAAGGTGAACTGCGCGGCCTTGCCCGGGGAGCTTCTGGAGAGCGAGCTGTTCGGCTACGTGAAGGGCGCGTTCACGGGCGCCATGAAGGACAAGCCCGGGCGGTTCGTCCTGGCGGACGGCGGGACGCTTTTCCTGGACGAGATCGGAGAGATGCCGCTCACCTTGCAGGCCAAACTGTTGCGGGTCCTGCAGGACGGGGTGGTGGAGCCTTTGGGCTCGGTGCGGCCCATCGCCACGGACGTGCGGATACTGGCGGCCACGAACCGGGATCTGGCGGCCGAGGTCCGGGCCGGAGGGTTTCGCGAAGACCTGTATTACCGGCTGAACGTGCTGGAGATACGCATCCCTCCCTTGCGGGAACGTCTGGATGACCTGCCGCTTCTGGCCGGGCATCTGCTGTCGAAGCTTGGGGAGAAGAACCGCAAGAGCGTGCGCGGAGTTTCTCCGGCGTTCATGGACCGGCTCATGGCCTACGATTGGCCGGGGAACGTGCGGGAGCTTGAGAACGTGCTGGAGCGGGCGCTCATTTTGAGCCGGTCGGACACGTTGACGCCGGACCTGCTGCCGCCCCGGATGGGGGAGGGGCGGGCGGAGGTCCGCGAGCCGAAGGGCGCGCAGACGGGGGCGGCGGTTCAGGCGCCGGTCAGTTTCGAAGAGGCGGAGAAGCAGGCCATCATGCGGGCGCTGGCGGCCAACGGCGGTCACCGGGAACGCACGGCGGACGCCTTGGGGATAAGCCGCAGGACCTTGCAGTACAAACTGCGCAAATACGGATTGACGCGGCGCTGACGTCTCGCGCGGCGTCCCCGCCTGCGTGATGAGGACGTCCTCCTGTTCAGGCGCCATTCACGGTTCGAGGGCAGGGCGCGAAAAGCGCCAGGACCGGCGCGCGGCTCAATACGCGAGGGGGTGGCTTTTTGATGGGGCGCGGCGGCCGGGCCCTTGTCAGCGGTCTTTCGGGGACGCCTCGCGCGGCGTCCCCGTTTTTTTAGAGCAGACCCAGGGCGGCCAGGGCTTTTTCGGGGGGGCGGCGTTCGGGCACGGTCTGGTGCGGGATGGTCTCGTCGTTCCATTCCTTTGAGACGTACAGGCCGCAGAAGCAGGCGCCGAACTCCTTCACGTCCTCCTCGCGGTAGACGCAGGGGCACAGCATGTCCTTGTCTTCCTCGTAGTCGCCCGAGGCCAGGCGGCAGGGGCAGGCCATGTAGCCGTAGCGGTCCTTGTTGAAGAGCAGGCTTTCCAGCAAGGCCAGGACCATATCCTTGTCCTTGTTGAAGAAGTATCCCTTGGACTCCTGGAATTTCTTGAGCTGTTCGTAGAGGGCTTCGGCGTTCATGTCAGGCGGCTCCGATGGCTTTCAGGATATCGTCTTTCTGGAATCCCACGATGACCGTGTCGCCGATGACGATGGTGGGGAAGGAGAGTCTGGGGTTGACCTTTTTGACTTCCTCCACAATGGCCTTGCGTTCGTCGCCGGTGAGCTGGTCCACATGGACGCACTCGTAGGTCAGGTCCTGTCCGGTGAGAAATTCCTTGGCCTTTTTGCAATGGATGCAGGTGGAGAGGGCGTAGACCTTGATATGCGGCGCCATGTGGGCAGTCTCCTTTATCCACAGGGATTGTTAAAAACGCACGTCTTTTCCGTTTCGCTGGATTATTCCTTTTTCGAGCCTACGGGTCAAGCTGGACAGAGGATAGGTCAGGGCCAGGTAGAACAGCGCCAGGGGCAGGTAGGCCTCGAAGGTCTTGTAGGTGGTGGCGTTGATCATTTCCGAGGCCTTGGTCAGTTCGCGCACGGAGATGACCGAGAGCAGGGACGAGTCCTTGATGAGGGAGACGAACTGCCCCGTGACCGGGGGGATGATGCGCCGCATGGCCTGGGGGAAGACCACGAAGAGCAGGGCCTGCGCATGGGTCAGCCCGGTGCTGGCGGCGGACTCCCATTGGCCGATGTCCACGGATTCGACGCCCGCCCGGACCATTTCCGAGATGTAGGCGCCGGAGAAGCAGGCGAGCGCCCCCATGCCGATGATGAAGGGGCTGTCCAGGTGGATGACCACGCCCAGGCAAAAATAGAAGATGAAGATCTGGACCAGAAGGGGCGTGCCCCGGAAGGTTCCCACGTACATGCCCGCGGCCTCGCGCAGCCAGATGTTCCGGGAGACGCTGGCGAGCCCGGAGACCACGCCGAGAACCAGCCCCAGGACGATGGCCCCGATGGAAACCAGGACCGTGTTGTACAGGCCCTGGATGAACAGCGCCCGGTAGCGCCAGACCACGCTCCAATCCCAGGAATAGCGCACGTTGGCCATGAGCAGCCAAAGGACGCCCACGAACAGGGCGAGCAGCGTGGCGCGGACGAAAACGGTTTTCATGCGGGGTTATTTCCCCGGCATGCCGGGCCAGACCGCCTTCCAGACCAGGATGTAGTGCATGCTCTGGGGGAAGTTCTTTTCGAGATAGCTCCGGATGTCCTTGGACAGGTCCTTGTCCGCGCTGACGAGGAAGGCGTGGTTGTCCTCCTTGACCAGTTCGCCCTTCTCGTCCAGGTAGCCGCCCGAACCGGCGCCGAGTTCGGTGTAGCCTCCGGCCAGTTTGGCCAGAAAAAGCCGCAGGGCGGGAAGGCCGGGCGAGGAATCCGAGCCGTCGGGCAACACGGCCGGGACCAGGAAGAAGTGGACGGTGACGGGAGCGGCGTTCTCCTCAGCCAGGCAGACGCCCGGAGCGCGCAGGACCAGGGCGGCGCACAGGAAAAGCGCGGACAGCGCGACGAAACGGACGCGGCGGTTCATGGGGACTCCTTGGCGGTTGGCGCAGCGCGTCCCCTGCCCGTCCTTCTTTAAGCGGGAGAGGGGCGGGCCGGGGAGGCGCACGCGGGGCTACTGGGTCAGCATGTCCCCGAAATGCTTGTCGTGAAGCGTTTTCAGGGTCCCGTTGGATTTGATGGTCTGGACGAACATCTCGAGCCATTGCCACCAGTCGAAATCGCCTTTTTGCAGGGCGATGCAATAGGGCTCATAGGTGAACGGGGTAAGGATGGCGTTCGTGGCGCCGGGGTTCTGCTTGTGGTGTTTGGCCACGGAGATCTGGTCGTAGAAAAAGGCGTCGGCCCGGCCGTTGATCACTTCCTGGGCGCAGGCGGTTTCTTCCTTGTAGCGGTTGATTTGCGCCTTGGGGAATTTCTGCGTGGCCACGAGGTCGGCGGTGGTACCGGTTTTGACGGCGATGATCCGGTTGGGATCATTGAGCTGGTCCACGTTTGTCACGTCGGCGGCGCGCTGGGAGCTCAAGAGGGCGCACAGTCCGGTGGTGAAATAGGGCTGGGTGAAGGTGATGGCTTTGGAGCGTTCCAGGGTGCCGGTGATGCCGGAGATGATGAGGTCGATTTTGCCGGAGGTGAGCGCCGGGATGAGTCCGGTCCACTCCATGTCCTTGATTTCCAGTTCCACGCCGAGGGATTTGGCCAGTTCCTTGGCCACGTCCACGTCGAAGCCCACGGCCTTGCCCTGTTCGTCCGTGTATTCGAAGGGCCAGAATTTCAGCTCCATGCCCACGACGATCTTGCCGCGTTTGACGACCTTGTTGAGTTTGCTGCCTTCGAAAATTTCGTACGGGGTGATGGCATAGGCGGCGGCGCCCAGGCACATGGTCAGGGCGACGAAAAACGGCAGAACGATGCGGATGAATCGGATCATGGCGGCCTCCGGGGGTTTTGCCGGTTCCGGCGGGGTTGGCGGGACAGGCTATACTCTCGGGGAATCGCGCGAAATTGTCAAATCGTGGTGGATGGCTGGCGCATGGGAGCTATGCGAAAACGGCCGCCGGTTCCTGGTCGAGCGGCGGTTCAACTTCTTGATCGTCGTCCTCGCTCAATATCCGCGCCACGTGGATATCGGCCAGGCGTTCACCGTAAAGGCGCAGGGGGTCGATGATATGGTATTCGCCGATTTTATGCTGTTTTTTGGGAAATTTTTCCAACAAAACGGAGATTTCGGTCAAAGCGATGATGACGTGGGGCGCGCATTCGCTGGCCTTGAGGATGTTGTTGAGCAGGTTGAGCCCCTTATTGAGCTTGTTGGCGTCGTTGCCCATGGATTTGATGAAATACCCGAATTCCAGAAGGGCGTTGCGGGCTTTTCCTCCAAGAGGGCGGATCGAGATGGCGGAGAGGTCGCGGTACGCGCTCCAGCGGCCCAGATCGGCCACATAGGGAATGCCCAGAATGGAGGCTTCCGTGATCCCATGGCGGGTCACGTAGTCCACGACCGTTTCCGTCATGGAAACGAACCGGGCGCCGTAGGCGTGGCATATGCGGCGAATGGGCTCGGTGAAATAGTGGGTGGTGTGGCAGGCCAGGGCGATATGTCCCGCGCCCTGTTCGCAAAGGATGCGTACGCCACGGCTCAGATGCTTCCAGGTTTCTTCTTCCCGGGGTTCCAACTCCATGGACAGGCCCATTTCCGGGATGGAGAGGATGTTTACGGGCGGATAGCTTAAATCGCCCCGAAACAAGCGGTCGCCCAGACGTTCCTGGACAGCGGCGTTCAGGTTGCGCCAAAGGGCCTGTCCGCTGTCCGGGCCGTTGCCCGTGATGATGCCGAAGGCGGGCCGCTCTCCGGATACGTTTGCGGCCTGTTCGCACACCCGCTCGATGCGAAAGGCTTCAGGCATGTCCCGGACGAGAGTCCGGGCGAGTTCCGCGGGTGGAAATTCCAGCGCCCAGGTGTGGTCGCCGGCGTTGGTCATCATGGTGTGCGGCGGTAGTCCGGGCTCGAGCAGGCTCGTATCGAAGATATGGAGACAGCCGGACGGAGGCGTGAAGAACGGATTCACCGTGCCATAGGACGCGCCGAACCGGTTGGCCAGTTCATCCGGAGCCATGCGCGCCAGAGGACGGCCCGCGTCGAGAATCGCCTCGGCGCGGGCGAAGTCGAAGCGCCGGTCCGCCCGGGAGTGCAAAAAGACGAACCGGCGCGCGCCGTCCTTGCCGTACCACACGTAGGCGCCTGTCTTGAGCTCGTCGGCCAGGGGAATGCCCTGATAGCCCAGACGCCGGCGCCGGCTGGCCGCGTCCCGGCAACTCGTGGCCGCCGAATTGCGCGAGAGCATGTACCAGACGCCGAGATTTTCGAGAAAAGTCAACGCGGACAGAGTGGCGGGCGGCGCGCCCTCCTCGCCCGGGCCGCACAGGAACCGGGCCAACCCGGCCGGTTCCTGCGAGGCCGCCGTGTCATCCACGGTGTTGTAGGCGTAGCCCATGCCTAGGATTCCTTGACGTAGATTTCCAGGGTGACCTTGTCCCAGGAAAAGGACCCCTTGTCCCGGTCCATGGCCACGGTGAAGGAGATCTTCTGCTTGCCCGCCATTTTCGACGAGCGCTCCCGTAAAAAGAGCGACTCCTTGGCCGGGGTGACGTCGAAGGCCAGACTTTCCCCGCCCTTGGCCGCGTCCACCAGGATGCCTGCGGGAGTCTTGGGCTTGCGGAAGACTCCGGCGCAACGGTCGCTTTTGGGGTCGAGCGAGCCGCCCGGGGCGTCGACGAAAAGCATGACAGGCAGGCGCGGGTCGTCGCCTTCGATCCCCGGTTCCAACCTGGCGTTGTGAAAGCGCAGCATGGCTTTGTGGATCTGGGCCGGATCGCCCACGCTATTCAGGTTCGATGCGGGGATGTCGAAGCGCGGGGTTTCGGGCGAGATGGCGCCGGGCGCGGGAAACCGGGTGGAATAGAGGCTCAGTTCCTGTTCGCCCGCCAGATTGAGCTGCATCATATCCCGTACGGCGTCGAGGTCGTCGCCATATTGGCCCAGAAGGACCATGAGCTTGCACATGGCCGCTTCCTGGGTCAGGTCGTAGCCGCTGATGACGCCCCGGTCGATGAGCACCTGGCTCGTCTCGTACAGCCCCATTTCCACGGAGCCGGACTGGCACTGGGTGATGTTGACCACCACTCCGCGTTCGCTGAACTCCTCGAGCGGGGTCAGAAATTCCTTGTCCGTGGGAATATTTCCCGTGCCGTAGGAGCGCAGGATGACGCCCTTGAGTTCGGGGTCGTCCAACAGTTTCTGGATCACCTTGCTGTGCTGGATGCCCGGAAATACGTCGATGCTGATGACGCTGGTGTCCAGGTTGGAGAACATCTCGGGCTGTTCGTTGTCGGGCAGTGGCCTGATGCGGCTCGGATCGATGTCGATATTGTCCTGGGCCAGGCCGAGCAGGGGGTAGTTGGGGGAGACGAAACCCTCGAAACCGGCGGCGTCTCCCTTCTTGCTGCGGTTGCCCCGGATGATGTTGCCGCCGAAGCAGATGCAGACTTCGGGGATGGCCGGGATCTTCGCGATTTTGGGGTTGGCCAGGTACAGGGACGTGATGAAATTCTGGTGGGCGTCGTTGCGTACTTCGACAATGCCCGCGATCTGGGATCCGGTGATGATGACGGGCTTGCCCAGTTCCTGGAGAATCAGGGAGAGGGCCGAGGCCGAGTAGACCATCGTGTCAGTACCGTGCAGGATGACGAAGCCCTCGTAATCCCGGTAATACTTGAAAATGATATCGGCCATGGTCAGCCAGTGCCGGGGACCCACGTTGCAGGAGTCCAGGGGCTCTTCAAAACTGACGGCGTCGATGCGAAAGCCCAGCCGGTCAAGGTTGGGGATGGCGCTTTTGAGATCCTCCCAGGGTTTGACCACCTGGGGGCTGTCCGGGTCGTCTTCATCTTTGGGCGCGCTGCCGATGGTGCCGCCGGTATAGATGACGAGCACGCCCTTGTTGTCATCGGACAGGCCGGATTTCGCCTTGTCCAGGGCGATGGGAGTGTAGTTGACCAGCCCGGGCGCCTTGTCCTTCAACAGCGCGGTGAGCACCTCCGTGAAATCCCGCAGGGATTTGAATTTCATTCCCTTGATCTTGTCGAAGAGCAGCAGGGCTTCCTTTTTGGCGTTTTCGTCGAGTTCCTTGAAGCCGGATTCGTTCTGGATGGCCGGGAAGAATTTTCTGACCACCTCGGATGTGCGTTCGTCGATTTCCAATGCCGTCGTTGCGACGCGTTCCATGCGGGCCTCCTTTGAAAAAGTGCGCCCAGTGTAGATATAAATTCTTACGTATCAATTATTTCATAACAATGGGCATGAAAATAACCATGATATTCATTCCTCCTTGAATACCCATGATGCGTCCGGGGATTCGTATTCGCCGATTTCGCCCACCAGATTGGTTCCCATGGTTTTTCTTACGCCATCCACCTTGCTTTTCGCCGAAGCGCCGCTTTCCCGTTTGGCCTGGGCGATGGCCCAGGAGAATTTGGCCACCGCCGCGGGCAGGGTCATATTGCCGGAGGGGATGGCGCCGTAGCGCATGGGAGCGGTGGCGGCCTCGTACTGGGCGGGAGTGGTCACGCTGATGGGCACCTGGCTGGTGATGAGGGCCGGGATGCCGGCGTCCGTGGCCTCCCGAATGAACTCTCTGAAATTATAGTATTTTTCCGAAGGAATGTTGCCAGCGCCCGGGGTGACCAGGATGACGCCGTCCAGCGCTAATGTGCCTTCCTTGGCCCGGTCCAGGGCGGGCTGGAAAAGGGCGGGACGCAGGCCCGGAACGATGTTCAGGGTCATGATGGCGGTGGCGAATCCGGATTTGACCGATTCGGGGTAAAAGGGGCGGGATTTCGGCAACAGGGCGCTTTTGTTGACGATGATGCGTTCGGCGATGCGGGCCAGCGGCGGCCAGGCCAGGCTGTCGAACCCGTCGAACCGGTAGTCGTCGGTCTTGATGGCCCGGCAGGCTCGCAGGACCTTGTCGCCGAAGCAAACAACCACTTCCTTGATCAGGGCGCCGCTTTCATGGGTGGCCAGAAAGCAGGACCGGGCGAGATTCAGGGCCGTATCGCCATGGGTCACGTCGATGGTGGTCTGGGCGCCGGTGAAGACCACTGGCTTGTCCAGGTCGGGGCCGAAAGCAAAGGCGCTGGCGCTTGCGGAAAATGCAAGCGTGTCAGTACCATGAGCGATAATGAAGGCGTCATACTCCTGATAATTCCTTACGATCACCTCCACGATATTTTCCCAGTACTCGGGCGTCACGTCGATGCCGTCCTTGAGCGTGAGGAACATGGGCGTGAGCCGGGCCATGGACTTGAAAGAACGAGGAAGCATGTCCCAATAGGCCTCGTTGGGCGTCAGGAATTCGGCCTTGCCGTCGCGCAGGGCCATGCCGATGGTGCCGCCGGTGAAGATGACCAGGACCCGCTTGCCGGATGCGCTGGGAGCGGTCTGTCTTTCCCGCTGGGCTTTTGCGTCGTGCGCATCGAGGATTTCGTCGATGAATTCCGGGGAGATGCGGGTCCTGTAAATGGGGTTGGCCACGTCGAGCAGGCCATTAATATCGACCCGGACGAGCCCGATGTTTTGCAAGACTTCGCTCGCCCCTGGATACTCCTCCCTGCGCCGGGGAGCCGCATGGATGGCCTTGTACGCCTGGGCGATGGCGTAGATGGCCTAGATCGGAAGAGCACACGTCTGAACTCCAGTCACGGCTACATCTCGT
>CALGYO010000154.1 GCA_937934715.1 uncultured Desulfovibrionaceae bacterium | reverse complement strand
ACCACCGAGATCTACACTATTTCCCTACACGCCGCTCTTCCGATCTCGGCGCAACCGTATGGACGCAGCGTTACGCAATAATCACGAGGGACTGACCGTGAGGATCGGCCCCGCCGCTTGCGCTTGCTTTTTCGAAAGGTTTTCACGTAGAGGTGGAATGCGGTGAAAATCAGGTTGTTCTCTTGATGGAGCCTATGGCGCGATTCCTCCTTCTTGCCCACATCCTTTTCCTTCTGGCGGGGGCTTCTCAAGGCCTGTGCGCCGAACGTCCCGTCATCATTCAGGCGGACCTTTTCGCCGATCCCAGCCGCGAACTGCGCATCGAAGACGTGGTCAAGCCGGGATTCGCGGACCGGTTCGTCCCCATTGTCTTCCCGGCTTCGCTCGGCAAGGACCAGTCCGCCTACTGGGTTCGCCTGCGCGTGCGCTTCCCCAATGATTCGCGGACGACCAAATGGGCCCTGGATCTCAATTGGGATTATCTGCGAAGCCTCTCCTGCTATACGGCCGGTCCCGTTCCGGCGGCGTTTTTCGTGAGCGGCGACTGGAACGTCCATGTGGACAGCGCCATCCCCCTGCCAGCCCCGCACCAGGAACTGGCCGAATACTATGTGCGGCTCATCGGTTACGGCGGCTTGAACCTGAATCCGGAAATTCTCACGGAACGCGCGAGCCTTGAACGCGCGAGGATAGGCGACCGGTTGCTCTGGGCCTTTTTCGGCATCCTTTTCGCGATGTTCGTCTACAACGCATTCATCTATTTTTTCTTAAAAGACGTCAGTTATTTGTGGTACATCCTGCACATCGCCTTTTCCACCTGGTACTACGTGTTTTCCAACGGCTTCGCCCCGGGCATTCCCGGCGAAAGCCCGGGATTCGTCTTTTTCACCCAGATCAAGCTCTTCATCGTCAACACCGCCTTCATGTTTCTCACCATCACGATGTTCACCCGCTCCTTTCTCCGGACAAAGGGGGAACGGCCGCGCCTCGACATGATTCTCCGCATCCAGACGTATCTGTGCGGCGGTTTCGCCGTCCTGAGCATCCTGATCCACCCCGTCTCCGCCCTGACCATCGGCCCCTTTCTTGGGGTGACCACTTCCTTCACTGTTCTCTTTTGCAGCCTGGCCCGTCTTTTTCAGGGATTCAAACCCGCCGCCGTCTTCGTTCCGGGCTGGCTGGTCTACATTACGTTCGGCATGATCCATTCCATGACCTGGATGGGCGTGGTTCCGGCGAACACGCTGACCGTCTACGGCCCTGAAATCGGCTCAGCCGTCGAGGTCCTGGTCATGTCCCTGGCCCTGGCCTACCGGGTGCGGACGCTCCAGAAGGAAAAGGAAGCCACGGAGCGGGAGAAAATCATGCTCGCCGAAAATTCGGCCCTGTTCACCCTCCTGCTCGACCACAGCAAGCTCGGCATCGGCCTGGTCAAGGACGGCGTCTTTTCCTGGGCCAACAATGCGCTCCAGGCCATGGCCGGGAAAAACGGCCGTCTCAAGGGAACGCCGCTTGGCGACATCGACGGATTCGAGACCCTGCTCGACGCCGGGACGCCGGGACCGGCCGGGGAGGGGCTGGTCCGGGAAGGCGCCGTCACGGTCAATGGCGCGTCCAGGGAGCTGCGCGCTCTCGGACAGCCGGTGGACCTGCCCGCATCCGAACACGGGGCGGTGTGGGTGATCGAGGACGTTTCCGAACAAAAACGCCTGGAGCGGTTCAGGGAGGACCTCGATCAGATCGCCCGGCACGACCTGAAAAGCCCTCTGGCCGCGATTCGCGGCCTGCAATCCGCGGTGGAGGAGGCGGGGCCGCTCACCAGGGAGCAAAAACGCGCCCTGGACATGATCGGCCGGTCCGCGAACCAGGGCTTGCAATCCCTGACCACCGCCCTGGCCCTGTACCGGATCGAGGCGGGGAAATTCGCGCGCGGCGCTTCAACGACGGACCTGCTTGTGGCCATAGCGGGCGCCATCAACGAGCTGGCGCCCTATCAGCGAAGCGAGGGAAAAACGGTCCGGGTCGGCGCCGAAGGATCCCTGGAATGCGCGTGCGCGGTCCAAGGCGAAAAGGAGCTCGTGCACACCGTGCTGGTGAACCTCCTGAAAAACGCCCTTGAAGCCCTGCCGCCCGGCGGCGAGGCGAACGTGGTCATCGCTGCCGAATCGTCCTTCATTCGCGTGCGCATCGCCAATCCGGGCGCGATTCCGTTGGAAATCCGGGATCGGTTCTTCGAGAAATTCGCGACCAGCGGGAAAAAGAAGGGCTCTGGCCTCGGCGCCTACTCCGCGCGCGCCATCGCCCGGGCCCTCGGCGGCGACGCGACCCTTGACCAGGCCGAGGGCGTCGTCACGGTCACGGTGAGTTTCGTGAAGGCGTAGGGACGGGCGCCTTAAGGCGCGCTGGAGGAGGGGGGAGGGAAACCCCTCTTCTGGGTACTATTTCAAAAAAGGGGGGGGCGGGTGACCGGCCGTACCTGTCAAAAAGCTTTCAGGTAGGTCTTCGTGATAACGGGTGGGGGATACCACCGCGTGCCCCCCGAGCAGTCTTTTCTTGCCCCTTCCTATCATTTTGTTTATAATACGAAACGTATTGGCCTAAATTGACGTGAGTTACGCGAAATACGCGAGTGGATATGTTGCAAATTATTTATTTTATCTAATGATATTCTTAAGTTAAGCGAAAAATATTGATGAAGTTTTATTTAAAACGGTTTTTAGTGTCTGCCTGTGGCGAGAAAAGGCCCTCTACTTGATAGAGCGATTACAAATGGGAGAATTACGACATGGCTAAATGCACAGCCCCAGTACGTGGCCATCGCACAGCGAGCGGTCGAGCGGCCTGCCCCGTATGCGGTAGTCGCTACAGCGGCTACAGTGGCTACAGCAGCTACGGGTCATATTCGTCAGCGTCCTACTCCTCGCCGGGGAGCAGCGGCGGCGGATCCGGCAGCAGCTCAAGGCCTCGCTGGTCGCCAGTCGATTCGTCCGTATTGTACACGTCTGCCGAGGTGCGGGCGCTCACGCCGGTCCGCGAAAGCGTCGAGAAGCGAGCATCCCTGCCTGACCTTCGGGACGTCTTTCTCTGCCACGCATGGGATGACCGGCAAGGGGCCGCAAGGGAGCTACACGATCTACTTGAGGCACGCGGTGTCTCTGTCTGGTTCAGCGAGAAGGATGTTGTCCTCGGCACACCGTTGCTCCGCGCAATTGACAAGGGTTTGGCGAATTCGCGGATCGGGATCGTGCTGGTGACCCCTGCGCTGCTGCACCGCCTCCCAGCAGAAGGCATCGCCGACAAAGAACTTTCGGCACTCCTCGCGCGTGACCTGCTTGTCCCCGTCATGCACGAAACGACGTTTGAAGCTCTCCGCGAAGTCAGTCCTCTGCTTGGCTCACGAAGCGGCCTGAGTACTGCAGAAGAGCCGATGGCAAATGTCGCGGCCAAGCTCGCCGAGTTAGTTACCCTCTAACTGGCCCACCCTGAATGTTAGGGTTATGAGCCACGAGGGAGGCAGGACATGGGTATCACAAGGCACAACCCAGAGCAGAAAATCTTCAAGCCAGAGAGGCAGATGTGGCGTTGGCGCGAGGCCAGCGGGTACATGATATCATCCGCCAGCTTGGAATCACGGAGCAGACCTACTACCGTTGGCGTAAGGAGTATGACGGACTGAAAACCAGCCAAGCCAGACGGCTTAAGCTCTTGGAAGGTGAAAATGCAAAACTCAAGCAGCAGGTAGCCGAACTTAGCCTGGATAAGAAAATCCTTTCCGAGGCGCTCAAGGGAAACTTCTGAGCCCTGACCGTCGCCGCAAATGCGTGGAGCATATCTGTAAGGTTTTGGATGTTACAGAGCGTAGAGCCTGTACGGTAATCGGCCAACCTCGATCGAGTTAACGCTGTCGGAAACGGTCGTCGAACGACGAGGAAGCTTTGGACATCCCCTGGCGCCGGAGGCGGTTCCTACTCTTCCATCTGTATGTAATCCGACAGGATGACCTTGAGGCCGAAGCCGGGGAAATTGATTTTCACCTTGCCGCCGCCGAGGTCGGCCACGATCTTGCCCCGGCCGAAGACCTTGTGCGTGCAGTAGCCGAGTTTTTGAGGGGCCGTTCTGGGCGCGGACGGGGGCTGGGGGGCGGCCGCGAGGGGGCCCGGCGACGCATTCGCCCGTCCCGAGGCGGCGAAGGAGGGGAAGCAGGAATCCGGTCCCGAGCGGGCGGCGCTTAGGCCGCCAGCGATGCTTTCCCGCAGCTCCCTGGAAAGGCCGGGGGGCAGCTCGCGCAGAAAGACGCTCTGCATGGCCGTGGCGCAACCGCCGTTCTGGCGGCTGTAGAGGGTTTCCGGCGCGAACAGGCTCAAATGGTCCCGGGCCCTGGTGCAGGCCACGTAGAGCAGGCGGCGCTCCTCTTCCATGTCCTCTGCCCGGGAGAGGGCGTGGCGCGAGGGGAAGCGTTCGTCCACCAGGTCGATGAGGAGCACGGCGGACCATTCCAGGCCCTTGGAGGAGTGGACCGTGGACAGGACCAGATGGTCCTCTTTGGCGGCCTTGCGGTCCTGCTCCGGGTCCTCGATGACCATGTCGGCCAGGAAGGCTTCCAGGGAGTGGTATCCGGCGGCGATCTGGACGAGTTGCTCCAGTCCGGTCTGGCGCCTGGGGTAATCGTCCGGGTATTTGTCCATGAGAAGCGGGGCGTGGAAGGCGACCACCCGTTCCAGGAGCTGGGCCGGGTTTTTCTCCATGGCCCGGGCGGCGTCCAGGAAATTGAAGAGCGCCAGGAGCGCGGGCGATTTGCCGGTCTGTTTGTCCAGGTAGGCGTGGTCGCCTTTCTGGACCGCCTCGAAGATCAGGTTGGCGGTTTTGGGGCCGACCTTGGGGACGAAGGCCAGGATGCGCAGCCAGCCGGGCAGGTCGCCGGGATTGTGCAACACGCGCAGATAGGCCACGGCGTCTTTGATGTGCGCGGCTTCGGAGAATTTCTGGCCGCCGAATTTCTGGAAGGGCACGCCCGCCTTGTTGAGCTCCACTTCCAGGGAAAAGGACTGGTAGCCCGCCCGGAAGAGCACGGCGATTTCGTGCAGGGGGTAGCGCCCGGCCAGCTCCTTGACCTTGGCCACGGCCAGCTTGGCCTGGGTCATGTCCGAGAAGGGCCGGACGAGCTCCGGCAGCCCGCCGTCCTGGCGCTCGGTGAAAAGCGTCTTGTCGAATTTCTCCCCGGCGTTTTTCAGGATGGCGTTGGTGAGGGACAGGATGGGCTGGGTGGAGCGGTAGTTCCGTTCCAGCTTGATGATTTTCGTTCCGGGGAAGATCCTGGGGAAATGCAGGATGTTTTCGACGTTGGCTCCGCGAAAGGCGTAGATGGACTGGGCGTCGTCGCCCACGGCCATGATGTTGCCCCGCTCACCGGCCAGAAGGGCGGTCAGCCGGGCCTGGACCAGGTTGGTGTCCTGGTATTCGTCCACCATGAGATAGCGGAACTGGCTTTGGTAAAAGGCGCGCAGCTCCTCGTTCTCCCGCAGCAGCTTTTCCAGCATGAACAGCAGGTCGTCGTAGTCGAGCAGGCCGTGGGCCCGCTTGAAATCGTGATAGCCCGTCGCGATCTCGGCCAGGTCGTCCGCGTGGGGCAGGAGGTGGTAGGCCTCGCGCTGGAGCACGCCGGGCACGTCGGTTTCCTTGTTGCGGGCCTTGCTGATGAGCTCGCACACGGTTCCCTTCTTGGGAAAGGAGCGGTCGCCCTTGCCGAGGCCCAGCTGGTCCTTGACCTTGGCCACCACGTCCTCGGCGTCCGGCCGGTCCATGATGGTGAATCCGGCCTCGAACCCGGCGGCCCGGGAATGGCGGCGCAGGACGGAGAAGGCGAAGGCGTGGAAGGTGCCGCCGGAAACGGCGGCCAGGCTCTGGGCGCCGTCCGGGTGGGCGCTTAGGAGGTATCCGGCCCGGTGGAGCATCTCCTGGGCGGCCTTGCGGGTGAAGGTCAAAAGCAGGATGGAGGCCGGGTCCACGCCCAGGCTGACGAGCCTGGCCAGGCGGTAGACGATGGTCCGGGTCTTGCCGGAGCCCGCGCCCGCGATGACCAGGACCGGGCCGTCCGTGGTCATGACCGCTTCGAGCTGGGCGGGGTTCAGTTCTTTTTCAAAATCCATGGGGTTCGTCATCGGGCGCCGGGCCGGTTAAAAAGTCCAGGACAGCGGCGCCGGTCTCGCGAAGGCGGGCGGGCTTTGCGCCGTGGCTGTCCACGAAGATGGCGCCGTGGGCCGTATGGCAGCCGAAGCGTCCGTAGCGTTCGGGCGGGGCGAAGATGTCCGTCCGGTTGAATTTGCCGGTGAGCGAGAAGCCCGGCCGGGCCACGCAGACGAGGTCCGGAGCGTGGCGCACGCAGGGGCCCTCGTAGATGTCCTCGGGGAAGTGGACCGCCTCCATGACCGGCTCGCCTTCAAAGGTCAGAGCCATGAGCTTTTCGCGAAGTTCGAGCCGCAGGGTCTCGGCCACGTACTGGTGGAAGACGCCCCGGGCGAAGCGCTCCTTGGTATGGATGTAGATGCGGCCGGGGTCCAGGGCGAAGGCGGCGCTTTGGTGGGGCAGCATGGCCTTCGAATCCCACTCGCCCTCGTCGTCCCGGGCGGCGGCGCCGCGCGGGGCCAGGCGCAACAGGCCTTCGCGCATGAGGAAGGCGTTGAGATCGACCTCGGCCTTAAGGCTGGCGAAGCCGTGGTCCGCGAAGACCAGCAGGCGCTTGGGCTCGGGCAGGGCGTTGTAGAGGCCGAGAAATTTGCCGATGAGCGCGTCCCAGACGACGAGCAGGTCCAGGAACGCGTCGTGAAGCGGGTGGTCCGGGTCCTCGAGGGCCGGGAAAAAGAAATGCATGATCCGGTCGGTCTCGGTGAGGATCAGGGCGAAGAGATCGAAATCGCCGCCTTTCCAGAGCAGGTCCAGGGCGTATTCGCGCGAGGCCAGGGTTTTTCGCAGCTGGGCCAGCAGATGCTCCGGGTCCTTGGCGCCGCGCGTGGTGTCGGCTTCCAGCAGGTAGCCGTTTCTGGCGAGGAAGGAGCGCAAAAGGGGCGGATGGACGGCGCGGGAGAGCTCCGGGGAGACGAAGCCGCTTATGATGGCGCCGCGCAGGGGCGTCACGGGGTAGGCGTGGGGCAGGTTGATGATGGAGCTTGTCAGGCCGCGTTGTCCCAGTTGGTGGAAGATGGTTGGAGCCTTGACGTCCGCGGCGTCGGTCATGGACAGGGCGTAGGAAGCGGGGTCGATTGTGGTGAAGCCGAAGACGCCGTGGACGCCGGGGCCTTGGGCCGTGGCGAAGGATGTCCAGTTGACCGGGGAGAGTTCGGGCAGTTCGGCGTCGATTTCGGCGGCGCGGTCATCCAGCGCGAGGCGGGCGAGGTTGGGGAGCGATCCCGAGAGCGCCAGGGATTTGGCCAGGGAGAGCGGCAGTCCGTCGAGACCGAGGACGAGGCAGCGTTTTCGTGGTTGCGGCATGGGTGGGGGTATAGCAGGGGGCGCCATGAAAGGCCACCAGGGGAGGCGGCGTTGCGGCAAGCGGATTGACGGAAGCGGCCGTGACGTTTTAGAAAGGCGGATTGCATGCCCGAGTGGCGGAATTGGTAGACGCCAGGGACTTAAAATCCCTTGTTCTTCGGAACGTGCCGGTTCGATTCCGGCCTCGGGTACCAATCATTTTAATGGGTTACTGACGCTGTCAGTGGCCCATTTTTCGTTGTTTTGATTGTCTGCTCCAATTTTGCTCCACTTACACCGGGAAATGGCTCAAGGATTCACGTCCGGAAAACCCCTTTTGTCCAGAGTCATTCCCGGGAGACATGCATGGCGCCACGTCAAATCAAAGGCGTACTTTTCGACGCCTTGGCATCTTGTGCCACGCCGACTCAACTTTCGTCTGGCATTATTGGTAACAGGTTTACAGGTCCTGGAGAAGATTGAGCAGTGTATGAGCCCGTTGACGAATGGCTCCCTCTTTGTCTGTGGGAGCCACCTTCTAAAGTTTCAGCTGGTCCGAAAAGAGCCGAACGGGTCACAACCGGTCGGATACACAGGATTTTGTGGATATTCTAGACGAGATCGGCCATATGGAGGGTGGCTGCGTCTATGCCGACAAGGAATACAGCAGTCAGTTGAACCCGCATGTCCTTCAGGCGCGAGGTCTCGCTGATGGCATCATGTACGAAGCCGCTCGCAATCGTGCGCTGGGCGCGGATCAGAAAGCGGCGAACCGTTTGGTCAGCAGCATCCGGGCGAAGGTAGAGCGGGCTTTCGGTACGCTCAAGCGGGGCTATGGATTCTTCCGAGCGCGATATCTTGGGGTAGCCAAGGTTGAGTTGGAGTTTTTACTCAACGCCATGGCCTTAACTTCAAAAAGGCAGCTTCATAATGTCTGGTTTCAAAGAACAACAAATAACCGATATCGAGAACGATTTCCTAAAATGAAAGAAATTTGGCGCCAAATAATACTCGACCAGTGAGCCTTCAGTTGGTAACCAGCATTACTGAGTAAGAAGTATATTCAGCATGCTTGGGATGAGCGATGGAGATGAGGAGACGCCATCGATTGCGTATTTGAAAACATTTCCGGTATAATCAATTGCATAAACAATACCTCTTTTGTCGACTGCGACATCCGTTGGTATGTTCAATTCCCAGTCATCGGCAACCTTAAGAAACAGATCCCCCTTGCTTGTGAGCATTACAACATTGTCCCACGTCGTATTTGCACAATATACATACCCATTTGAATCAACACTGATTCCCATGGGGTTTCTAAATCGGACGGCAAATAAGCCAAGGTCATCCCATTTCTCCAAAAATACCCCGTTGGATGAAAATTTTTGAATGTTACTAACGGAACTATCAGTAGTATAAATATTGTTAGATTTGTCGACTGCAATTCCATTTAAACCTGTAAACTGTCCATTAAGTGTGCCACTAGATCCCCATTTTAGTATGAAATTACCGTTTGAGTCAAATTTTTGTACTCTATAACCTGTGAGATCAGTAGTATAGATGTTTCCATTGTTGTCGACGACAACATCCCTTAGCCCCTTGAATTGACCATTTCCGACGCCGTAAGATCCAAATTTTAGCAAGAGAGAGCCAGCTTGTGAATATTTTTTCACACAGAAATTATAAGAATCTGCGATATAAATATTATTTTGCTTATCTATTGCAATGCCGCTTGCGCCGTAAAGTTGTTCGTCGCCTGTGTTGCCCCATCGTGTTATATAATTTCCAGAATTATCATACTTCTGTACAAAGTTGCTATCAAGAACATAAATATAGCCATTACTGTCGACTGCTATGCTGTCCCCGCCAAGAGTTGGGAAAGAAGCTATAAGTCTGGATGTAGCTGCATTACTAGGCAGAACGGAAGCTAGAATTAAAGTAATGACAATTAATGCGATAATATTAGTCTTTTGCATGGCTAGTCCTTGAATTGTTTAAGTCTATGTTTTAAACTCAAGTGATCGGTTGTAAGTAATCATATCCATGTGTAATATTAAAAAAATAAATATACTTCGTGTGGGGCTTGGCTATTCTTCCTGTGCTGAACTTTAAAGTCCTACTATTGTTGCAGTAAAAAACTCAAAATTTCCGTACATAGAAGGAATTTAGAGAATGTCATCTTAATATACTGATATCTTTGCTTAATTTGTAGGAAGTCAGTGTTCTGGCGCATGGATTTAAAGTCTAAGCGGAGTTGTTGTCCACACGTCTTCTCCTTTAAAAAAGAGGGCTGGCAGCCCGTTGATTTTAACCGATTTGCCGGGACAATTCCGAACGCCACGGCTCTGGCGAAGATTTCTCCTGCGGCATCTTGAAAAATTACCACCAGAGTCAGCCAGGAGCGGCCACCGAAGTGTGTGGTGAGGAGCCAGGCCGATAAGGCCGCAGCCTCACGGGGCGCGCCAACCCTGGTCAGCCGCCGCATCAGCAAGCCGAGATTGAAGCCAGCCACATGAATCAAGTACCGCTTTTCTGACTCTCGACCCCGCGTAGCCAAGCTCGACACATCCCGCCGCAGCGATCCAGACAGTGCTCGAAGCTTTGCTCGACCAACTCGGTCCGTCGTCGTGACGTCGCTTTGCCACTTCCAGATCCGATCCGAGCCCGGTTGTTGTAAGCCGCCCGTCGCGCATCGTGATCGCCATGCCAGCAGTTCAAGCCCTTGCGTTTGGGCTCGGCGATACGCGTCTTCCACGCACTACCGTCAAGCTCTTTGAGGGTATCTCGGGAAAAGTAGCCCTTGTCGCACACCGTCTCACAACGGGCTGATTCTGTTGGCTTCTTGTCGATCGCTTCGAGTTGTTCCGAGGCTGCGTCAAGAGTCTTGGGTAAAGTGGCGGTATCGCCTTGGTCAGCATGGTGGACCTTGGCCGCGATGATCGCTCCCGTGTCCAGGTCAACGGCATGTTCGGGTTTGTAGCCACGGCGCGCACGGCCGTCCTTCATCTTGGCGATGCGTGATTCGGGATCGGTGGGCGACTTCCAGTCCTGGTTGGACAGTTTCTTGCCCTTGCGCTGGCGATCCATGCGAATCAGGCCGTCCTGGGTCGGAGTCTCAACTCCCGATTCCTTCGCCATGCGTCTGAGCATTTCGTTGTAGCCCTCGCCGGTGTCGCGTCGCACGATGGCCTTGAGCGCAGCATTGGCTTCAATGGTCGAAGCGTCGACGCCGATGCGCTCTCCCTTGACCAATTCGTGCTTGGTCAAAAGATCAAGCACGAAGCTGAAAACCTGGCTGTGGACTTCCAGCGGCAGCCGAGACCGCATGCGTGAAAGCGTCGAGTGATCTGGATCGCTCTCAGCGTGATCCAAGAGCAAAAAACCCGCAGTGAAGAGAGTCGGCGCAAAGCCATTCGATGCCCCGTTCCGAGTCGATGCCCTCAAGGTAACCAACCAGGAGCATGCGGAAGTAACGACCAGGCGGAATAGAGCGGCGTCCGCGTGACTTGTCGAAGAATGGCGCGCACTGGTCTTCTGCGAAACGGTCGAAACCGCTCTTGGTCAGTTCGATCTGGAGCCGGTCATAGAATGCGTGTCCCCAGGATTTGTGGATCAAATCGCAACTGATCCACATAGCGTTCTGTCGTTCTGTTTGTCGACCAAGGCCTGTTTGCATCCTCCTTCTCGTGTGAGGACGGTCGGATGTTTCCTGGAGAAAATCAACGCGCTGCTATATGATTACTTTTAAAATCGAGGCTGCTGCACAGTTTACTCGCAGTTTGTCGATGCCTAAAGCAAAAACGTCAACATTAATAATGGATGTCGGGATCCCAAAAGGCAATATCCCGTTGGCCGACGAAAACTGTTTTCAATTAATTGTGCATATTTTTTAATTTATATAAAACAGTATGGCAATTGTCAATAACCAAGATCAAATTATTTTAGATTTGGCAATAAGGTATCAATTTTCCGTGAGCATTTCCGTCAACTTTCTGGAGAAATACGTTGCATGAAAAATTATAAGTGATATTAAAATGTTGCGCTATGCTTTATGTACAAATAGCTCGGGTACGAGATCTTGTGCTTGCTCACGCAGCGAAATTATAATAGATTATATTTATAATATATGTCTCTGTTTCGGCCTGCATCTATCAAAAAGCCAAAAGCTGTGTGGATAGTAGGATGATTTTTGGCGCTGCTATATAAAGGCAGTTTTGCCGCAGCGATTGTAACCTTCCTCTAAGAGAGGACCAGCCAAAGGTCGAGATTTCTGGCAAAGAAGCCCCTGGAGGGAACGATGCGGAAATCTCGATTTTCAGAGGACCAGATCGTCAGGATGCTCAAAGAGGCCGAAGCTTGCCGGCCCGTATCGGACATATGCCGCGAGAGCGGAATTAGCGCGATGTACTAAAAATTTCAAGGGGTTGCCGATTCAGGCAACCCCTTGTGTTTTCTTCGGGCTTGCTATTTCCACCGCTGTCCATCCTTTGCGTGTGGCGATGGAAAAACAGACGTTCCGGGCGGCATCGCCAGTGACCATTTCAGGCTCTTCCGGCTTGAGCGTACTATTTGACAACCTCCATTTTGAGAAACAGTCAGATACCCTCGCCCGCGTCCTCGAAGTAATAATTCCAATGTCAAGTTCGCTGGCGCTCAAGTACAGATCCTCGACCTCTGCTCCCTGGATATTCCCTCCGAAACAGCCCGCTCACTCCAAAAATTCATCTTGCGCGAGCCCCCTTTCGAGTCTAGAAAATACTATTCTGCCGAATCTTGAGCCATATTGAGTCTGCTTATTCGGCGTAACATATAAAAGGAGGGGATATCATGAAACGATTTTTCACGGTATTTTTCTTCGCGATCATTATGTCTTTTGCCGCATTGGCTTATGCAGGATCTGATGATGCCAAATGGATCGCTCAGTGCCTTGAAGACAATAAAAATGCAAAAGTTCCAACAGAGGTTATCGTTAAATATTGTACCTGCATGAATAATAAAATGGATGAAAACGAAGAGTTGACTATTACTCAATGGGAAAAGCAGCACCCAAAGGAACAAGAAGAATGTGATAAAGTTGCTGGGTGGAAATAAATGAGAGGAATAGTTTTTCCCCTTGTATCTCACAATAAGGATCGGACATATTCCTGTTGGTCCTGCGCGGTCTTTGGCCGGGGCCGCAGCATGAAAGGGGGCGCCCGCTTCCGGGCGCCCCTTTCCGCGTTTCCCGTGAGGGACTGCGTTCGGTCATGCTTGGGATACATACTCAGGCCGCCGCGGAAGAAGATGGCTGTCTTGGAGCGCTCCCGGCTCCGGTTGCCGGGCCAGAACCGCCGGGCATACCCAGCCGCCTTTTCTCTTGCCGCAGACAGGAAATGCCTCTCCTGCCGCCCCGGGAAGACCTTCGGGAAGGAGTCTCCTGGCCGCCGAAGGCCGCCATCCCAGCCCGTTGCGCAGCGTCTCCATGCGTATGATGCCGCCGAAGGCCGTGTCCGTCTTCATGAAGATGGCGAGGTCAAGCCATCGGTTTCGCCGCGTGGTCCACAGGGAGGACGATTGCTCGAAGCCGTCACGCTTGACCATGACGCGCGATCTTTATAGAAATACGATAGGCACATTCCCGAAAGGAGGCCGATGCGCGATTCTCCGGCAGTCTGCCGTTGCTCGATCCGGAATTTCTTCCCGCATGGAGGTATTCTGGGGTTCCCAGGGGCGCTCGCGTCTTGACCGCTGGAGGCCTTTTTCCAACCCAATGCGCATCCATATTGAAAGGAGGCGGCATGCAACGATCAGACTACAGCCAAAGGATTGCGGTGGGCGTCTTGGCGCTTGTCCTGACGCTTCTTGCGGCGTCAGCGACCTTTGCCCAGGCCCCGGCCACCGCAAAGGCGTACTGCGAGGCCTTGGCGTCGGAATACGTCTTTCCGGATAAGATCCAGGACGATACGATAAAGCCGCCGTATTACGGCGTGCGCGATTTGACGCAGGCGGACAAGGACGCGCTGCTTGAGACGCTCCGGTCCAAATGCATGCTCGACTCCGCCACGGTGACAAGCCACTGGGACGGAAAAAGCGTTGAAGAGCGAAAGGCGTTCTTCGGGAATTACGACCTGATCGCCCAGGCGGTTCCTGAGGCGTCCTACAACGTCATCTTCCCGGACAGGGTCGCGGCCTATACCTACGAAGCCTTTCTCAAGTCCGCCATGGCGTTCCCCTATCTGTGCGGCGAGGACGGGGAGACCCTGGATACCTGCAAGCGCGAATTCGCCACCATGTTCGCCCATTGGTGGCAGGAGACGAGCGGGCTGATTTACCTCAACGAAGGGACGTGCGCGAACGGGGGGTGCGCCAGCTATGTGGATGCCACCACGTATTTTTACGACGCCAGAGCGGTGGAAGCCTCTCCCGACCCCAAACGCCAGTATTTTGGGCGCGGCCCCAAGCAGCTTTCCTACAATTACAATTACGGGCGTTTTTCCTGGCAATATTTCAAGGACATGCGGTTTACGGAGAATCCGTACCTCTTGGTGACGGACGAGTATATCGACGAATCGTTCGTGTCGGGATTCTGGTTCTATATGACGCCCGTCTCCCAGAAGCCAAGCATGCACGAGGTGGTGACCGGTCTTTGGCAGCCGAACGCGGTGGACGACGCCGACAACATCAAACCAGGGTTCGGGGCCACGATCAACATCATCAACGGCGCGCTCGAGTGCGGAAAAGGGACGGAGCAGCCGGGCGCCGCGAACCGCATCGCCTTTTACGTCGGCGGGACGGCGCAGGAAAAAGTCGTGAACGGCACGCTCAGGGACCTCGGTCTTGATCCCAGCCTGGAGCAGAACCTTTCCTGTAAGGATCAAAAGCCGTTTTCCCTTGGCGGTGACGGGTCCCACGCCCTGTACTACAATCACAGCAGATACTGGCAGTGCGAGCTCATGTACTCGGAGCAGCCTTTCACGCTGTATGACTACTCGCATTTCAAGTCCTCGCTCGGCGTGGCCTGCGCAAACGGCCTTGACTGCTGCCAGAAGACCCAGGCCAAGCTGAAGACCTATCCGGAAAACCCCCCGCCGCCCACGAATCCGCCGTTCGCCTTGCGGGAATTCTACGAATGGCTCGGGGTTCCGGGGGGCGGCGCGGCGACGAGCGGCGCTGTCGGTCCTTTGCTTCTTCTCGACGAGGCCCAGTGAAAGGCCGGATACGGAAACGCGATCCGTCCGTTTTCTCTACAAGTCTTCCGACGCCCGGAGATCCGGGGACAACCAGCAGGATGACAGGAGGCGATCGGGCGTAGGCTGTGGAACGGGTTTTCAGGTCCGGCGGGAGAGAACCCCCTTGAGAATGATGCGCAACCGGTTGAAGGAGGCCTCCACCAAGGGGCTGGCGTCCCTTGGACCCCCATTATAATATCACATGGTCATAGATTCTGGATTGAGCAGTGGCGGACCACCGGAGAATCGCGCATCGGTCTCCCCCTCACGGAACATTACGGCGTAGGACTTCGCGCGCCGTACTCAGGATGCGCATCCCTGCGCATTCCGATGCGCATCCCTGTGCATTCCGATGCGCTCCCCGCGCATTCCGGATCAGGACGGCCGTCTGGGCGCGCGGCGTCCGGACGGTCGTCACGCGGCCGGGACGCGGGGCCATGGCCAGCGTCCCGGGCCGCTCCTAAAACCGGCAGAAGGCTTGGTCCTCTTCATCTTCCTCGCCCATATGCAGCGTGACGGCCGAACGCGGGGCCGCTGGACGTCTGGCCAGGGCCGCGGTCTTTCTCTTGCCTTCGGCCGGGCCGGCCATGCGCGGGAGGGCCTTCGCCTGTGCGTTCCGGGCGCCTTCGATGACGAAGAACGCTATGGAGGATTGGAGCTGTTCGGCCTGGGAGGAAAGCTCCTGCGAGGTGGAGGCCAACTCTTCGGATGCGGCGGCGTTCTGCTGAATGACCTGATCGAGCTGCTGGAGGGCCCTGTTCACCTGCGTTGCGCCGGAACTCTGTTCCTGGCTGGCGGCGGCGATTTCCTGCACCAGGTCGGCGGTCTTCTGGATGTCCGGCACGAGCTTTTCCAGGAGCGTTCCGGCCCGTTCCGCCACGGAGGTGGATTCGGCGGACAGCTTGTTGATTTCGGCGGCCGCGCCCTGGCTGCGTTCCGCCAGCTTCCTGACCTCGGCGGCCACCACGGCGAAACCTTTGCCGTGTTCCCCGGCCCGCGCGGCTTCAACGGCGGCGTTCAGGGCCAGCAGGTCCGTCTGGCGGGCGATTTCCTCGATGATTGAAATCTTTCCGGCGATTTCCTTCATGGCGGCCACAGTCCTGACCACGGCCTCGCCGGACTCCTTGGCGTCCTGGGCGGCCTTGGCGGCGATGGCTTCGGTTTGGCGGGCGTTGTCCGCGTTCTGGTTGATGGAGGCGGACATCTGCTCCATGGATGAGGAACATTCCTCCACGGCGGCGGCCTGTTCCGACGCGCCCTGGGACAGGGTCTCGGAACTGGCGCTCATCTCCTCGCTGCCCGAGGCCACATTTTCGGCCCCGCCCTGAACCTCGCACACGATACCCGTAAGTTTGCCGATCATGTCCGCAATGGAGCGCATGAGCGTATCCTTTTCGGAACGTTCCGAGACCGTGATGCGCAGGTCGCCATCGGCTAATAACCCGAATTTCCTGGCCACCTCGCCCTCTGCCGCGCCTACGGCGCGCATGGCGTCGGCCAGGACGCCCACCTCGTCTTTCTGGTTGATGGTCAGATTGCCGCACAAGTCGCCCTTGGACAGGGCCAGGCCGAAATTGGCGCACTGCCTGATACCCTTGGAGATCAAGCGCGAGAGGGCCGCGCCGATCACGATGCCCAGGAGCGCCGCCACGGCGATCGTGCTATACATGATGCGGCTGGAGGCCGCGTAGATGACGTCGCCTTCGTCATTGGCCTCTTTGGCCTGGTCCTGGTTTTCAGTCATCAGGGCGTCGATGAGCTTATCCGGCGCGTCAAGAAGCGGCGCGGCCTCGGTGAGCATGGCCGTAGCGGCTTCCTCCCTGTGACCAGCTAGAGCCAGCCACTGGACCTTCTCGATCGCTTTGTAAAACGCGTCGAAGGATGTGTTGAATTTTGTCAGGAGTTCTTTTTCCTTGTCGGACATCAGCGCGCTTGCGTAGGCGTCCAGGTATTTTTTCATGGCGTCGAGGTTGGCGTCGATCGCCAGCTTGATTTCCTGGGCTTTCTGCGCGTCTGTAGTGAGAACAAGGAAGTAACTGTTGCGGGCAAGATTGATTAATGCAACATTCGCATCTGAGAGATTTGTTATTGGAATGAGGTTGTTGTAGTATATGCCTGTTTGCAAGTCGTTGATGGTGCTCATGTTGGTGACGCCTAAGTACCCTACGCCTCCCATGAGTAAGATCATCAGGATATAGCTGGATAAAAGCTTCGTTCCGATCTTGAGATTATTCAGCCATTGCATGAATCTAGCCTCCCAAACAGGTTGCAGGTTAACGCCATCTCCTCAAACCCTGCTGCGACAAGCGCGGCCACACGCTTGTTCCTCCAACTGATTTCGGAGAGTCCCTTTTCTCCGTCTGCCGCGTGGGCATACCCCGCGCTCCCAGGGCCTTGCATGGACAAGCGAAGCTCTTGATCGTCCGGCCGCATCGCGGCGTCTCTACAGAGAAAATCCATATTGTTATCGTTGAAACGCTGTTGTGTTGCGCGGCATGCGCAGGGGTGTCGTTGTCAGCGATCTCATCCCGTCCGGAACGCGCGCATTCGTGTCCGCCGCGCCCCATTCTCCCTGGGGGGCGGTGTGGCGTTTAAAAAATGCAATAATATTGCAAATATAGACCGCAGTATCCCCGCCGGAGAAACTGATCGCCCTCTGCTCGCCGCTCTTTGTCGTCGGACCACGCCGGGTCGGCGGGTCATGCGGAACGGCAGAGAGAGCCGGGAGTCTTCATCGTACGGTATGCGGGTGGAAATTGGCGGTCTTCCGAAAATAAGACGTATTCTCGAAAATACGCGAGGGAAAGGGGGCGATTATCTGAGCTGTTTCTTGAGCGTTTCCAGCGGAGTAACTCCAAATCTTCTCCTGTAGCTATCGCTAAAATGGGCATGCGTCGCAAAGCCGCAGTCCAGCGCGACGGCGACGATTGATGCGCCGGAATGGCTTTCCTGCAGAATCTTGTGCGCCTTTAACAGCCGACATTCCCTTAGAAATTGGGACGGGGAATAGCCTCGAATTTTCAGGAACAGCTCCTGGATGGTGCGGGCGCTGAGCCCCGAAAGGGCGGAGAGATCCTTGAGGTGAATGTGTTTGTCGCAATTCTCTGAGAGATACTGCTCAATGGTTTGGATAAGATCGGCACAGGCCGGGGAGGACGCTGGCGGCTCCTGGTTCGAACAGACCGGAAGGGGGCCGGAAGAAGAAGGGAGGTCGAATCCTATCGATAAGACTCCGGTGATGTTTCCCGACCCGTCGAGTTCCGGGCTGAGAACATACCTGGATATTGCGCCTTCCCCCTTGGCATTCTTCCATGCCAGGTCAAGTTGATTCTGGGAGCCTGTGGACAGGACCTGTTTTACCGTGTTCAAATATCTGACAGAAACAGAGCTTGATACGTTCGGGATGGTATCTATTGGAACGCCAAGGACATCTTCTCTTGCTCGTCCGACCGCCTTCAGCCATTTTGAACTTACGTATGTCCTTTGCATTTCCATATTGTAGCGAACGATATAGTGGTCTAAATTTGCAAAGATATGCTCGATATAATTGTCAGGAAAAAGGACGTAGGTATTCCTGCTTTTGTTAATCATATTAGTCAAGAATGGTATTTTAATGAGATGTATGGAGATAAAGCTACATAAGAAGAGATTGCGCTACACGATTGTCATGATCATTGAAAAAGGCTTATGCTTCTGAGAATATGAAAGTATGATGCGTATTTGATTGCAGATATAAGGGGCGGCGCGTGAAGCCGGGATTGCGGCGGGCATAACGAGAGAAATCTGTTTAGTCTCTTCCGCTCTCAGTATAACGTCATATCCAGAGCAATTATCCATGATGCTTGCAATCCCTAAAAATCAAGATAAAGTTTCGAGGCCGCTGCATGAAGTGATTGTTATGCTCTCTTGGTATTAATAAATCAATATAGATATAATGTATGCGTGGTTGCGGGCATTCTTCATGTATTCCGTAGAGCGGGGTGATCCGCGTACTGTTGGTCCATGAGATTCAGTGTGTCCAATAATCGTTTATCATATGGCAATCGTAGGCCAGTTGTCCATTCTCTTTCCGTACATGGTTGCGAGGTTGTCATCCGAAGAAGACGGCAGGGTTCGATTGTCATCAGGAGCGCGAGAGAGCCGCAGGCGTTTTGCTGCTCCGGGGGCGTCAGGATTTCAAAAAAACACGGCGCCGTCCCGGCAGGGACGGCGCCGTGTTTCAGGAGCGCGATGTTTGCGTCTCGCCGCGCGTTTTCAAAACGCGCTCAGACGTATTCCGAAGCAGGGCGTCCTCCGGGACTCTCCAGGAAAACGCCCGCCATCTTCTTCATATTCTTGACAAGGACGCTGGGCTACAGCACCGGCAGGTAGCGGTCGATCTCCCATTCCGTGACCTGCATGCGGTAGGCGTCCCATTCCTGCTTCTTGTTCTCCACCAGGGCGGAATGCAGGTGGCTCCCCAGGAGTTCCTTCATGAGCTCGCTGCCTTCGAACAGGTCCACCGCTTCGCGCAGGCTGCCGGGCAACGAGCTGATGCCCTTGGCCGCCATCTCGGACTCGCTCATCTTGAAGATGTTCTCCTCGATGGGCGCCGGCAGCTCGTAGCCTTCCTCGATGCCCTTGAGTCCCGCCGCCAGCTGGGCCGCGAAGCACAGGTACAGGTTGCAGGCCGGATCCGGGGAGCGCAGCTCAATGCGGGTGGCCGCTTCCTTGCCGGGCTTGTACATGGGCACCCGGATGAGCGCCGAACGGTTGCGCTGGGCCCAGGCCACGTACACCGGCGCCTCATAGCCCGGCACCAGGCGCTTGTAGGAGTTGACCCACTGGTTGTTCACCAGGGTGAACTCGGGCGCGTGTTTCAGCAGGCCCGCGATGTAGGACCGGGCTTCCTTGCTCAGATGGTTGGGCGCGCCCGCCTCGTAGAAGGCGTTCTTGGAGCCCTTGAACAGCGACTGGTGCACGTGCATGCCCGAGCCGTTCTCGCCGAACAGGGGTTTGGGCATGAAGGTGGCGTAGCAGCCGTGCTTGCGGGCCATCTCCTTGACCACCACCCGGTAGGTCTGGGCGTGGTCGGCCATGGTCAGGGCGTCGTTGTAGCGCAGGTCGATCTCGTGCTGGCTGGGGGCCACTTCGTGGTGGCTGTATTCCACCGCGATGCCCATGCTCTCCAGGGCGAAAATGATGTCGCGGCGCACGTCGTTGGCCAGGTCGCGGGGCGGGGCGTCGAAATAGCCGCCGAAATCGAGAATCTTGGGTTCGCTGGAATTGGCGAACAGGAAGAATTCAAGCTCCGGGCCGGTGTAGAAGGTATAACCCAGGTCAGCGGCCTTCTTGATGATCTTTTTCAGGACAAAGCGGCTGTCCGCCTCGAACGGCGTGCCATCGGGGCTTTTCACGTCGCAGAAAAGCCGGGCCACCGGACGGTCGGAAGGGCGCCAGGCCACCAGCTGGAACGAGGCCGGGTCCGGGAAGGCCACCATGTCGCTTTCCTGGATCTTCGTGAACCCGGTGATGGAGGAGCCGTCGAAGCCCATGCCTTCCTCAAAGGCCGCCTCCAGTTCCCGGGGGGTGACCTGGAAGCTTTTCAGCACGCCCAAAATGTCGATGAACCAGAACTGCACGAAAGAGACGTTATAATCTTTGACCGCTTTGAGAACGTCATCGGCGTTCTTGCAATTGAAAACCGCCATGAAGCATTCCTCCTTTTTTGAGGTGGTTGCGCGTAAATGGAAACGCGTCCAAACGAATCTTCTGAAAAATAAGAAGAAACCCATCTCAAATCAATGCATTTCCGATGAATCCCTAAACAATTATGTAAAAAACCTTCCGGAGGGGGTGTCGGCGATTTGGGGTGATTTTTCCCAAATACGTAAAAAAACGGGATAACGGGTCGCGAAACGCCCGCTCGTCAGGGAGCGCCGGGCCGTCTCGCGCTCCTTTCAGGAGCGCCGCTGCGAGAAAGAGAAAAAGGTCCTCTGGCGTCGTCTCCTCTCCAAAATCGCATCCGGTCCTCTTGCGGACGCGACATCAGGTCCCGGCGAGCATCCGGGCCAGACGCGGGAAAAAGGCCTCGCCCCGCTCGTCCAGTCGGGTCAGCCCGGCGGAAACGGCCAGACGCCTGGCTTCGAGCCATTCCCCTTCCTCGAGGGGACGGCCGATTTCCGGGAAATCCGCCGCCCGGCCGCAGGGCCGGTACTGGTCCATGACGTTCACGTACGTGGCCGGGGAAATGTCCCGGGCCAGAAAGCGCATCCACTCCCCGGTTCCCGCCAGGCCCCCGGGCATGACCAGATGCCGCACGAGCAGGCCGCGAACCGCGAGCCCCTGCGCGTTGAGGACGAGATCCCCGGTCTGGCGATGCATCTCCTTGATGGCCGCCCGGGCGCGTTCGGGATAGTCCGGGGCGCCGAGCAGGCGTCCGGCGATCTCGGGCGCCCATATCTTCGCGTCGGGCATGGAGATGTCGATGACGCCGTCGAGAAGGCGCAACGCGGGCAAGGCGTCGTAGCCCGAGGTGTTGTAGACCAGGGGGATATCCAGACCGCCCTCGGCCGCGAGATCGAGGGCTTCGAGAATGTGCGGGACCACGTGGCTCGGGGTGACCAGATTGATGTTGCAGGCGCCTTGTTCCTTGAGGGCCAGCATGGCGCCGGCCAGCTCCTGCGGGCCCGCTTCCACGGCGCCCTCGAGGCTGCGGCTGATGTCCGCGTTCTGGCAAAAGACGCAGCCCAGGTTGCAGCCCGCAAAGAAAATGGTTCCCGAGCCGCGATCCCCCACCAGCGGGGCCTCCTCGCCGAAATGCAGGCTGGCCTGGGCCACGGGGGCGAGCCGTCCGGCCAGACAGAAGCCGCGCTCGTCCGAAAGCCGGTTCACGCCGCATCGCCTGGGGCACAGGACGCAGCGCCCCAGCATGGCCAGGGCTTTTTTGGCCCGCTTGGCCAATTGGCCCGAGGCGTGAAGCGCGAGATAGGCGGGCTTGGTCATGACCGCTCCCGGGCCCGGCCGGCGAGCCGCCGTCCGGTCCTCATCGCTCCCGCCTACCGCGATCCGGGCTTGCCGGGCAAGCCGGAATGCGGCGAATCGGGGCGGAAAAATCACGGGGAGGGCGGCATCGGCCCTTGACAGGGCTGGGCCGGGGATTAATTAATGACCGCCTGCGCGCCCGAACGCTTCATTATTGTTCCCACGCGTCCCGGACATCCGGAAAATCATAGAGGTTCAGGGGGAATTGTTCCATGCCGATTTACGAGTACCGTTGCGAAGATTGCGACAACGTCTTTGAGGTCCTGCAAAGCGGATTCGATGAACGCGAAGAGACCTGCCCGAAATGCAAGGGCAAGAGCAAGCGCATCATTTCCAACACCTCGTTCGTGCTCAAGGGCTCCGGCTGGTACGTGACCGATTACGCCGGGAAGAATCCCTCCACCGGGGGGAGCTCCGCTGGCGCCGAAGGAAACGGCAATGGCAACGGCAATGGGAAAAGCGAGGGCGCCAAACCGGACGCCGCCGCGCCCGCGGCCAAGCCCGCCAAGGCCGAAGCCCCGGCCAAGCCGTCCTGCGCCTGCGGCGCGGGAAGCGCCTGCGCCGGCTCCTGATCGTCCCTTTCGCGATTTTTTCCGCGCCTTGCCCGGACTACAAGCCGAGCAGGGCGCGGATTTTTTTCATGGAAAGACTCTCCCGGACCACGTCCGCCAGCCTGTCCAGGGCGGGCTCCAGGTCGTAGGCCCGCCGCTCGCGGGACGGGGGCAGCCCCTTTTTCGCCCGCAGGCCGTCCAGCCAGACGCGCCGGAAGCCGTCCGCGTCGAAAATCCCGTGCAGATACGATCCCCAGACCCGCCTTCCCGGCGCGGCGAAGCCGATGGGCGTTCCGTCCTCCCGTCTCACCGCCGTCTCGCATGCCCCGAGCGCCCGCGTCTCCCCGTGATGGATCTCATAGCCTGAAAGCCGTTCGCCCGTCGGCGCGTGGGTGGCCCTGGTCAAAAGGAGGGTCTTGTCCACGGCGAGCCTTGTTTCGATGGGCAATAGCCCCAAGCCGTCCGCGCCGCCCCTGTCCGTTTCCAGGCCCAGGGGATCGTCCACCCGAAGGCCCAGCATCTGCAGCCCCGCGCATACTCCGGCGATCTCGGTCTCGCCGCTTGCGGCCAGGGCGCGCAGACGATCGGCCAGACCGCTCGCGTCAAGAGCCGCAAGGTCCGCCACGGTGTTTTTGCTGCCCGGCAGGATGAGCGCGTCCGGGACCCGGTCGAGGTCTTCCGGCCGCCGGATCACGCGCAGACGGACGTCCGGTTCGGCCGCCAGGGCGTCCAGGTCCGTGAAATTGGAGATGTGGGGCAGATCGACCAGCGCCAGGTCCAGGACCGCGCCGGGCTTGTCCGCGAAGAGCGCGGCCGCCTTGAAGGAGACCGAATCCTCCTCGGGCAGGCCGTGGTTCACGATCTCGGGGACCACCCCCAGAACCTCCCGGCCGGTGGTCTGGCGCATGAAATCGAAGGCCTCGCCGAGAAGGCCCGGGTCCCCCCGGAAGCGGTTCAGGACATAGCCGTCAACCAGGGCGCGCTCGGCCTCGGTCAGGCATTCCATGGTCCCCAAGAGCGAGGCGAAGGAGCCGCCCCGGTCGATGTCCGAAACGAGCAGGACCCTGGCGTTCGCGTACCGGGCCATGGCCATGTTGACCATGTCGTGGGCCTTGAGATTCACCTCGGCCGGGCTGCCCGCGCCCTCGATGATCATGATCTCATGTTCGCCCGCCAGCTCGTCGTAGGCCGCCCGGGCGGCGGCCGCCGCTTCGGGCTTGTAGCGCACGTACTCCATGACCCGCATCACGCCCACGGGCTTTCCCAGGACGATAACCTGGGAGCCCACGTCCGAGGACGGTTTGAGCAGAACGGGGTTCATGCGCACATCCGGGGCCAGGCGGCAGGCCTGGGCCTGCAACACCTGCGCTCTCCCCATTTCCCCGCCGTCCGCCGTGACGAAGGAGTTGAGGGACATGTTCTGCGCCTTGAAGGGCGCCGCGCCGTAGCCGTCCTGGCGCAGGATGCGGCACATGGCCGCCGCCAGCAGGCTCTTCCCGGCGTTGGAGGAGGTCCCCTGGAACATGAGGGCCGGGGTTTGCCGCCTGGCCGGGGCCGGAACCCCGCCGCCCCGGACGGGGGCGGGGGGCAGCTCCGCCCGTAGCGCCGTGAGAAGCCGGGCGTTTTCCTCCGCGCTTCGCACGGCCGTCCTGAAATAGCGTCCGTCCAGTCCCCGGTAGTTGGCGCAGTCGCGCAGGGCGACGCCGTGGTTCGCGAGCAGGCGTTCGCACAGGGCGGCGGCCGTTCCGGTTTCGAGGCGGCACAACAGATAATTGGCCCGCGAGGGAAAAACCCGCAGCCCGGGCAATGCGCTGAGGCCATGCGCCAGGGCGTCGCGCAGGCCCGGCAGGACGGCGCGCGTTCTTTCGGGATGTCCGGCGTCCCGCAAGGCCCGCTCGCCCACGGCCTGGGCCAGGGCGTTCACCTGCCAGGGCGGGGAGAGGGCGCGCATCCTGGCGCACAAGGCCTCGGACCCGGCCAGAAGGCCCAGGCGCAGGCCCGGGATGGCGAACATCTTGGTCAGGGAGAGCAGAACGGCGCAGTTCTCAGGCAGGTTCCGGGTCAGGGAATCGAACTTTGGGTCGAAGTCCGCGAAGGCCTCGTCCGCGACGATCAGGCAATCCGGCCGTTCGGCGGCCAGACGGCGCAGGGCCTGGGCCGGGACGGCCGCGCCCGTGGGGTTGTTGGGACTGCCCACGATGATCAGCGTAGGTCTGGGATCGGCCGCGAGGGCCGCCAGATCGTCCCAGACCGGAATGAAGTCCGTCTCCGGCGAAAGGGCGTGGACGGAGACCTCGAGCCCGGCCTTGCGGCAGGCGGTTTCGTAGTCCACGTAGCAGGGGGCGAAAAGGGCCGCTCGGGACAGGCCGCAGGCCCGGGGCAAGGTGAAGAGCAGGTCGCTGGCGCCGTTCCCCGCGACCAGCCGCGAGACGGGCAGGCCGTACCGATCGGAGGCCGCCGCGAGCAGGGCGGCGCAGTCCGGGTCCGGGTAGCGCGCGACGTTTGCGACCGCGCCGAGGATGACCGGGCGCAGCCAGTCCGGCGGCCCCAGGGGGTTGATGTTGGCCGAAAAGTCCAGGATGTCGCGGGCCGCGCGTCCGGTCTTTCGGGCCAGGGCCTCGCAATGTCCGCCGTGGGGGAATAAGGGCATGGAAACTCCCGCGTTTTGGTCACGCGGGTATAGACGAAAAGACGCCCAGGGGGAACGGCGCCGCCGGGCCCGCTTCCTGACCGGTCTCGCCTTTCCCCGGCCCGTCTTCCGTTCTATTCCGGCAGGGTCAGCACCAGGTACCAGCCGGTCAGACGCGTGCGCGCCGCCGTGACGGAGCGTCCGTCAAGGTCCAGGCGGATGACGTCCTGGGAAAAGCCGTTGTCGCGCGCCGCCGCAAGAATCCGTTCGCAGGCGCGGTTCATGAAGTCCGATGCAGAGGCCGTCGCCTTTTCGTTGACGAGCGAGGTTATGCCTTCATCGGTCCTGTAGTGGAGGACCGCGTCCTGGGCTTTGGCGTTTACCTCGACGATTTCGGCGGCGAGCCTGGGGTCGCTCGCCGCGATGGCCTTGCCGCGCTTGTTGATGATCACGGCCGAGGCTCCGGGCAGCACGGCCAGCCTGGCCATGACGTCCCGGGAGAGCTGCTCGATGGTCACGTCCCGGGAGCTGACCCCGATGAGGGCGTCCCGGTCGAAGATGGGCCAGGATACGGTGATCATCATGCCCGCCCCGGCCAGATCGAAATAGGGCGATTCCCAGCCGAAGGTCCGGTTTTTCGCGTCCGCGATGGTATAGAAGAGCTTTTGGGTGGGCTGGTAGTTGTTCACGCCCTCGGCCAGGGGCAGGTAGGGGTGGATGGCGAAGGTCTCGTCCGCGCCCGTGATGTAGACCCAGGAAAAATTGAAGGTCTCGAAGGCGGTCTGCATGGCCGGGGCCAGGATCTCGAAGGCTTTCAGGTTGCGGACGGCCCCGTCCGTCAACGGCCCGGGATCGTAGTAGAAAAGGGCCTGGCGCGGGGCCTGGGCGGCGGGTTCGGGGCCTTCGAAGGTCTTTACCGCCGCAGTGGGGCCGTTTCGCGCGACGCCCTTTTCGAACCGGGCCTTCTCCTCGGCGCTGACCGGCCCGAGACCCTTGCGGATGGCGGCGAAGCGCTCGCCCAGGGCCTTGGCGCTTTCGGCCACATAACCGAGAACCGCGTCGATCTGTCCGGCGGCCAGAAGGACCATGGCGTCGCGCGGCCCGGATTCCGGCCCGGCCGGGGCGCTTTGGGCCAACGCCCGTCCGGGCAGGGCGAGGAGGAAAAAGAGGAGGCAGGCGGCGAGGCGAACGGAGGCGGCGCGGACCATGGGCGGCTCCTTTGCACTGGGCGTTGTCATTGTCCCATTCATGCCCGAGGCCGGACGCCCGCGTCAATGCGGCGGAACAAAACGGGCGCTCCCATAAAAGGGGGCGCCCGTGGATTCGGTTGGGAAAAGACGGGCTAGTAGGGCAGGCAATGGTGCTTGATGCTCACGCCGTCCACGATGAAGATGACGGCCTCGGCGATGTTGGTGGTCTGGTCGCCGATGCGTTCCAGGGAACGGGCCACCAGGATGTCGTGGGCCGCGCGTTCGGCTGAACCGCCTTCGCCCGCGCAGGCCTGCAGGCGGCGCATGGATTCCTTGATGATGCCCACATGCATCTCGTTGGCCGCCTCGTCCATGGCGCAGACCTCCCGGGCCAGGGCGGAATCGTTGTCCTTGAAGGCGGTCACGGTCTTGGCGAACATGGCGAAGACCTGGTTGGCCAGCTCCGTCATGATGGTACGGGGCGGGGCCGGGGTCAGGCGGGACAGGAGCAGGGCGCGTTCGGCGATGTTGACCGCCTCGTCGCCGATGCGCTCGATGTCCACGATGATGCGCATGGCGCCGACCACCTTGCGCAGATCCAGGGCCACCGGCTGTTCCAGAGCCAGAAGCTTCAGACTGTCGTCATCGATCTGGCATTCCAGCAGGTTGATTTCCCGGTCCTTGTCGATGACCTGCCGGGCAAGCTCGGGGTCGTTCCCGGTCAGGGCCTTGAAGGCGTTCTTGCAGGCGGTTTCGGCGTGCAGGGCCATGCGCAGCACCTTGACGGCCAGGGCGTCGAGCTGGTTGTGAAAATGGGATTTCGCGTCCATATGGTCTCCGGGCGCGCCGCGAGGGGCGCGCGTTGGCGTTGGCGCAATCAGGCGTTTTGAACCCGCGACACCGCGATCACGGGGCGGAGGGTTTCGGCCCTGCCGGCGAGGGGCCGGGGCGTCCCGCGCCAGCCTCGTTCAAAAAACGCGCGTGCGCGCGATTCGGGCTGTTCTCTCAACGGGCTTGTTCGTTTGACAAAATCATCGCCATGCCGAAACAGCGCCCGCCTAGCCGAAACGTCCGGTGATGTAGTCCTCGGTCTGCTTTTTCGCGGGCCGGGTGAAAACGGTCTCCGTGTCATTCACCTCGATCAGCTCGCCCATATAGAAAAAGGCGGTGGAATCGGAGACGCGGGCCGCCTGCTGCATGCTGTGGGTGACGATGATGATGGTGAAGCTTTTTTTCAGCTCGTGAATGAGTTCCTCGATCTTGAGGGTGGCGATGGGGTCCAGCGCCGAGGCGGGCTCGTCCATGAGCACCACCTCCGGCTCCACGGCCAGCGCCCGGGCGATGCACAGCCGCTGCTGCTGGCCGCCGGAAAGCCCCAGGGCGGAGTCGTGGAGCCTGTCCTTGACCTCCTCGAACAGGGCGGCCTCGCGCAGGCTTTTCTCCACCTGCTGGGAAAGGACGTTGCCGTCCTTGATCCCATTGACCCGCAGGCCGTAGGCCACGTTTTCGAAAATGGTCTTGGGAAAGGGGTTGGGCTTCTGGAAGACCATGCCCACCCGGCGGCGCAGTTCCACCACGTCCACGCTGGGATCGTAGATGTCCTCGCCGTCCAGGGTCAGGGACCCGTCCACCCGGGCGCCGGGGATGAGGTCGTTCATGCGGTTGAGGCAGCGCAAAAAGGTGCTCTTGCCGCAACCGGACGGGCCGATGAGCGCGGTGACGCTGTTGGCCTCCACGTCCAGGGTGACGTCCTTCAGGGCCTTGAAGGATCCGTAGTAGAAGTCCAGGGACCTGGAGGCCATCTTGACGCTTTTGGTCATGGGATAATCCTGTTCGTTCTGAGAGTGGGCCGCCGGGCGGGCTAGTCCTTGAAGCGGTAGCCCACGCCCCGGACGGTTTCGATCATGTCGGCGCAATCGCCGAGCTTTTGGCGCAGCCTTCGCACATGGGTGTCCACGGTCCTGGCGTAGCCGTCGAACTCGTAGCCCCAGACGGCGTTTAAGAGCTGATCCCTGGTGCGCACCCTGCCCCGGCTGCGGATGAGATCGGCCAGCAGCTTGAATTCCGTGGCCGTAAGCTGGAGTTCCTCGCCTTCCACATAGGCCCGATGGGCGTCCAGGTCCACCTGGAGCGCCCCTTTGCGCAGGGTCTGGTTCTCCCTGCCGTCCGTGGTCAGGCGTTTCAGCACGGCCTTGATGCGAAGGAGCAGCTCCCTGGGGCTGAAGGGCTTGACCACGTAGTCGTCCGCCCCGAGCTCCAGTCCCACGATCCTGTCCACTTCGTCGCCCCGGGCGGTGAGCATGATGATGGGGACCGAGGCGGTCCGTTCGTCCCGGCGCAGTTCCCGGCAGACGTCGAACCCGCTGATTCCCGGCATCATGAGGTCCAGGATGACCAGGTCCGGAATCCGCTTGCGCACGGCTTCCAGGGCCTGGTAGCCGTCGCCGCACAGGGTGACGCCGTATCCCGCGCCTTGCAGATTGTAGGTGAGAAGTTCCTGGATATCTTCGTCGTCCTCGACGACAAGAATGTTTTCGCTCGTCATGCATTACCTCGTTTTCGCATCCATGCGTCGAACATCCCAGGGTGACGGGGGAATGTACCTTTTGTTACGCCTTTGTTACAATTGGGAGAGGCAAAGGGCAATGCGCCCGAACGCTCCGGACCGGCGGGAAGCGGAGACGGTTTGACGGGCTGTGGAAAAGGAAATATGGGTATTCGATTACTGAACTCCTGACACCGGGCGCCCTGCGGGGATCAACAGGCTGTGAGAAATTGATGGGTATATTTCGCGCCGGGATATCGCTTTGGCCGATCGTATTTCTTTTGGCCTGGCTCGCCGTTCCGGGGAGGGTTTCGGCTTCTGGCGAAGACGCGATCATCCTCGGCATGTCCGCCGGCTTCAAAGGTCCCACGAAAGGTTTGGCCGCCGAACTGTATCGGGGCTCCCTGGCCTATTTCGAATGGGTCAACTCCCGGGGCGGGGTCAAAGGCCGGCCCATAGAGATCCAGCCCCGCAACGACAATTACGACCCCCTGCCCGCCATCGAAAACACCATCCGCTTCATCGAGGACAAGCGGGTGCTGGCCCTGTTCGATTACCTCGGCACCCCCACGGTCACCAGGGCCCTGCCGCTTCTGAAAAGCTACAGCCAGGACAAGGCGTTCCTCTTTTTCCCCTTCACCGGCGCCCAGCCCCAGCGCGAGCCGCCCTACGACGCCTACGTCTTCAACCTGCGGGCCTCCTACCGCCAGGAGGTGCGCGCCCTGGTCTACGCCTTGGCCGCCGTGCGCCGCGCCCGCATCGCGGTGTTCTACCAGGCGGACGCCTACGGGCGCAGCGGCTGGGACGGGGTCAAGCGCGCCCTGCTCGATCACGGGCTTTCCATCGCGGCCGAGGCCACCTACCGCCGGGGCGCCGTCACGGCGGAAAGCATGGAGCGCCAGGTCCGGGTCCTCATGGAGGCCAAGCCCGACGCCGTCATCTGCATCGGCGCCTATCCCGCCTGCGCCGCCTTCATCCGCGACGCCAGGCTGGCCGGGCTCGACGTCCCCATCGCCAACGTGTCCTTCGTCGGCAGCGAGGCCATGCTGCGCGTCCTGGAGGCCGAAGGCAAGCGTCTGCACCTGGACCTCACCGTGAACCTCATCAACACCCAGGTGGTGCCCAGCTACGAGGACATGAGCCTGCCCGCGGTCAGGGAATACCGCGAACTCATGGACCAGCTCGGCGACAGGACGCCCAGGACCCTGATGGATCCGGGCTATGAGCCGTTCCGCTACAGCTTCGTGAGCTTCGAGGGATTCCTGAACGCCAAGGTCATGACCGCGGCGCTTGAACGCATGGAGGATCCCACGGACAGGGACGAGCTGGTCCAGGCCATGGAGAGCCTGAAGCACCTGGATATCGGCATCGGCGATCCCGTGCGTTTCGGCCCCTGGCGCAGGCAGGGGCTGGACGAGGTGTACTTCACCACCGTGGAAAACGGCGCGTTCGTGCCGCTCAAGAATTTTTCGGGGTTTGCGAAATAGGCCATGTCCAAGCTTTTCAGAAAAACCCTGCTGGCCATCGTGGTCCTTTTCGGCATCGTGGCCAACGCCACGGCGCTCATGTCCGCCTGGATCCTCTACAACAATCTCACCGAGGAATACGTCACCAAGGGCCGGGCCATCGCCAAGAGCATCGCGGGCGCGAGCGTGGAGGTCCTGCTCAACCGGGACGCCTCCACCGTGCAGGCCACCATCGACGAATTCCTGGAAATCGAGGGCGTGGCCTACGTCTACGTGCGCGACGACAAGGGAGACGTCATCTCCCATACCTTCACGCCCTGCATCCCCAAGGAAGTCCTGGCCGGACGCGGCGGGCGCATGGGCGTGACCGTGGACAACGTCTCCCTGACCGGACACGGGGAGTACATCCAGGTGTCCGCGCCCATCCTGGCGGGCGTGGCCGGACGGGTCTACGTGGGCATGGACAAGGACATCATCTGGAAAAAAATGCGGGCCGCCATCCTGCAGCAGGAACTGCTCATGCTCGGCATGTTCTGCCTGTCGGTGGTGGTTTTCTACATCCTGATCAAGGGAATATCCCGGCCCCTGACCGAACTTTCCGAGTACGCCCGCAGGCTGAAGAACCATGATTTCTCCGCCACCATCGAGGTGCGCTCCGGCGACGAGGTCGGTCTTCTGGCCGGAACCATGAAATCCATGGCCGGGGAGCTGTCCACCCTGGTCACGGGCCTGGAGAAGGCCGTGGCCAACTCCACGGCCGAGCTGCAGGAGACCCTGGCCTATATGCGGGCCATCATCGAAAATCTGGCCGACGGCCTTTTGGTCATCGACAACAGCGGCAGGATCTCCAACTACAATCCGGCCCTTTCCGCCATGTTCGGCCTGGAGGGACACGACCTGACCGGCAAGGATTCCCGGCAGGCCTTTTCCGGGAGCATGGTGGAGCTTGCCGAAAGAGCCCGGTCCACGGAAAACGAGGTGCTCACGGCCGAGGTGCGCCTGGCGGGCGGCGGCGTGGGCAAGGCCCTGGCCACGGCCATCCATCAGCACGCCCCGGACGAGAACCCGGTCTGCAAGGGCGCGGTCATCCTGGTGCGCGACATCACCGCCGAAAAACAGATCGACCAGATGAAGACCGAGTTCATCTCCACGGTCTCCCACGAGCTGCGCACCCCGCTGACCTCGGTTTTGGGATTCGCCAAGATCATCCGGAAAAAATTCGGCGAGGACATCCTGCCGAACCTGGGACCGGAAAGCCGCAAGGCCGAGCGGGCCGCCCGGCAGATCAAGGACAATCTCGGGATCATCGTCTCCGAGGGCGAGCGCTTGACCGAGCTCGTCAACGACGTGCTCGACATCGCCAAGATGGAGTCCGGCAAGGTGGAATGGGATATGCGCCAGGCGTTCATCCCGGAAATCATCGAGCGCTCGGTCTCCTCCACAGCTTCCCTGATCGAGAACAAGCGCCTGCGGCTCGTGACGGACGTTCCGGCGGACCTGCCGCCCGTCCTGGGCGACCGGGACCGGCTCATTCAGGTCATGCTCAACCTCATCTCCAACGCGGTCAAGTTCACCGACCGCGGCTTCATCACCATCCGGGCGCGGCTCGACGGCGAGGCCGTCCGCGTGGGGGTGGAGGACACCGGCCCCGGCATCCACGCCAAGGACCAGGAGCTCATTTTCGAGAAATTCAAGCAGTCCGGCGATACGCTGACGGAAAAACCCAAAGGCACCGGGCTCGGCCTTCCCATTTGCAGGCAGATCGTGGAGCGCCACGGCGGCAAGATCTGGGTGGAGAGCCGCCTGGGTCACGGCAGCGTGTTCTGGTTCACCCTGCCGCTTACGCCGCCCGTTGCGGAAACGAACGAATGCTCCGCGGTGAGCGGCTTCCAGACCTTCTCCCGCGAGGTCGAGACCCTGACCGGAGCGGGCGCGCGTTTCGCCGTGAAAAAGCCCGTGATCCTGGTGGTGGACGACGAACCGCCCGTGCGGGCTTATCTGCGCGCGCTGTTCACGGAGGAGGGGTTCGAGGCCCTGGCCGCCGCCGACGGCCCCGAGGCCCTGGGCCTGGCCGCCCAGCACCGGCCCGATCTCATCACCATGGATCTCATGATGCCCGGCATGGACGGCGCCACGGTCATCGAACGCCTGCGCGCCGACGCAAGGACCAGGGACATCCCGGTCATCGTCATCTCGGCCTTGCCCGCCAGGATCAGGGAGAAGGCGGGCGCCGACGCCACCATGGTCAAGCCTGTGGACGAGATCGCGCTTCTCGAGACGGTCAACTCCCTTTTGCACGGCGTGGGCGCGGCTTCCAGGCCCTGCATGGTGCTGCGCGTGAACGGCGAGCGCGCCCAGAGCCCGCTTTTCATGCTTTGCCCGGGCGAAGTGCGTTACGCCTCCCGGGACGAAGTCTGGGCGCGCCTGGACGAAGGCTTCACCGGCACCGTGTTCGTGCCTTCCTCCATCAGCCGCGAGACGGATCTGGCGAGACTGTCCGCCAACCGCAACATCCATGTGGTCATCCTGCCGGACTAGCGCGGCGTCCTTGAACACGGATGGTCCCGCCGTTTCGTCAGCGGCATGCATCCAGGCGCGTCTTCCCGCTATTGGCATGCATTGTCAGGGGGACGCGAAGCCGGACGGACGCCTTGCCGCGCGTTCGCGCGGGAAAAGCCGGAGGGAATGGCGCGGGCAAACCGGATGCGCCGCCGGAAAGCCGCGCCGCCGGGGAGGGCGGCCGTACGCCTGTTGACCCGCTTCCCGCTCGCGATGTAAGGATCATCTGCGTTTCGGGCCGCCCGAAAACCTGCCGGGCCGCCAATGGTCAGCTACCCAGGAGGGTTCATGAATCGTTTCGCCGTTTGCCTCGCCGCGTTGGCGTGCCTTGCGTGTTTCGGTTGCGCCGACAAGCCGGTCGAGGTGGATATGACCAAGCCGTCGGGCGACGAGGCGTCCAACGACTACCTGGAATGCCAGGCCAAGGCCTACACCGCTTCGGCGATTTCCCCCAAGGACAAGGATGTGGAAGCCTGGCGCCAGGAAATGATCGACGCCTGCATGAAGGCCAAGGGGTATACCGTCAATGAGTAATCCGGACGCCGTGACGCCCCTGGAAGGAAAGGCCGTGGATTACAGCAGGCTGGTCATGCCTGTGCGCATGCTGCCCCAGGACGCCAACCCGGCCGGGAACGTCCACGGCGGCGTGATCCTCAAATACATCGACACGGCGGGCGGCATCGTGGCGGCGCGGCATTCGCGCTCCAACGTGGTCACCGCCTCCATCGACCGCATGGATTTCATCGCCCCGGCTCATGTGGGCGAGGTGATCACCTTCAAGGCCTCCCTCAATCTGGTGGGACGCACCTCCATGGAGATCGGAGTGCGGGTGGAGGCGGAAAACCTCATCACCGGCAAGATCCGCCATACCGGGTCCGCCTACCTGACCTACGTGGCCCTGGATCCGGACAAAAACCCCCGGACCATCCCCCCGCTCATTCTGGAGACCGACGAGGACCGCCGCCGCAACGCCGAAGCCAAGGACCGGAGGCGGACCAGGCTCGCCGAGCGCGCCAGGGAGCGGGATTCCCAGGCCTCGTGCTGCTAGCGCCGCGTCTTGCGCGCCCGTGCGCGGCGTATGGCCGCCATGTCGGGCGCAACGCGCTTTTTTGAAAGACTCTCGCCGCGCTCTTTCAGGGACCTCGGGCGAGGCTCGCGCCTACGGGGCGCGGACGGCCGGGGTTTTCCGGAAACGGCCGCCGGAGCGTTCACGCGAGGGCCCGCGCCCCGCGAACGCGTGAAATACAAAGTGATCCTTATTCACGGGACGGCGTTGTTCGCACGCGTCCCACAACCTCCCCCCAGCGTGTTTGAGGGCCGTCCGAACGGCGGCCGCGAACCAGCGGCCATGCCGCCGACCGCGCGTCGAAGGAGATTCCATGGCTGAAAAAATCGAAGACATCACCATAGATTACGAAGAGGGCGGCGTTCTGATCGTCAAGGAGCTGGACAAGGTCGTCCTGTCCAAGGGCGCCTGGACCACCATCCTGTTCCGCTTCAAGCAGTGGGACAACAAGATCGAAGGCTACGGCCCGGACCGCTACATCATCAGGCGTTACCGCAAGATGAACGGCGAATACCGGTCCCAGTCGAAATTCACCATCTCCAGCCGGGACCAGGCCAAGAAGATCATCGACGCCTTGCAGGGCTGGCTGGAACTGCCGGAGGAATAGCCCGGACGCCCGGTCCCGCCCCGGTCCGGCTCCTGTCCGGCCCCGGGCGCGTCCAGGCTTTGCCCCGATCCGTCCTTGTCGCGGCGGGGCGCCTTTCTTCCGCGATTCGCGAGGCGCGGCCATGACCGTTTCCCTGAAGCTGTACGCCGATCTGGCGCGATTCGCGCCGCCGGACGCGGCGGCCTATCCCGTGGCGCCCGGCCAGACCGTGGCCGGAATCATGGCCGCCCTGGGACTGCCTCAGGACAGGCCCGTCTCCATCGTTCTCAACGGCCGCGCGGCCCGGCCGGGCGACCCGGTCACGGACGGGGACCGTCTCGCCTTCGTGCCGCCGGTAAGCGGAGGCTGACATGCCGCGCCCCATTTCCTTCCCTCCCGAATTCGAGAAGGCCGTCGCCGGGGCGGCCGAGGCGGGCGTCTTTCCGGACGGCTCTCCCGGACGTTTCCTTTGCGGCGAACGGGCGGCCGGGATCGCGCGCCGGTATGGCCTGGCCCCGCGCCAGGCGGACGAGGCCGCCCTGGCCGGCGGCGTCATCCCCCTGCGCTACGTCCGCAACGCCAAGGCGTTCAGCCCGGCCGAGCAGCTTGCCCTCTTGCGGTCCCGGACGGCGCTCATCGGCCTTGGCGGCCTTGGCGGCCATATCCTGGAGCTTCTGGTTCGGGCCGGGGCGGGAACGATCCTGTGCGCGGACGGGGACGTCTTCGAGGAAAGCAACCTGAACCGGCAGCTTTTGAGCGAGGACGCGGCTCTGGGACGGGACAAGGCCGAGGCGGCCGTGCGGCGGGCCGGGCGGATCAATCCCACGATCACGGTCACGGCCTACAGGGAATTTCTGGACGAGGGGGCCATGGAGGCGCTGTGCGAGGGCGCGGACGCGGCCGTGGACGCCCTGGGCGGGCGGCGGGACAGACCCGCGCTTTCCCGGGCGGCCAGGAAGGCCGGGATCCCCCTGGTCACGGGAGCGGCGGCGGGGTTGACGGGCTATGTGGCGGTCGTGGCGCCGGACGGCCCCGGGCCCGAGGATTTTTTCGGCGGACCGGCGGGACCGGCGGCCGAGGACGATCTGGGCTGCCCGGGACCGGGCGTTGCGGCGGTGGCCGCGCTCCAGGCGGCCGAGGTCCTCAAGATCCTCTGCGGCCGCGAACCGGCCCTGACCGGAAGCATGCTCCTCATCGATCTCGGCGACATGAGCTTCGAGCGCGTGCGCCTGTAGGCGGGTTTCCCGGGCGCGGCTCCGGGATGGCGCGTCGCAAAACAAGGCCGCTGGACCATGGGCCGGGAAAAAGCCTCCGGCGGCCGGGCCGCCGCTTCCCGGAACCCCGCCGTTCGTTCAGCGGTTCCGGAGCGTGGACCGGGCGTTGGCGGGCTGGCGGAGACGTTCGCGGCGGTCGCGTCCACGGGGCGGTCCGGACGCGCCGGTCCTCCCACTGGCCGCCGCCAAAGACCCGGCCGCTTGGCGCAATCACAAAAAACAGGGCCTCGCGATGTACGGTACGCGGGGCCCTGGTTTTTTTCGCGCCTTTTGCCCGGACCGGAAACGCCGCCCGGGCGGCGGGGAAGTTGTCGCTGCGCTGCGGGAGGCCCGGACGAGCCGGCCCTTTTTTGCCGCCGCCGCGGCGCGCATGCGCGCCCGCCGCAAAGCGCCGTCCTGTTTTCCAGGGGCGCCGCGCTAATGGAGCTTGGCGTCGTCCGGTTCGGGGATGGTTTCGGGCTTGCCCAGGGTGGCGGCGTAGCGCTGGACCTGCTCGGCCTTGCGCCACTGGCCGAACATGGCGCCCCATTCGGCGAAGGAGTACTCCCGCTGATCCAGAAGTCCCTCGTGACCGGCCAGCCACAGGGAGAACAGCCGGGCAAGAATGCGGAATTCCGGGCTGTCGAAGAGCTTGATCAGCCGTCCCTCCCGGGTCATGTTCTCTTCGAACGTCTTGAAGGCGAATTCGCCCACCTGACGTTGGGACGTTTCCATGTCGGTCTTCTGATGATTGATTTCGCGCAGGAAGGCGGCCAGGGCGGGGGAGGTCTTTTCCGTCTCCAAAATGGCCGCGTCCGGGATTTCCACAAAGACCTCGCCGTCTTTGTCCACGGCGTAATAAAAACGCGCCCAGTGCTCCACCGCGAAGACCTGGAAAACGTTCTCAACGAGTTTTTCAAAATTGCTCGGCATGGGCTCTCCTTGTTTTGCCGCGAACGCGCCCCGGGGCTATTCCTTGCGGCAGCGGGTGAAATGGCCGGGCGAAATCTCCCGCCACCGCATGACGCCTTGGGCGCACCCGGCGTCCGCCTCGGGGCAGCGGGGATGGAAGGGGCAACCCGGAGGAGGGGCGAAAGGGCTCGGCGTATCGCCTCGAAGCGCGGCGCGCAAGCCTTTTCTTCGGGGATCGGGAACCGGGGCCGCCGCCAAGAGCGCCCTGGTGTACGGGTGCCTGGGGTTGCGCATGATTTCGCCCGTGGCCGCGAGTTCCATGAGCGACCCCAGATACATGACCGCCGTGCGATGGCTCAGATGCCCCACCACGGCCAAGTCGTGGGAAATGAACAGGTAGCTCACCCCGCGCTTGTCCCGCAACTCGCGCAAAAGGTTGATGATCTGCGCCTGGATGGACACGTCCAGGGCGGAAACCGGTTCGTCGCAGATGATGACGCCCGGGGACAGGACCAGGGCCCTGGCGATGGCCACGCGCTGGCGCTGGCCGCCGGAAAACTGGTGCGGATAGCGGTCCGCGTGCTCGGGCCGGAGCCCCACCTGGTCCAGGGCGGCCAGGACCCGCTCCCGGCGCTCCTTGCGGTTAGCGACGCCCTTGGCCAGAAGCCCCTCGGCCACGGTCCAGCCCACGGTCTTGCGGGGATTGAGCGAGGAAAAGGGATCCTGGAAGATCATCTGGACGATCCCGGGCAGGCGCGCCGCCATGTCCTTGTCCGCCCAGATGTCCCGGCCCTCGACGCGCACGGCCCCCTCGCTCGGCCGCTCCAGGCCAACGGCCAGCCTGGCCAGGGTGGATTTGCCGCAGCCGGATTCGCCCACAAGCCCCAGGGTCTCGCCGGGTTCCACGGCGAGCGTCGCCCCGGCCACGGCCGTGAGCGTCCTTACGCCGCCGGAGAAAAATCCCTGGCGCACGCGGTAGCGTTTGACCGCGCCGTCAAATTCCAGAATGGGGGGCATGGGATTCCTCATAGAGCCAGCAACGCGCCAGCCTGCCGTCTTCAAGGGGGAAAAGCGGGGGCGGCGCCAGGCATTTGTCGAAGGCCCTCAAGCAGCGGGGCCGGAAATGGCAGCCCTCGGGCAGGTCCGTCAGGGAGGGCACCATGCCGGGGATGGGCGTCAGGGGCTCGTTTTCATGGCCGATTTTCGGAAGGGAGCGCAGAAGCCCCTTCGTGTAGGGATGCAGGGGCTCACGAAAAAGGGCCGGGACGGGGGCGTATTCCACGAGCTTGCCGGAATACATGACCGCCGCGTTCTCGCAGGTCTCGGCCACCACGCCGAGATTGTGGGTGATGAGGATGATGGCCGCGCCCTGTGAGCGGGAAAGGGAGAGCATGAGGTCGAGAATCTGCTTCTGGATGGTCACGTCCAGGGCGGTGGTGGGCTCGTCCGCGATGAGCAGGGCCGGGGACAGGGCCAGGGCCATGGCGATCATGACCCGCTGGCGCATGCCGCCGCTTAATTCGTGGGGATAATTGGAGAGCCGCCGGACGGGATCCGGGATGCCCACGAGCTTGAGCATCTCCGCGGACTGGGCAAGGGCCTCGCGCCGGGATTTCTTGCGGTGCAGCCGGATGGCCTCGGCCACCTGGTCGCCCACGGTCAGGACCGGGTTGAGGGAGGTCATGGGCTCCTGGAAAATCATGGAGATCTTGTCCCCGCGCACCTTGCGCAGCTCGCTTTCCGGCATGGCGGCGAGATCCTTGCCCTGAAAGAGGATGCGGCCCCCGGCCAGCCGTCCGGGCGGCTGGACCAGCCCCAGGATGGACAGGGCCAGCACGGTCTTGCCGCAGCCGGATTCGCCCACCACGGCCAGGGCCTCCCCCTGGGCCAGGGACAGGCTCACGTCGTCCACCGCCTTGGCCATGCCCGCGCCGGTCTGGAACCAGGTTCGCAGCCCGTCGATTTCAAGCAATGGCGGCAGGGTGGGCAAGGGACCGCAGACAGGGCCGGATGGGGAGGCGGTCAGGGGGTCGCTCATGGAACGTTCCTTTGCATGCCGGGCTTCGGCTCGGGCCGCGCCGGGCGCAGGGCGCATGCGGGAATGCGGCCTCACGCCGGAGCGAGGGCGTCCTCCAGGGACCAGACGACGTTCACGATGTTCTCGAAGCCCGAAACCGCCAGCGTGTCCGCGATGACCGGGCTGGGGCTCAAAATGAACAGCCCGCCGTCTTTTTTGGGCAGGCGCTTGGCGATGCCGAGCAGGACCCGAAGGCCCGCGCTGGAAATATAGTCGCACCCGGAAAAGTCAAGAATGATCCGCTGTTCCCCGGGCTTGACCGCCGCTGTCAGCCGCGCTTCGAAATCCGGCGCGGTGACGGCGTCCAGGTTCCCGGTAACCGCGGCCATGAGCGCCTCGCCGACGCGTTGCGGGTCGAGCCGCATGTCGTTCTCCCTGCGCGATTAGTAGCGCTTCCAGCCGTGATCCTGCATGCAGGAGGTGAAAAGATCCTGCCTGCTCTGGTCCTCGACCCAGTTGTGCATGGTGTTGGCCATGTCCTCAAGAGGCTGGTCCACCCTGGAATACCGGTTGAAGCCGTAGTTGAGGGCCTGCATTTCCTGGGCGTAGTCCTGGCACAGCTTCTTGGTCGAGGCCAGGGCGCGTTTGGCTTCGGCGGAGTCGGCGTACTGGTCGCTGCCCCAGCGATGGCCGCAGGCGGTCAAGAGCAGCAAACAGACAAGAGCGGTCGCAATTTTCACAAGACCTCCGAGGGGACGCTATCAGTACGATTTTTCTATTTGTTTCAAGAGCCGGGCGTCTTGTCAACCATGGCGGGGCAAACAGACGTAAGGAACGTGAAAAAAGGAGCGAAAAGGGGGCGGCGTCTCAAGAGGAACAGTCTTGCGCGCCGTTGTAAGAAGCCGGGCAAAAATGAGAAATCCGCAACGTAATTTGTATAAGATCGCGACATGATGCGGATATCCGGGCGGTGACGCGCCTGGGGTCAAGCGCAAGACGCGAGGAATGCGGTTTGGTGAAAAGAGAAGGAAATAACCATGATTTCATCAATGAATTCAAGGATGCCGTAACCGTTTCCAAGGACGTTTTTCGGAAGGCCGGATAAACAAGGGAGAACGAGACGTCTGGTTTTTCGCCGGGCGTACTAATGCGGGGGAAGCTTGGAAGGGGGCGAATCAAGCCGGGGATGCGACAAGACGATCCTGTGCATGGCTTTCGCGCCTTCAAGGTCCGGAGTAAGAAAATTTCATGAAAACCAGTACAGAATCTTTTTTTCCCTTGACACTGCGCAATTTTATTATTTCATACAATATAGAGCATCGTGGTACACCATAACGTTGAAGGGAGGCAGCAATGGATGATTATCTGAAAGAGGCCCTGGAGATCGTGAAAGCCCAGGCCAGCGTGCGCACCATGACCGAGGAGGAGATCACCTCCATGGTGGTCCGGCTGGCCGGGGGCATTAAGAACATCAGCGAGGGCGTCTCTCCGGCCTCCGAAAGCGCCGCCGCGCCCGAGGTGGATCCCAAAAAAGCCATCCGGGAGCGCAGCATCGTGTGTCTGGAATCAGGCAAGTCCTTCAAGATCCTGACCAAACGGCATCTGGCCAAATACGGTCTGACTCCGGCCGAGTACCGGGAAAAATGGGGCTATGCCAAGAATCTGCCCCTGGTTTGCAAGGAACTGCAGCGCGAGCGCCGCAAAAAGATGAAAGACATGAAGCTGTGGGAGCGCCGCAAGAAAAAATAGGCGCGCCAGCGCTTGTTCCGGGAGCGCCATGGCGCGTCCGTGAATCGGAACGCGCCCGGCGCGCGCAAGGCGGTGAAGGAAGGCGCCGGGCCGGCCAATCGTCACGGGCGTCGCGGGCGACGCCGCCGCCAAAAGGCGGGAGCCCGGGGCGTCAACGCCGGAAGGCCGTCCGGGCTCCGTGAGAAGGGCGCCGGACGCGGCATGGAGCGGCCGCTTGGCCGGAGGGCCGCTTCCTTTCGCCGTCCGTCCGCATCAGAATGAAAAGGGCGGGGCGGTTCGCCGCCTTGCCGGAACAGGGCGCGAGCCGGGAACGGACCGGCTTGTTTCCGTTTGGGCGGTCTTGCCATGGCGGGGCCGCTTTTCTTTTCCGCGCTTCGTGTTCCCCTCTGCCCGGCTGTCCCAACCGCTTTCGCCATGGGGGCGTGAAAGGCCGTCGCGGCCTTGGCCCGGGCGTCGCCGGGCGTTCCCCCGGCCTGGCCCGGCGGCGTCCGGGGGGAGGCGCGGGGGAGGCGCGGGGGAGGCGCGGGGGAAAAGCGAGGGAAAAGCGAGGGAAAAGCGGGGGACGGAAGCGCAATGGGGTGGAAAAGGTTTCCGGCGGCCAAGGGGCTTGACCTGGAAGACGATAGGGGTTATCGATCGCTTATCGATCATATATCACTTGGGGATTACTGCAATAAAGAGCGAACAGGAGTGACGATGGCGGCCGGAAGCGACGGGCCAAGCGCTGGATGGACCTCGGGCCAGGGCTACACCCACAAGGAGCTCGCCCAATGTCTCGGGGTCTCCGTGACCACGGTGAAAAGCTATCGCAGAAAATTCCCCGGCTTTCTCGTCCCGGACGCCAACGGCAAGCCCCTGCGCTTCCCGGAAAAGACGCTCGACGCGTGCCGGACCATCCGGGACGGGTTTGCGGAATCCTTGTCGGTTGACGATATAAAGAGAAAACTTCAACAGCTATTCAAGGGGGATGGTGATAACGATAACTTATCGATAAGGGCAGAAAAACGCCCGGATCCTTCCCCTGATCCCCTCTTGCGCCAGGATTCCCGATGGGAAAAAATCGCTTCCTCCACCGAAACCCTGGCCGCCAGCCTCGACGCCGCCCTGCGACTGCGCGGCGGCGACGAGGTCCGGCTCGGCCGCCTGGAAGCCCTCATGGCCGACATCCTCGGGCTGCTCAACCGCAACCATTCCATGCACGCCCAGCTCCTGGCCAGACTCGACGCCCTGGCCGACTCCCTGGCGCGCGCGCCGGACGCGGCGCGGCCGCCGGCAGGGCTTTCCGGCGGAACCGGATCTTCCGGCGGAACCGGACCTTCCGGAAGGCCCGTTCTTTCGGCTGGGCGGCCGCCGGGCGATTTCCTGGACCTGCCCGTGGTCATCCTCTCGGAAAAAGGCGATTACCTCGGCATCACCGCCAAGGACGGCTCCCCCTTCACCCTGCGGGAATTCGAACAGGCGCTCATCCGCCGGGCCGCCCATCTGGCGGGCCTGGAAACCCTGTGGAAAGCCGCGTCCGGCGGCTACGTCCTGGTGCTCGGCGGCGCCTTCGACCGGGAAGCCCACGAACACGTCTTCATGAAGACCACCACCAACAAAGGCAATCTCGTGGCGCTGTTCAGCGCCCTGCGCATAAGCGGCAAACCGGTCTCCGAAGCCTTCCTGCGGGCGCTGTTTCGGCAAATCAAGGACGCCATGGAATAGCCTTTCCCCTTGGCCAGGCCGATTTTCGGGAAAATCTCCTTGAAATGGCGCGTCAAGCGGGTATATTTTCATCATAAGTTCAACATCATGCGCAACCGGGCCCTCCCAGGCTGCGCCGGATCAGGGCTTGCCGGCCATGCCGGGCGACTGTCGCCCCTCCCGGTTTCCAAAGGCGGAACCCGATGAACCTTCCTCTGTTCCCCGCCAAAGCCGTCTGCATCCTACTGGTTCCCGTCGCCGCGGCCGTGGCCGCGCTCTGGTTCTGCCTTGTCCGCTTCGACGCCGCGAAGGACGGCGCCGCGTCGCTCGCGGCCGTGACGGCCGGCGTCTCCGGCCAGGCCCGGGAACTCGAGCGCGGCGCGCTCTTGTGCGCCTACAATCTGCGCGGCTACGTGGCCAGCGGCGAAAAGGCCTATCTGGACGGCGCCAAAAAGGAACTGGCCCAGGCCATGCGGGCTCTGCACGCCCTTCGCGCCCAAAGCCCCCCGGGGAGCCCGGGCGAGCCGAACGAGCCGGGTACGATGAGGAATCCCGGCGATCCGCCACGTTCAGGCGCTTCGGACGAGGGGACGGGCGGCAAGCCGCGCCCGGCCGCGCCCGGCGCCTGGCCCGCCGCGAAAACGCCGGACGCCGAGACCCGGTCCGCCGCTCCCGGCGCCCCGAACGCGCAAGCCGCCGCCCGCGCGACCTCCCTCACGCCCCCTGACGCGCCCTCGGCCCTGGAGCGCGCGGGCTATCTTTTCGAGGAATACAAGAAACAGGCTGAACTGGCCGTGGCCCTCTACGAGGGACTGGACGCCTCCCGGGCGGAGTTCGCGCAGGCGGCCGACGCCTTTGACGCGGCGGCCGGGGCCCTGGAAAGAGCCGCCAGGGAGGCGGCGGATCAAGCGCTTTCGGTGAAATATCCGGTCATCGAGCGGGTGAAGCGCCGTCTGGCCCAGGCCGCCCTGGCCGGACAGGCCGCCGCTTCCGGCCGGGCCGTGCGCGCGGCCTACGCCATGGCCCGGTTCGAACGCAGCCCCGGGCTCCTGCGCGAGGCGCTGCCTGCATTCGACAAAGCCGAAGCGGCCCTGTCGGCCCTTGCCGCAACGGGCGGCGACCAGGACGCCGAGGCGGGCCTTGAGACCGCTTCCGCCCTGGCGGCTCTTCGGGAATACGCCGCCAGGACCCAGGCTCTTCTTGGCGAATGGGGCGCCCTGGAGAGCGCGGGCGAGGAGCTCTTGCGCGACGAGCGGGCCGTGATGGAAGCCGCCTCGAGCCTGGCCCGGGAGAGCGACAAGACCGCGGCGGAAACGGCCATGGCGCTTTCCGCGTCGCTGACCTGGAGCCGCCGTTTCGCTCTGGCGGCCGTGTGGGGCATGGCGGTCTGCGGATTGGCCTTCGCCGCCTTCGGGGCGGTGGTCCTGGCCGGTCCCGTGGTGCGCTGCTCCCGGTTCGCCCGGGCTCTGGTCAAGGGCGATCTGCGCCCGGATCTCGCCGTGACGGGCCGGGACGAGGCCGGAACCCTGGCCGAGGCCTTGCGCGAGCTGGCCCGGCGCATGGGGCGGTCCTTTGCCCGGTAGGCGTCCTCCCGGACGCGCGAACCCTGGCCTGGGCGCCGCCGCGCTTGGGTGCGGCGAGCGAAAACGACCGGGCGCGTCCCGCCTGGCTCTTCTGGCCTGTCTCGTCCTGGCCGCGCCGTTCCCGGCCTCCCGGGGGCTTGCGGCCGCCGCGTCGCAAGCCGCTCCCGCCGTCGCCGCTCCCGCCGTCGCCGCCCCGGCCGTCAGGTCCGCCCCGGCCATGGCGCCCGCTTCGGCCGCCGTTTCCGGGGAGGCTCCCGCGCCCGTCCCCACGCCGCCCCGGCCCGCCGTCCCGGCCCCCGTGGAGTTTCGCGGTCTGCGCTTCGGCGAGGACATCCGCCATCATCCTGATTTCGTCCTGGTCTCCCGCCTTGGGGACGAGGAGCGCTACCGCAATCCGCGGGAAAAAGCGGAGCTTGGCGGCATGCCCCTGGCCGATCTGGTCTATATCTTCGAAAAGGGCCGCTTCCAGGGCGCCCGGATGGTCCTGACGGACTACGGCGCCTTTCAGACCCTCAAAAAGGCCTATGTGGCCAAGTACGGCCCGCCCTGGGTCACGCGCGGCGGCGCCTTGGACGCGTATGTCTGGAACTGGCCGGAACTGCGCATCGAGCTGACCCAGGACAGGCGCGACGGCCGGGTGGAGGCCGTCTACACCCGGTTCGCGGACATGCCCAAAAAGGACAAGGCCCTGTTCCAGGACGAAGCCGAGATCAAGGCTTTCGGGCCCATCGGCTTTCGCGGGGCGCGCTTCGGCGAGCGTCTTTCCGCCATCCCCGGCATGATCCCGGTCTTTCAGAACGGCGACGTGCGCTATTGCCGCCGGGAAAACGAGAACCTGGATCTTGGCGGCATACGGCTCAAGGACGTGCTCTATTTCTTCTACAAGGACCGGTTCTATTACGTGTCCATGCTGGTTTCCCGGTACGACGATTTCGAGCCTCTGCGCGCGGCCTATCTGAAAAAATACGGCAAGCCCCGGGAAAACCTGACGGCGCTTAATGAGAACTACGTCTGGACCTGGGAGGACGCCCAGATTTCCCTGGACCGCAACGCCACGGACGGCGCGGTGGAGATCGCCTACGCCTTCGTTCCCCTCCTGGAAGAGGCGGCCCGGGGCGGGGCGGCCGGCGATGGCGAACACATGGCCTTCATGCGCGAATCCCGGGCGCTCTACGCCACAAGCGCCGCTCCGGCGGGCTTTCGGGGCATCGCCTGGGGCGGAAAGCTGGCGGACGCCCCGGGTCTCGAGTATGTTTTCGCCCACAAGGGCGTGAAGAACTACCGCAGGCCGGACGAAAAGCTCTCCCTGGGAAGCGTCGAGGTGGAGGAAATCCTCTATTCCTTCTACAAGGACCGGTTTTTCTACGCCGCCATGAGCATCCGTCCGGGGCCCGGCGGCGATGCGGCGTTCACGGCCCTGCGCGAGGCCTACGCGGCCAAGTACGGTCCGCCGCGCATGCGCGCCACCAAGGACGCGGACAATCTGATCTGGGCCTGGCCCGCCATGCATATCGCGCTGATCCGGTACAAGGATACGGGCCGGGTGGAGGTGTGCTACGCCTACGATCCCGTTCTGGAGGAAATAGAAAAACGTAAAATCGGCCAGGCCATGGACGCCCTGTACGCGCCCTTCGGCCAGGAACAACCCCCCGCCGTCCCGAATTTTTCCGAGGAAGCGGAGTAAGAGCGAGGCTTCATGGACAAGCATCTGTGCATTCACGGCCATTTCTATCAACCCCCGCGCGAGGATCCCTGGCTCGGAAAGATCCTGCCCGAGGGCAGCGCCGCCCCGAGCGTCCACTGGAACGAGCGCATCTGCCGGGAAAGCTACGCGCCCCTGGCCTGGGCCAGGCGGCTGGACGGGCAGGGCAAGATCACCGAGCTGGTCAACGTCTACGAGTGGATCAGCTTCAATTACGGCCCCACCCTGCTTTCCTGGATGGAGCGGGCCGAGCCCGAACAGTACGCCAGGGCGCTTGAGGCCGACCGGGCCAGCCTGGCCCGCCTGGGATGCGGCAACGCGTTGGCCCAGGTCTACCACCACGTGATCATGCCCCTGGCCTCCCCTCTGGACAAGGAACTGGAGGTCGCCTGGGCGGTGGACGATTTCACGGCCCGCTTCGGCCGGGCGCCCCAGGGCATGTGGCTGGCCGAGACCGCCGTGGACACGGCCTCCCTGGAGGTCCTGGCCGATTACGGCCTGGAGTTCACCGTGCTCGCACCCTCCCAGGCTCTGGCCGTGGCCGGACCGGGGGATGCGCAATACAGGCCTCTTGGCGCAGGCGGGCTGGACATTTCCCGGCCGTACGCAGTGGAGCTGCCTTCCGGGAAACCCATGGCCGTGTTTTTCTACCACGGCGATCTCTCCCAGGCCGTGGCTTTCGAGCGGCTTCTGGCCGACGGCGAGCAGTTCTGGAAACGCCTGTCCGGGGCCTGCGTTCCGGGGCTTTTGTCCCTGGCCACGGACGGGGAGACCTACGGCCACCATTTCAAGTTCGGCGAAATGGCCCTGGCCTACGCCCTGTCCCAGGCCAGGGAAAACCGCGACGGGGTGAAGCTGACCAATTTCGCCGCCTTTTTGCGGGACAATCCGCCGGTCATGCGGGTCAAGCTGCGCGAGCCCTCGGCCTGGAGCTGCGCCCACGGGGTGGAGCGCTGGCGCTCGGACTGCGGCTGCGCGACGGGCGGGCATTCGGGCTGGAACCAGAAATGGCGCGCGCCCCTGCGCGAGGCCGTCAATGTCCTGAAGGAGTGCCTGGACGCCCATTTCTTCGAGCAGGGCGCGAGGCTCTTCAAGGACCCCAAGGCCGCCCTTGTGGCCTACGGCAAGGCCTTGAGCGGCCAGGAGCCCCAGGACGCCTTCGCGGCCGCGCGGTTCAAGCCCGGACTCGGCGCCGAGGAGACGGGCAAGGCCTGGAAGCTTCTTTCCATGCAGCAATGGGCCCTGGCCTCCATGGCCAGCTGCGCCTGGTTCTTCGACGAGATTTCCCGGATCGAGCCGGTAAACGCCATGACCTTCGCCCTGCGGGCCATGGATCTCGGCCGGGCCACGGGCATGGCCCCGCTGGAGCGGAGTTTCACCGCCATCCTGGCCAAGGCCGTCTCGAACATCCCCCAGATGGGAACGGGCAAGGACATCTTCGAGGACAAGGTCACGCCCCGGCGCGAGACCTGGCGCACGCTCCTTTCCCAGGCGATCATGCGGCTCTGGGCCGAGGGGCGCCTCCCCAGGCCCGGGGAGTCGGCCAAGGCCGTCTGGCCCGGGGCCACGGTGCGGATATCCCTGGGCGAGGAGGAGCACGGAGCGCGGCCCGGCCGGGCCACGGCCGGATGGCGCCTGGAGACGGCCCGGGAGCGCTTTTCCATCGAGCTCAGAAACGCCTGCGGTCCGGACCCCTTCCAGGGCGGGCTGACCTTCACCCCGGAACGGCCGGGCGGCTTCGAAGAGGCGGCGGTCTTCGAGGACGCGGGCCTGCCCCTCAACAAGCGCCAAGCCCTGGCCGACGCCTGGATAGCCCGGGTGGAGTCCGAAGCCTTCGCCAGATCCCTGTCCGAGGCCGCCAGGGGCGCGCGCATGATCACCGAGCTGCAGGAGGCCCAGGACACCCTGAACCTGGCCCCGCTCTGGACCGGCCATTGGGCGGCCCTGGCCTGGCTTTTCGTCTGGGGGCTGGATCTTCCGGACGGGCGGGCGGCGCTGCTGACGGCCTTTTTGCGCAAGTCCGGGGAGGGAAACCCGGACATGGAACGTCTGACCGGCAGGATCTCCGCTCAGACGGCCTCGCTTTTGCGCAGGCCGGACCCGGATTTCGCCAAGCTGCGGGCCATGGCCGGCCGCTGCCAGGAGATCGGACTGCGGGTGGACTGGTGGGAGGCCCAGAACGTGATCTGGGCCAGGGGATTCATGAAGGGCAAGGGCCGGAAGCTGGCGGAACGGCTTTCCTTCGCCCCGTAGGGATGCGGATGCGGCGGCCTCCGTCCGGCGGCGTTTCGCCGGAGGGGGCCGCCCGCTCACTGATCATCGTCCTTGTCGTCGAAACCGCGCTTCAGCCACCAGCCCACGGGATTTTTCTCCCCGCCCCGGCGGCGTTTTTCCGCCCTGTCCTTCATGCGCCTGAAATAGACCAGATAGACGATGCCGATGGCCACGATCACCGCGATGAAAACCTGCGTGCTCATGCGAAGCTCCTTTCCGGCCTTTTTCCCCGTCATGAGAGCATCATATTTCAGGCCCCCGGTAAAGCGCCCGGTACATAGCCTGACAGGCGGTCTTTGACGAAGGCCGCCGCCTGAGCTAAAGCCCCCTGCGTATGGCCAACCTCCTTTCCCTGCGCGACGTGCGCAAATCCTTCGGCGCAAGGCGCCTGTTCGCCGGATTGACCCTCGGGGTTGACGAAGGCGAGCGCATCGGCCTGGTGGGCGCCAACGGGTCGGGCAAGTCCACGCTGCTGCGCATCCTGGCCGGGATCGAGCCCCCGGACGCGGGCGAACGGTTTTGCCGCAAGGGCGCGGTCCTGAGCTACCTGCCCCAGGACGACGACATCCCGGCCGGGGAGACCGTCGAGCGGGTGGTCGCGGCTCCGTTGCGGGCCATGGGCCTGCCCGAGGCGGAGATCCACATCCGGGCGGGCGCGGCGCTGAGCAAGGCGGGCTTCGCCGATCCCTCCATGGAGACCGGCCAGTTGTCGGGCGGCTGGCGCAAGCGGCTGGCCGTGGCCAGGGCCCTGGTCGTGGAGCCCGACATCCTTCTTCTGGACGAGCCCACCAACCATCTGGACCTGGAATCCATCCTCTGGCTGGAAAAGCTCCTGCGCTCCATGCGGGCGGGCTACATGGCGGTCAGCCACGACCGCCGCTTCCTGGAGAACGTTTCCGGCCGCACCATCGAGCTCGGGCTGGCCTTTCCCGAGGGGCATTTGAGCGTAGACGGCCCCTACAGCGCCCTCCTGGAACGGCGCGAGGAGATCCTGGCGGCCCAGGAGGCCCGGGAACGCTCCCTGGCCAACAAGGTCCGCCGGGAGATCGAATGGCTGCGCCAGGGCGTGAAGGCCAGGACCACCAAGGCCAAATACCGCATCGACGAGGCCGGGCGGCTCATCGAGGAGCTTTCCGAAACCCGGGCGCGAAACGCCTCCGCCGGGCGGGCGGTCATCGATTTCACGGGCACGGACCGCAAGACCAAACGGCTTCTCACCGCCGAAAACCTGGGCAAAAGCCTGGGGGGCCGGACGCTTTTCGAAAATCTGGACATCGTCCTGTCCCCGGGCGTGCGGGTGGGCCTGGCCGGGGTGAACGGCTCGGGCAAGACCACGCTGCTGCGCGTCCTGGCCGGGGAGCTCGCCCCGGACGCGGGCAAGGTCTCCCGGGCCCCGGGCCTCAACGCCGTGGTCTTCGACCAGAACCGGGAGCAGCTCGACCCCGAACTGTCCCTGGCCCGGACCTTCGCTCCCCACGGCGACTCGGTTCTGTATCAGGACCGTTCCCTGCACGTGGTTTCCTGGGCCAAGCGCTTCATGTTCCGGCCCGACCAGCTGGAACTGCCGGTGGGGCTGTTGTCCGGCGGCGAACAGGCCCGCATCCTGATCGCCCGGCTCATGCTGCGCCCGGCCGACCTGCTCCTGCTCGACGAGCCCACCAACAACCTGGACATCCCCACCCTGGAAGTTCTGGAGGAGAGCCTCATGGAATTTCCCGGGGCCGTGGTCATCATCACCCACGACCGTTTCCTCATGGAGCGGGCGGCCACGGTCATCCTGGGACTCGACGGCAGGGGCGGCGCGCATATCTGCGCGGACTACGGCCAATGGGAGGAGCTTCTGGCCGTCATGGAGCGGGAGGAGGCCAGCGCCAAAAAGGCCAAGACCCCGGCCGCGCCCAGGTCTCAGGCCGCGAAGCCCAAGAAGCTCTCCTACAAGGAACAGATCGAGTGGGACGGCATGGAGGCGCGCATCCTCGAGGCCGAGGAGCGTCTGGAAGCCGGCCGGGCGGCCCTGGCCGATCCGGCCGTGGCGGCGGATGCGCGGGCGCTCAGCGAACTTCTGGAGGCCGAGCGGCTGACCCAGGAGGAGGTGGACGCCCTGTATGCGCGCTGGGAGGAGCTATCCGCCAAGCGCGGCGACGCGGACCAGGGCTGAGCGCGCCCCTGGTTGCGGCCGCTCTTTCTCAATGCTTTTGACCCGTTGCCCCTTTTCTTGGGCGGATGAATCCTGTAAGCCGAAGAAAACGCATCCCCTTAGGCCGGGGGCGCCTCGCCTACAAGGAACACGCCATGAAAAAGCTCGTCATCGTCGGTCCCGACTGGCTGGATGAGGACCACGCGGTCTGCCAGCACATCTTTTCCGCCTACGCCGATCCCAAGAACCGCTCCACGTCCATCGAGGAAAAGGCCTTGTGCGGCAAGGCCACCCTGCTCGACGGCTGCCCGCCCCAGGAATGCCTGGACGAAAAGGCCATGCGCTTAAGCGCCGCCAACCGCCAGAACGCCAAAAGCGACATGTGCGGTTCCTGCGTGGCCAGATTGTACAATCTGAAAGACGTCAGGGGGTAGGGGCGGCCCAGAGGTCCGCCGGGCCTGCCGCGCCCGTCACGATCGTCGGGTCCGTCATGGCCTTCGCTCATTTCGCGTCAAACGGGCTTAGCGGGCGTGTCGGGCCTGTCGCGTCCTTTGCTTCTCGCGTTCTGGCGCGCCCATCTCCTCGGGCGCGTCGTGTGCGTTTGGCGCGTCCGGGCCGCCGGTCCCGGCCGCCGCAATAGCCGTTCCCGTGGTTTCCGGCGGCGCTGGCGTTTCCGGGGGCGGAAAAATGCCCGGCGTCTCCCGCAACAGCGCATTCAGGTAGCGTTCCACGCATTCGCGGATGACCACGTCCGGCTTTTCCTTTTCCACGATCTCTGGGAAAAAGCGCATGTCCCAGATGTAGACCGCGCTTTGCAGGCGTTCCGAGAGAAAGGGAATGAGCTTCCAGGCGTAGGAATCCCGGAAGACCAGAGCCCGGGGCGCGCCCGCGTCCCCGGTTTCCCGTACCTGCATGGCCCGCTCGGCGATGCCAGAGGGATCCTCGTAGTCCCGGGTTCCGGGTCTGGCCCGGGGCGGGGTTTTCTTGCGCAGATTCATGCGCTTTTCCGGAAAATGGTCCTGAAGGGACAGGAGCCTGGCCAGGTCGCCGCCGGGTCCGGTCTCGGGCGCGAGCTCGTAGTCCTCGCGCGAAAGGGGCTTCACGCCGGGGAACATGCGGCCCAGCCGGTCCAGAATGGCCTGGCTGGCCGCGAATCCGCCAAGATCGTTCCAGTGGGTGTCCGTGTAATCGTAGACCCGGTCCTGCGCCTTGGCCGCGAACAGGGCGGGGCGCAGATCCAGGAATTCCAGGTCCGAATGCTCCGCAAGATAGGCGGCCGCCTGGTCCAGCCGGGAGTCCTCCCGGATCTTTCCGAACGCTGACGGCAGATATTCGCCGTAGACCGTGTGCTTGTTGGGGGCGATCACGATGAGATAGCGCGCCCCCCGGGCCGCCAGCCAATCCCGGCGGGCGGTCAGGTTCAGGCGGATGCGCTCCAGATCCTTGGCCGTGTAGGGCTGGCGGTTTTCGTAGTCCTCCAGGACCCATTCGCCCGCGTAGAAAAGCCAGGGGCTTTGACCGGCGACGACCTCGGGGACCGGGGATTCCCGGAAGAGCGCCAGGCGCAGGAGGTTGTTGGAGCGGACAAGCGTCCGGCGCAGGCCGTAGTCCGCGTCGAAGCGGCCGGGCAGGTTTGCGAGCAGGGCGAGGACGCCTTCAAGGCCCCCGCGACGGTCCGCTTCCCGGTCCGGTTCCCGGGGCGCGTTCAGGGTCGCGTTCAGGGGCGCCGGGCGCGTGAGCATGGCCGCTCCGGGAAGAAGCAGCAGGGCCAGGAAGGCCAGAAGAAGAACGGCGTCCGCCCGCCGGGTTCCCCGCATGCCTAGAACCTCGCGTAGATGAAGCTTTCCTGACCCGCCGCCGCCATGGCCAGAACGGCCAGCAGGAAGAGGAGCAGGGCGCCGCAGTTCGCGGCCAGCCGGGCGCCTGGCCCCTGGCCGTCCCTTCCGCTGGACGCCCCTCGCGCCCGGACCCAAAGACCGGCCAGGGGGGCGTTGAACGCCCCGCAGCAGACGACGCCCGCCGCCATGGCCGCCAGAACCTCCCGGGTGGCGTACGTCCCGGCGTACCATCCCGGCGCGCCGCCGCCCAGAGGGACAAGGGCGCAAAACATGCTCCAGGCAGTGGAAAAATCCGGCGCCCGGAAAAAGACCCAGCCCAGGCACACGGCCAGAAGGCCGTAGACGTGGCCGAAGATTCTGGGCGCCCGGTCCACAATCCGCCCCGCGAACAGGCGCTCCAGGCATAGGAACATCCCGTGCCAGAGGCCCCAGACAAGGAAGGGCCAGCCCGCTCCGTGCCACAGCCCGCACAGGACGAACACGATGAGCAGGTTGCGGTAGGTTTTCAGCGGGCCGTTTCTGCTCCCGCCCAGGGGAATGTAGAGATAGTCCCGGAACCAGGCGGACAGGGTGATGTGCCAGCGCCGCCAGAACTCCCGGACCGAGCGCGACAGATAGGGCGCGTTGAAGTTTTCGGGCAGGCGGACGCCGAACAAAAGCCCCAGCCCGATGGCCATGTCCGTGTAGCCGGAAAAATCGTAGTAAATTTGTAGAGAATAGCTTGCGAGTCCCAGCCAGGCGGAAGGGGCGTCGAGCCCCTTTGGGGCGGCGGAAAAGATCGCGTCCGCGAAAACGCCCAGGGGCTGGGCGATAAGGGCTTTCTTGGCCAATCCGGCGCACAGGCGCCGCACGCCAAGGGCCGCGCCTTGCAGGGTGGGCGAGGGGCCGGCCAGATCCTCGCGGATATCGCCATGCCGGGCGATGGGACCGGCCAGGATCTTGGGGAAAAAAGCCAGGAACAGGGTGAAGGCGGCCAGGCTTTCGCCTGGGGGATCGGTCCGTCCGGCGGCGTCCGCGAGGCGGCTTATGGCCGCGAAGGTGAAAAAGGACACGCCCAGGGGGAGGGTCCAGTCCGCGAAAAACGGGCCCGCGGCCGTCCCCGGGGGAAGCGCTCCCAGGTCCTCAAGAATTTTCACGAAAAAAGGCAGGTATTTGTACCCGGCGAGAAGAAGGAGGTTCATGCCGACGCCCAACGCCAGGCGCCGGGCGCGGCCCGGTCCCTGGGGCGCGCGGCCGATGGCCCTGACGGCGGCGTGGTTGGCCAGGACGGCAAGGAGCAATACCGGCAGGTGGCTGGGATCGGCCAGGGCGTAGAAACACAGGGACAGGACGAGCAGCGCGGCCATGCGGGCGCGTTTGGGCGCCGCGTGAAAGAAGGCCAGACAGACGGGCAGGAAGAGGAAGAGGAAAAACGGAGTGGAAAGGCTCATGCGCGGCCGCCTGGCGATGTTTTGAAAGGGGCATAGGGAATTCGCGGGCCAAGGGCAATCCCCGGGGCTTGCGGAACCGCGTGATCCCGCGGGCATGAACCTTGCTGCTCGCTGGAAACGCCTCGGGCAAGCCACGCCAGGCATGGCCTGAGTACCGGACAAAGCAAGGAAAATCGCAGGGATGCCACGTTGAAGCGGATGCGGTCCAGGACGGGCCGCCTGGAAATGAACCCAACATTTTAAGAAAGTTACACACAATGAAGCGCGCGGCGAATGTCCTGTCGTTGGAGGAGGCCGGGGAGGAATTCCTTGAGATCCCGGCATGGGGGCTTTTGGCCCGCGGGCCCGGGGATGTGGATATCTACATCCGCCAGGGGGATCGCCACGTCCTGTTCGCCAGATCGCTGGAGCGCTTCACCTCGCGCCATATGCGGCTGCTGGAGGATCGCGGGACGTCCCGCGCCTATATCCGGCGCGAGTCCCTTTCCGCCTGCAGGCGTTCCCTGCGCCGGGGCCTGCCCTCCGTTCTGGCGGATGAGGAGGTGGAGCTTTCCACCCGGGCGGCCATCTTCCATCACCACTGCCTGGAGATCGTGACCAGCCTCATCAAGGAGCGCCTGCCCCAGGGACTGTCCAACAAACATTACGGCATCTTTCTGGATTTCGTGGGCAAGAGCCTGGAACTGGTAAGCGACGCGGCCGGACTGCGGCGCATGGCCGCCGTCATGTCCCACGACTACGACATTTACAGTCACAGCCTGCACGCCTTCGTCTACGCCTGCCTGATCATGAAATCCCTGGGCATGCCCGCGCGGGAAATCACGCTGGCGGGCGCGGGCGCGCTCCTGCACGACGCGGGCAAGGAGGCGATCGACCTGGCCATCCTGCAAAAGCCCGGTCCCCTGGACGCCGGGGAGTGGCGGCGCGTCCGGGAGCATCCCGAGCTTGGCCTGGCCCTTTGCCGGAGTCTGCCCCTGTCCCGGATCACGGCCGACGTCATCGTCATGCACCACGAACGCATGGACGGCTCGGGCTACCCCAGGGGGCTTATGGCAGGGGACATTCCCCCGTACGTGCGGGCCCTGTCCCTGGCGGACGCCTATGACGCGCTGACCTCGAACCGGCCCTACGCCCCGGCCGTGACGCCGTTCGAGGCGCTGCGCATCATGCGCGACGAGATGCGGGGCGCCTTCGACATGGACCTGTACGCCCGCTTCGTTTTGCTTTTAAGCGGCGCGGACATTCTGTAGCCCGCCTTCAGGCGCCCGGGTCCCGGCGGCGGGCGCCGCTTGTGAGCAGGCGGCTGCGGCGCAGAAGCTCCCGGGCCTGGGACTCGTCCATGGGCCGGGCGTAATAGAACCCCTGACCCAGATCGCAGCCCAGTTCCCGCAACGCGCCATGATGCTCGGGCGTTTCCACGCCCTCGCCCACCACGTCGAATCCCAATCCATGGCCGAGATTGATGACGGTCTTGACGATGATCCTGTTCCCGGCGCACTGCATGCCGCCCACGAAGCTGCGGTCCACCTTGAGGGTGTCCACGGGAAAGCTTTGCAGATAGCTCAGGGAGGAGTAGCCGGTTCCGAAATCGTCGATGGCGATGCCCGCGCCCAGGTCGCGCAGGCCCCGCAGCTTGGTCATGGCGGATTCCGGGTTGTCCATGACCACGCTCTCCGTGATCTCGAGCTTGAGCCGGTTGGCCGGAAGATCGGATTCCCGCAGCACGCCGACCAGCTGCTTGACCAGATCCGGCTGGCTGAATTGCCGGGCCGAGAGGTTGACGGACATGAACGCCTGGGTCTCGGCGCCGATTCCCCGGGTCCATTCCCGCATGGTCCGGCTGGCCTCGCGCATGACGAAGCGGCCGATGGGGTTGATGAGCCCCGTCTCCTCGGCCACGGGGATGAATTCCCCAGGGGGCACGATCCGCCCGTCCGGCATGCGCCAGCGGGCCAGGGCCTCGAAACCGGCCAGGGCGTCCTGGGACAGGTTCAGGATGGGCTGGTATTGCAGGAAGAATTCGTTGTTTTCCAGGGCGTCGCGCATGCTCGTTTCCGTATCCATGAAACGCTCGGCCCGTTCCCGCATGGACCAGTTGAAGACCTTGATCCGGCCCCGTCCGGCCTTTCTGGCGCTGTTCATGGCGATGGCGGCGTTTTGCAGGAGCTCCTCGGGCTGGTCGTATTCCGCCGGGCCAAGCACCACGCCCATGCTGGCGCTCACATGCACCCTGCGGCCCTGGACCTCGAAGGGCGCCTCGAAGGACGCGCGCAGCTTGCGGGCCACAGCGAGGGCGTCGGCCTGGGACGCGATCTCCTCCAGCACCACCACGAATTCGTCGCCGCCCACCCTGGCTACGGTGTCCAGCCTGCGCACCCCGCGCGAGAGCCGTTCGGAGACCATGCTCAGAAGCTTGTCCCCGGCCGGATGGCCCAGGCTGTCGTTGACGAGCTTGAAGCGGTCGAGGTCCAGAAAGGCCACGGCGTAGAGATAGTTCTGCCTGCGCCGGGAGCGCTCGATGGCCCGGGAGATGCGGTCCAGGCACAGGGCGCGGTTGGGCAGGGCCGTCAGGGGATCCAGGAAGGTGCGCCGCCACAGGCGCTGCTCCCCGCGTTTCTTGTCGGTGATGTCCTCCAGCACCATGGCGGCCTGGCCTGGGGCCGGGGAAAAGACATGCACGTGGAAATACTGGTTGAGGTCGCCGAGATACGTCTCGATGCGGTTCGAAATCCGCTTCACCGCCGATTCGGTCAGCATTTCCGTCCAATAGGGCTCGATGCCGGGCAGGACCTCGGACAAAAGCCGCTTTTCCACGTCCTCCCGGGGCAGTCCGGTGACCTGTTCGAAGGCGGAATTGACCTCGATGAAGCGGAAGGCGTTGGAACGTCCGGCCTCGGCGGGAATCAGCTCGAACAGGGCGTAGGCGTTGAAGATGCCCTCGAAGAGCATCTGGAGCTTTTTTTCCGTGCGTTTGTATTTGCGCTCCACCCGGCCTTTGCACAGGGCGGCTTCCACGGCGCATTGCAGGCAGCGGGGCTCCACGGGCTTGAGCAGATAGGCGAAGGGCAGGGCGCTGGCCGCCCGGCCGCGCATGTCCCGGCTGTCGTTGGCGGTGAGAAAGGCCGAGGGGGCTTCGAAGGAGGATTTGAGGATGCGGGCCAGCTCGATGCCGTCCATGCCCGGGCCCAGATCGATGTCCACCAGGGCCATGTCGGGCTTTTCCGTCCGGGCCAGGTCCAGGGCGGTCAGCCCGTTCGCGGCAGGCCCCAGGGGCTCGTACCCGAGTTTTTCGAGCAGCCGTTTCACGTCCAGGGCGGTGGCGGGCTCATCCTCCACTACCAGGATCCTCGGTTTCGGCGCGACGCAGTCCTCGTCTGCGGAGGGGATTGCATTCGCAGCGTTCATCGGGGCGTTCACCGGTCTTTTCACCGGGGCGCCCGCCGGGCGGATTTGCGTGTTCACGGGCAGTCCTTGATCGTGTTTGGCAAAGGGAAAAAACCACACGGCCGTCGCGCTGCGGGGCCGTGAGGAGGAAATGCTTCATTTTGCGGGAAAAACCGCGCAATAGGGACAAGCATAAAGCGTACCATGTGCGTGATATTATAGTTAATGATATTGAAGCGTTGCTTGCGCAAGAAACGCGCAATGCGTTTCGGCCGTCAGCAAATCAGGCAAAACGTAAAAGAATCCGGCGCCGCGTCCCTTGCCGGCAAGAACCGCCGGCGCCTGGCGATTGCCCGGAAGCGGTTCCCAGGATATGCCCGGAACATGAAACGCGCATTTCCCGCCCATCCGACGCATCGCGGCGGTCCGGCCAGATCCGGACCCAAGAACAATCCGTTCGGCCCGGAAGCCTTCTTGCCCATGAGCCGGGCGGACATGGACGTTTTGGGCTGGGACGAGCTGGACGTTCTTCTCGTCACCGGCGACGCCTACGTGGACCATCCGTCCTTCGGCGCGGCCCTTCTGGGCCGCTGGCTGACCCATCACGGCTTTCGCACGGGCATCGCGGCCCGGCCCCGTCCCGAGGTCCCGGAGGATGTGGCCGCCATGGGCAGGCCCAGGCTTTTCGCCGGAGCGACGGCCGGCGCCCTGGATTCCATGCTGGCCCATTACACGGCCTTTCGCAAAAAACGCGGGGACGACGCCTACGCGCCCGGGGGCAAGGCGGGCGGCCGTCCCAACCGGGCATGCATCGTCTACGCCAATCTTCTGCGCCGGGCCTTCCCCGGCCTTCCCGTGATCCTGGGGGGCGTGGAGGCCTCCCTTCGCCGCGTCTCCCACTACGATTTCTGGACCGACGCCCTGCGCCGCTCCATCCTCCTGGACGCCAAGGCCACGGCCATCCTCTACGGCATGGCCGAGGCCTCGATCCTGGACTTCGCCCAGCGCATGCGGGCGAGCGAAACGCGGGACGAGGAGGCGGCGCGCAAGGCGGCCGGGGACATCTTCGGCGCGGTCCGGGCGGCGGGCATGGACGCGATTCCCAAAGGCGTTCCACTCATTGAGCTGCCCGCCCACGAGGACATCCTGAAATCCCCGCGCCTGCTCATCGAGGCGACCAGGCTCCTGGAGCGGCAGACCCACCAGAACAGGGCCTGGGCCGTCCAGCGCTGTGGGGACCGGGCCGTCATCCTGTCCCCTCCCGGGGAGGGGCTTGCCGGGGAGGAACTGGACGGGCTTCTCGAGCTGCCCTTCACCCGTACGGCCCACCCCTCCTATACGGCCCCCGTTCCGGCCGAGGCGATGATCCGGGAAAGCGTGACCACCCACCGGGGCTGCGCCGGGGGATGCTCCTTCTGTTCCCTGGCCCTGCACCAGGGGCGGCGCATCCGCTCCCGGAGCCGGGCCTCCGTCATGAAGGAGATCCGGCGGATGGCGGAGCTTCCCGGCTGGAAGGGGAGCGTCAGCGACATCGGCGGCCCCAGCGCCAACATGTGGGGCGCCCGGTGCGCGGCCGATCCCTCGGTCTGCGCGCGCGCAAGCTGCCTGGTTCCCAAGCTCTGTCCCAGCTTCAAGACGGACCAGAAGGGGTTCACGGACCTTTTGGCCGAGGCGGCCAGCCAGCCCGGGGTCCGTCATGTGCGCGTGGCCAGCGGCTGGCGCATGGACCTGGCTCTGACGGACAAGGCCGCGCTCAGGGCCATGATCCGGGAGTTCGTGGGCGGCCAGTGCAAGGTGGCGCCCGAGCACATCTCCGGCCGGACGCTTTCGCTCATGCGCAAGCCCGGCTTCGAGACGTTCGAGGCCTTCCTGCGCGTTTTCGAGGAGGAGTCGCGCCGGGCCGGCAAGGAGCAGTATCTCGTTCCCTATCTCATGAGCGCTTTTCCAGGCTGTACGGACGAGGACATGCGCGGCCTTGCCGCCTGGCTGAAAGCCCGGGGCTGGAAACCGCGCCAGGTCCAGTGCTTCATTCCCCTGCCCGGGACCATGGCCGCCGCCATGTACCATGCGCAAGAGGATATGGACGGCGTCCCCCTTTTCGTGGCCAAATCCGACGCGGACCGCCTGCGGCAGCACGCCATCCTGGCGCCCCAGGACTCGTTCGCGCCGGGAACAGCCCGAAAACACGGGGGAAAAAGGGACGATCCCGGTCAAAAGGACGGCCGCGCCGGAAGGACGAACCGGGGAGGCGGAAGGAATCCTCGCCGCTCCGGGAAGAAAATCCCATAACGGTCCGCACGGAAAAATACGCGAAAGCCGCTTTAATGGGCCGGTGGTTTTGTGATATCCTGGAACAAGGAGAACAAAGCCTATGGGAGCGGACCTGAACGAAGCGCTCGACGACGAATCCTCGCGCGGCATGATTCGGATTCTTCACGTTGAAGACAGTGAAATCGACGCGTTGACCGTGAAGACCATGCTCCATAGCCGTCAGGGCGCGGCCATGGGGATCGTCCGGGCCGGAACCCTGGCCGAGGCCCGGACGCTTCTCGGCGCGGGCGGTTTCGATCTGGTTCTGCTCGACCTCAACCTGCCCGACTCCAAGGGCCTTTCGACCGTGCGCGCCCTGCTCGCCGAAACGGACGGATCCCCCTTGATCATCGCCTTGACCGGCGAGGATTACGACGAGACCGGGCTCGGCGTCCTCAAGGAAGGCGCCCAGGATTTCCTGCCCAAAGCCGCCTTGTCCGCTGACGCCCTGCGCCGGTCCATCCTGAACGCCCTGGAACGCAAGCGCCTGGAGCGGGCCCTGTCCTGGGAGCGCCGCCGGGCCGAGGAATATCTGGACATCGCCCCGGTCATCATCGTGGTCCAGGACGCCGAGGGGCGCATCGTACGCATCAATCGGGCGGGCTGCGAGGCGCTCGGCGGCCGCGCGGCGGACTTCCTGGGCGCGAGCTGGCTGGAGGAGTTCGTTCCCGGGGAGGAACGGCCTACGGCCCGCCGGGCCTTTGAACGGCTGCTGCGCGGCGAGAACCTGCAATACGAGCGGATGGAATACCGCATCCGGGGAATGGACGGCCAGGAGCGCCTGATCGCCTGGAAACACGCGCCGCTTCGGGACGCCGCGGGCAACGTGGAAGGCGTATTGGGATCGGGTCTGGACGTCACGGCCAAGCGGCGGAACGAAACGCGGATTCTCGTCCTTTCCCGGCTGACCGAGGACAATCCCAATCCCCTCCTGCGCGTGGACGGGGAGGGACGGATTGTCTACGGCAATCCGGCAAGCGCCTCCTTTTTGAGCCGGTGCGGCCTGTCCATCGGCGGCCGGGCCCCTGAAGATCTTCTGCGGGCCATCGCCAAGGTCAGGGCCAGCGGGGAAATTCAGGAAATCCGTTTCGAGGCCGCCGAGCGGGTCTTCCGCTTCACCCTGGCGGAAGCCCTGGACGCCGGACTGGTCAACGTGTTCGGCCAGGACGTCACGGAAAGCGACGACGCCTTGAAGCGCCTCACCCAAAGCGAGCAGACCCACCGGGTCATCTTCGAAAATTCCCCCCTGGGCATGATCCATTCCGACGCCTCAGGCCGGGTGACCAAGTGCAACAGCCGGTTCCTGGAAATCATGGGGACCACGCCCGGGAAGATCATCGGCTTCAACGCGCTGACGGGCCTGCAAAACCAAAAGCTGCGCAAGGCCGTGGAGACCGCCATAAACGGGGAGCCCGCCGGATTCGAGGGCCGGTACGAATCCATCACCGGGACGCGTTCGCTGTATTTGCGCGCCCATTTCAGCCCGGTCCGGGCGGCCGAACCGCCAAGCGACGTGATCGGCGTCTTCGAGGACTACACCGAGAGCAGAAAGGCCGAGGAGCGCATGCGCTTCATCCAGCAACGCCTGGAGCTGGCTCTGGAGGCTTCCGGCATCGGCATGTGGGACTGGTTCATGAAAAACGGCCTGTATGAGTTCGACGAACGTTGGAGCCGGATGCTGGGGTACGCTCCGGACGAGCTGGAGCGCACGGAAGCGGCCTGGCGCAGCCTCATCCATCCCGGCGACGAACCGGCCGTCCAGGCGCTCTTGCAGAGCCTTGATTCGGGGAAAACGAGCGCCTATCAGGCCGAATGCCGGATGAGGACCAAGTCCGGCGCCTGGAAATGGACGCTCTCCCTGGGCAAGGTCATGGAGCGCGACGAGGACGGAAAGCCCTCGCGCATGACCGGCATCCACCTGGACATCGACGATCACATGCGGCTCATGGAGGAGCGCGACTGGGGCACGCGGGTCAAGGAGGTCCTGTCCCGGCTCTATCGCCGCTTGACCGTCTCCACCCCGGACATGGAGGACGCGTCCAGGTTCCTGTTGTCGGAGACGCGGCCCCTCGTGGGCGCGTCCCTCGGCTTTTGCGCCAGCATGACCCCGAAGGATGGCGGGTTAATGGTACAGGCCTATTCGGGCGCGCTGAACGAAACCTGCGCTCTCGTGCAGGGCAAGCTTCAGATGACGGACCAGCGGGCCAAGGGGAGCTATCCCGGCCTGTGGGGCCGGGCGCTCAATACCGGCCAAGCCTTTTTCACCAATACCCCGGCCTCGCATCCCGCCTCCACAGGCCTGCCCGAGGGGCATGCGCCCATCGCCAACTTTCTGGCGGTCCCGGCCATCCTGGGCAACCGTCCGGCGGGAATCATCGCCCTGGCCAACAAGGAAGGCGGCTTCACCGCCCGGGACCTGGCCGCCGTCAAGGAAATCGGCCGCTACTACGCCGTGGCCATCCAGCGGGTGGAGGCCCTGAAGGAGCTTTCCGAAAGCGAGGAGCGCTACCGCACCCTGGTGGAATCCATGCAGGAAGGCATCATCATGATCGATGACGCCGGGCGGCTGACCTACGTCAACCACCAGATATGCAAGATGCTCGGCCGGTCCCGCCAGGATCTTCTGGGCAGGCCCATGATCGATTTCGTGGACGAGAGCAAAAAGCGCGACTACCAGGCCCAATTGGACCGGCGCCGGGAAGGGGACGCCGGGAAGTACGAGATGACCTTCGCCCACGCCCAGGGACACAGGATATTCACCCTCATCTCGCCCTCCCCGCTGTTCGACGATGAAGGGCGCTACAAGGGCGCGTTCGGCGTGGTCACCAACGTCACCCAGCTGAAGCTCCTGGAAAGCCAGCTCGTCCAGGCCCAGAAGCTGGAATCCATCGGCCAGCTGGCCGCGGGCATCGCCCACGAGATCAACACGCCCACCCAGTACGTGGACAACAACGTGCGCTACGTGCGCGATGGGGTGGACAAGCTCCTGGCCGTGGCCAAGGCCTGCCGGGGACTCGTGGACGCGGTCAAGGCCGGGGAGGGCGGGGCGGACGAGGCCGCCGCGCTCGAGGCGCTTTTGGACGAGGCGGATGTGGACTTTCTGGCCGAGGAGGCGCCCGCCGCGTTGGACGATTCCCTGGACGGCCTGTCCCGCATCGCGGAGATCGTGCGCTCGGTCAAGCAGCTGGCCCATCCCGGAAAGCCCGAGATGGAACTGGCGGACATCAACGAAGCGCTCAAGAGCACGGTGACCGTGTCCCGCAACGAATGGAAATACGCGGCCGACCTGACGCTTTCCTGCGACGAGACCCTGCCCCTGGTGCGCTGCGTGCGCGGGGAATTCAACCAGGTCATCCTGAATCTCATCGTCAACGCGGCGCAGTCCATTCAGGAAAAGATCGGCGCCCATCCCGAGGAAAAGGGGCGGATCGCGATCAGTTCCAAAAACGTGGGCGACGGGGTGGAAATCAGGGTGTCGGATACCGGGATGGGCATCCCCGCGCGCATACGGGACAAGATCTTCGACCCGTTCTTCACGACCAAGGAGGTGGGCAAGGGGACCGGACAGGGCCTTGCCATCAGCCACAACGTGATCCGGGAAAAGCACCGGGGGAGGATATCCTTCGAGTCAGAGGAGGGCGAGGGCGCCACCTTCATCGTCTGGCTGCCCTTTGGCGAGGACCATCCCGGGAATGATTCCGGGCAGGGGGAGGAGGCATGAAAAAACGCATCCTGTTCGTGGACGACGAGGACAAGGTCCTCAAGGGATTGCGGCGCATGCTCGCGCCCAAGCGGGCCGAATGGGACATGGTCTTCGTCTCCAGTGGCGAGGCGGCCCTGCGCGCGCTCGCGGAAAAACCCTGCCATGCGCTGGTGGCGGACCTGCTCATGCCGGGAATGAGCGGCCACGCCCTGTTGCAGGAGGTCCAGCGGCTCTACCCGGAGGTCAAGCGCATCGTGCTGACCGGGCAGCCCGATCGCGAGTACGACAAGGAAACCAGCTTCTCCGCCCACCAGTACATCATGAAGCCGTGCGATTACGAAACGCTGGTCCGGGTCATTCAGGACATCCTCTACGTGGACTCCATCATCATGGACGCCTCCATGCGCCAGGCTCTTTCGCGCATCGGAACCCTGCCCGCCCTTCCGGAGATCTACGAGAAGATATCCCAGGAGCTTGAAGCGGGCGAGCCGTCCATGGACAAGGTGGCCGGACTCATCAGCCAGGACCTGGGGCTGACCTCGAAGCTCATCACCCTGGTCAACTCCCCGTATTACGGCTACCATCGGGAAATCAGCGACGTGCGCTACGCGGTCATGTATTTGGGACTGGAGCTTATTCGCACCCTGGTTTTGACCTGTCAGGTCTTCAGCCTCTATGATCAACACAAGATTCCCGGATTCTCCCTGAGCATGCTCTGGGAGCACGGCATGCGCACGGCCTGCCTGGCCAAACGGCTGGCCGTCTCCGCCGGAAGGGGGCAAGCCGAGGCGGACCGCGCCTTTCTGGCCGGATTGCTCCATGATATCGGCAAGCTCATCCTGGCTGCGCATTTCAGCGAGCAGTACAACGCCGTGCTGGAAACGGTCCGCCGGGACAACCGCAGCATCCACGCGGTGGAGCGGGAAATTCTGGGGGTGACCCACGCCGAGGCCGGGGCCTATCTCATGGGGCTTTGGGGCGTGAAGCCCGAAATCGTCAAGGCCATCGCCCTGCACCATTCGCCGGCCTCCGTCTCCCTGACAAGCACCCCCCTGCTCGAAACCTACGCGGGGAACATCCTGGACCACGTCCACACGGTCATCCATCCGGAGTACTCGCGCCGTGAGGAGTACGTGGACGACCTTCGCAAGCAGGACCTGCTGATGCAGATCGCGGAATGGGAGGATGACGTCCTGGCGTGTCTCGCAAAGGAGAATCCATGAACAAACGCCGGATTCTGGTGGTGGACGACGATCCCCGATTGCTCAAGTCCTTCGTGCGGGTCCTGTCCTCGCGCTTCGACGTGGTGACGGCCGAGACCGCCGCTCCGGCCATGGTGGCCTTGTCCGGGGACGAGGTCTTCAGCATCGTCATCTCGGATTACAAGATGCCGGGCATGAACGGCGTGGATTTCCTGTCCTGGGTCAGCAGGAAGTCGCCGGACACGGTCCGCATCCTCCTGACCGGCTACGCCGAGCTGGACATCGCCATCCGGGCGGTCAATGAGGGCAACATCTTCCGGCTGCTCCAAAAGCCCTGTCCCCCCGACGCCCTGGCCAAGGCCATCATGGACGGGCTGCGCTATTTCGAACTTGCCGCCTCCAAGCGCGAACTCATGGAAAAAACCGTCCAGGAGAGCGTCGGCGTGCTGGGCAGCCTCATTTCCCTGGTCAAGCCCGAGGTCTACGGCCGGATCTCCCGGATCAGGCCCCATGTCCGCCGCATTTGCCAGGAACTCAACCCCCCGGCCGTCTGGGAGGCGGTCACGGGCGCCAACCTGTCCATGATCGGCTTCATCGTCCTGCCCGGATCCATCGTGGAAAAGGATCTGGCCGGGCGCTCCCTCGGTCCCAAGGATCAGGCCTTGTTCGACGCCCATCCCGCGTTCGGCGCCAAGTTCATCGGCAAGATTCCCCGCATGGAGGAGGTGGCCCGGATCATCGCCTATCAGGAGAAGCGCTTCGACGGCGGGGGCGTGCCCCAGGACGGCCTCAAAGGGGAGGATATCCCCTTCGGCGCCCGGGCGCTCAAGATCTGCCTGGATTTTGACAGGGCTGTGGCGGGAGGCAGGACCTACGGCGAGGCGCTCAACGATCTGGCCGGCAGGGAGAGCTGGTACGACCCGGACGTGTTCGACGTCATGTTTTCCATGCTCGGCGAGAACCCGGCCTACTGCGAGCGCAAGGTCTACCTGCACGGGCTTGAGCCGGGCATGATCGTGGTGGACGACATCGTGGCCAAGCGCGGGGAGAACGAGATCAAGCTGCTGGCGGCCGGGCAGGAGATCAGCGAAATGGCCATCGAATACCTGGAGCGCTTCGCGGCCAATTACGACATCCCCCAGCCCATCAAGGTGTCCGATCCCGTGGCCTGTTCCCTGCTGGAGAACCCGGACGCCCAGGCGCCCAAATAACAAGACGGGCGTGATGACGCCGTCCTCTTGCCCGGGCGGCTTTCACGATTCGGGCGCAAGATGCGAACAAGCCGGTCCGGCGCGGATCGTCCCGCGCGAAGGACCGGTTTTTTTGCGCGCGGGGATCGGGGCGTTGTCAGCGCCCAGATGCCAGGCTGGGTCAGCCTTTCAGGAAGGGACGCGCGGCCGCCGGGACGCTGTTTTCCGGCTAGGCGCTGACGCTCAGCGAGCTGGAATCGGTGAACAGGGAGCTCATGAAGCTCTCCATGGCGTTCTGGTAGGTCGCGTAGCCCTGTTGCGAGGCCTGCGACCCGGCCGTGGACAGGAAATCGCTTTCCTCCTCGCTGCCCATCTCAAAGGGAGGCGGCGGGGCGAGGCTGCGCAGATCCTCGTTTTGGGCGAGAACGCCGGCGGAGGTCTCTTCGCTTGAGAGGATGCCGTCGCCGTCCGTATCCAATGCGTTGAACGCGTCATCGGAAAGTCCGGTTTCGGAAACGCTGAGCGCCCCGTCCCCGTCCTCGTCGTTTTCCTCGATCATCTGGGCGGCGAGATTCTTGGCCATCTCTCCGGTCATTTCCTCAGGCGGCTTTTTGGCGGCCTGGGTCATGGACGACATGGAGCAGGCGTTGTAACTCGAACTTATCCCACTGATTTCCATGCTGGTTTCCTCGTTTTGGCGGTTGCCCCTCCCCAGGGGCCAAGACCTTCCATGGTCCCACCATCTTCCTTGATCATGGCGATGCGGCCGGCGCGTCCACTTTGAAAACGCCGTTCGCGGATGATTGGTTACATGTCCGCCTGGGACATGGACCGGGCGGCCCTAGGCGCAGGGCGTTTTATCCGCCGCGTCCGCCGGAGACGATGTCCGGGGCGGGTCCTTGGCTGCCGGGCGCCGGGGGGCGTTCCCCGGGGCGCGCGGCCCCTTGGCCGTGGCCGCCTGGGCCGCATCCTCCAGGCTGCGCCGGATGAGCCGGATGAAAAACGCGCGCTCCTCCATGGTCAACATAAGCCTCTCCTTTTACCGGCGACGCTTTGCCGGCGGCCGGGCGCGGGACGTCTCCGCAAATGGCCGGTCCGCCGGGATCATGCCGGAAACATGACGGAACGCATGGACGGCGGCTCGAGATGGACGATGGCCTGGGCCGGGCAGAACAGGGCGCACAGTCCGCACCCGTCGCACCTGGCCGGGTGCGTGATGACGGGCCGCTCCATCAGGGCGTCCCAGGCGAACACGCCAGCCGGACAGGAGGACAGGCATTCCGCGCAACCGATGCATTGTCCAGAGTCGATGCGCTCAATGGTCATTTTCAGTCGTCCTTTGTTCCATTGAACGGGGACGCTCTCCAGGCAGCCAGGGCCCGAGTCCCAGAGCGTAGAAAACAAGCAACGCGCCCACCAGGGCGAGGGTTATCGCGCATTCCATCAGCGTCTCCTTGTGGCTGGCGCCGCCGCGCCGCTCCTTCTTTGAAAACGGGCCGCGCGCCAAAAGGTTACGCCCGGGCGGCGAAGGCTTTCTTCGGCGGCCCTTTACGGCTACAGTCCGTTCGGTGAACGGCGAAAGGGAGGGCGGCGATGCGGATCATCTGGGCTTTGGCAGGGCTTTTCGTCCTTGCGTATGGGGGATACTGCGCGGCGTTGTATTTCAGGCAGGGCGCCCTGGTCTTTCCGGGCAAGGAGACCGACCAGGCCCAGGTGGAGCAGTTCCGCCGCTATTACAAGAGCTTCGAGGACGTGACCGTGACGGTTCCGGGCGCGACGCTTCGCGGCTACGCCCTGTGGCGCGCGCCCGGAAAGGGACCTGAGAAGGCGCTCATTTATTACGGCGGCAACGCCGAGGAGGCGGGCGCGTTTTTCCTGTGGTCGCCCCAGGCCCTGCCCGGGTGGAGCATCGTTTCCGTGGATTACCGGGGCTACGGCGCAAGCGACGGAACGTCCACCGAGGAGCTGGCGGTCAAGGACGCTCTGGCGGTCTACGACGCCGTCCGGGAACGGCTCGGTCCGGCGGCGCGCATCGCGGTCATGGGCAGGAGCCTGGGGTCGGGGATCGCCTTGCGGGTGGCCGCCGGACGGGACGCCGCCGCCCTGGTCCTGGTCACGCCCTACGACAGCCTGGCCAACGTGGGCGCGGACAACTATCCGTTCGTTCCGGTGAAGCTGCTCATGCGCCAGCGTTTCGACGTGACGGAGGACGCGCCCAGGGTGACGGCGCCCACGCTTTTCATCGTGGCGGACAAGGACTCCCTGGTGCGTCCGGAGCGGGCCGAGGTCCTGGCCGCCCTGTGGAAGGGGGAAAAGGAGTACCGGGTCCTGCCCGGCGGGCACAACGGCGTGATCGAAGGGGAACTGTACTGGCCGACGATTTCGGGATTCCTGAACAGGGAGGTCCGCTAGGGCTGCGTTGCCGAAGAGCGCGCGGCCGTGTTTTTGGGGCGCGCCCTTCGAACCCGCCGCTTCAGCGCGATTTTCCCCATCGCGCCGGCTTCACGCGATTGCTCCGATCGCATCGATCCCGCGCGACGCGCCCCATCGCTTCGGCCCATTGCGCTGGTTTGATGCGATGCGCGGGGCCGTTCATCGCGCCGGTCCATCGTTTACCCCGCAAGGAAACGGCCGCCGGATCAGGGATCCAGGTCGTTCAGCTTGTCCTCGCGTCCCACCAGAATGAGCTTGTCCCCCTTGCTCAAGGGGTCGTCGGCCCGGGGGATGTAGCTGTAGGCGTCCTCGCTCACGTTTTTCCGGGCGATGACCTGGACCCGGCTTTTGTTGGTGAGGTCCAGTTCGCGCAGGGTCTTGTCGTGCCAGGCGTCGACGGCCACTTCCTGGATGGCCGCCTCGCTGTCCATGGGCAGGAATTCGATGAGGCCGGGCTTGACCAGCTTGTGGGCCAGCTGTCTTGCGGCGTAGCGTTCGGGGATGAAGACCATGTCCGCCCCGATCTTGCGCAAGAGCTTCTCGTGGTCGTCGCTGACGGCTTTCACCGCCACGTTGGGTGCGCCGAGCTCCTTGAGATAGAGGGTGATCAGGATGCTGGCCTCCATGGAATGGCCCACGCTCACCACCACGTGGGACATTTCCCCGGCGTTGACCTGTTCCAGGGCCTGCTTGTCCGTGGCGTCCAGGCGGAAGGTCTGGCTCAGGACGTCCTGGGCGTTCTTCACCTTTTCCTCGTCCCCGTCGAGGCCCATGACCTCGTGGCCCATCTCGATCAGGGATTTCCCGAGATAAAAGCCGAATTTCCCCAGACCGATCACGCAGATCTGTTCTCTTTTCGCCATGTGTTCCGTTCCTTGGCTATGGTTGCGTCCCGTTGGCGCCGCCGGACCGGGTCAGCCCACCATCATGGTCTTTTCAGGCCAGGAAAATCGTGGCCGTTGCTGGAAATTCTGCAACACGCTCAAAAAAAGGATGGGACCCAGACGGCCGATGAACATGAGGATGGTGATGATGATCTTGCCCACGGTGGAGAGCTTGGGCGTGAGCCCGGTGGACAGGCCCACCGTGCCGAAGGCCGAGACCGCCTCGAAGAGGATTTCCAGGAAGCGTCCCTTGGCCTGAGGGTGGGGCGTGGCCGCGCCTTCGGTGAAGCACAGGACGAGCAGGGACAGGAGGATGAGGGTGGAGGCGAAGATCGCCAGGGTGATGGCCTTGTTCACGGTTTCCTCGTCCAGGGCGAAACGGCCGGCGACGGTCTGCCTGCGGCCGCGCATCTTGGAGCCCGCGAAGCACAGAAGCGCCCAGAAGGTGGTGGTCTTGACGCCGCCCGCGCAGGAGCCCGGAGAACCGCCGATGAACATGAGCAGGATCATGATGAGCAGGGAGGCGTCGGCCATGGTCCCGGTATCGAGGGTGTTGAAGCCCGCCGTGCGGCAGGTGACCGAGGCGAAGACGGCGGACAGGACCCGGCTCGCGAGTCCGCCGCTGGATTCGTGCTCGGGCAGTTCGCCGATGAAAATGAGGACGGCCCCGGCCGCCGAAAGCGCCAGGCTCACCCCGAGCACGGTGCGGGCGTACCAGCTGAGCCGGTTGCGCATCCTGGCCGGGCGCCGGGTCAGGAGGTCGCGCAGGGCGCGGTAGATTTCGATGAGCACGGCGAAACCCAGGCCGCCCGCCGTGATCAGCGCCATGAACACGATATTGACGCCGATATCGTCCCGGTAGCCCATGAGGCTGTCCGGAAACAGGGAGAAGCCCGCGTTGCAAAAGGCCGAGACCGAATGGAACACCGCGCTGTAGGGGGAAAACCCCTTGGGATCCAGGATGAAAAGCGCAAAGGCGCCGCAGGCCTCGATGGCGAAGACCACGATGGCCATGCGGGTGAGAAATCGGCCCAGATTGAAGGCCGGGTCGTGCAGAAGGCTCTGGCCCACGGCGATGCGGTCGGAGATGGAGACCCGGCGCCGCCAGAGATAGAAGATGAGGCTGGTGTAGGTCATGATGCCGAGACCGCCCAGCTGCATGAGGGCCAGAAGGACGTTTTGGCCGAAGGGAGTGAACGCGGTCCCGGTATCCACCACGGTAAGGCCGGTGACGCAGGCGGCGGAGGTGGCGGTGAACAGGGCGTCCAGCCAGGAGACGGGCTGGCCCGTGGAACTGGCCGGGCTGGCCAAAAGACCCGCGCCGAGCCCGATGGCTGCGGCGAAGAAATAGATGGGAAGCGCCAGGGGCGCGAGGAATTTTTTTTGTGGCATGGCGTAGGCGCGGCGTGCGCGAGGACGGGTTATACGCCTTCTTTCGCGGAAATCAAAGCGGGCCGTCCGGCCGGGGCAGCCGGACCGATATGACGAACGATCCGTCCTCCCAGGCGGCGCAAACCGTTCCCTGATGGCGCTCGACGGCCTTTTTCACGATGGCGAGCCCCAGGCCGTCTCCGGGACCGGGCGTTCCGGGGAGGCGATGAAAGGGCGTGAAGAGCTTGCCGGGATCGCGTCCCGCGAGATCGGGGCAGGCATTGGACGCGCGCAGGTCCACTCCCTCGGGACCGCATCGCAGGACAATGCGGATCGCCGTCCCCTCTTGGGCGTACTTGGCGGCGTTGCCCGCCAGGTTGTCCATCATCCAGAAAAGCGGTTCCCGTTCCCCGGCGTAGGGGCATTCCTCCGGCGCATCCACGTCCAGGCGCAAGTCCCTGGCGGCCAACAGGGCGCGCTGGTTTTCCAGGGCCGCGCCGAGCAGCGCGGCCAGATCCAGACGCTCGATCCGTCCCGCCTTGTCGCGCAGGTCCATTTTGGAAAAGCGCAGGATTTTTTCGATGAGCCCGTCCATCCGGGCGATCTCCCGGTCCATATCCTCGGCCAGGCGCCGCCGCTCGCCGGGGTCGCTCAAGGCCTGGCTCTCGTTGATGAGCTCCTTGATGACCCGCAGCCGGGAGAGAGGGCTTCGAAGCTCGTGGGAAATGTTGGCCGTCAGCTCACGGCCGCCCCTGACCATGCGCTCCAGGCTTTCGGCCATGGCGTTGAAGGACCGGGCGAGCTGGCCGAATTCGTCGTTCCCGCCGGCCTTGGCCCGGGAAGAGAAATCCCCCTGGGCCAGACGTCCGGCCGCCAGACGGATCTGGGCCAAAGGGGCGGCGATCTTTCGGGCCAGGACCAGGGAAACCATGGTCAGGGCCAGGCCGAGGACGCCGAGGCCGATGAGAAAGGCGGTCTCCCTGCGCATGAGGTCGTGAGCGTGATCCCGCGGAATGACCAGGGTCCCGCGTCCGCCCCCGGGCAATATGGCGGGGGTCATGAGGGAATGGGCGCGCTCGGGAGAAAAACGCTCCTTGCGGTCTTCGAGGCCGTGTTTCCGGGAATGGCCGTCCCTGTCGTCATCGGGATAGCCCCGGGCCGCGAGCGCGCCGTTTTCGTCGAGCAGCCAGAGCGGAACGTCCAGCTCCCGGGCGGCGGCGTCCAGAAAGGCGTCCAGGCCGCCGGGGGGCTGGCGGGGCAGGGCGTCCAGAATGCGGGCCACGGCCGCCGCCTGCTCGCCGTCGGGGTCGTCGCCCTGGGACAGATGAAAGAGCGCGAAGACCAGGGCTTCGGTCAGGCAGAGAAGAAACAGCAGGCTCAGGAAAATCCTGGCGAAGACGCCCCGGAACATCACGGCTTCCCGAGGAAGAGGTAGCCCGCGCCCCAGACGGTGCTGATTCGTCCGGCCTGGCGGGGATGGCGTTTGAGGATGGCCCGCAGCCTGGCCACATGCACGTCGATGGTCCGGTCGAAGGCCTGGTATTCCCGGCCGAAAGCCCTGGTCATGAGTTCGTCCCGGGACAGGACCGCGTCCGGGTTGCGCATGAACACGGCCATGAGATTGGTTTCGGCCTGGGTCAGCTCGGCCGCGTCGTCCTCCACGACGAGCAGCCGCCGGGAGGCGTCGAGGGCGAGCCCTTCGGATGCGATGCGGCCGGAAGGAACGGTCTCCCTGGCGGCGCCGGAGCTTGGCGCTCCGGCCCGGCGCAGGACGGCCCGGATCCTGGCCAGCAGCTCCCTGGGATTGAAGGGTTTGGCCAGGTAGTCGTCGGCCCCGAGTTCCAGGCCCACGATGCGATCCTCTTCCTCGCCCTTGGCCGTGAGCATGATGACCGGAATCGTTGAGACGCTCCGGATCGTTTTCAGGACCGTGAAGCCGTCCGGTCCCGGCAGCATGAGATCGAGCACGACGAGATCGGGCTTCGTCGCGGCCAGGATTTCCGCCGCGTTCGATCCTTCCCCTAAGGGGATGACCCGGCAGCCGTAGCCTTCGAGGTAGCGCGCCAGGAGTTCCTGGAGGCGGGCGTCGTCGTCGATGACCAGGATCGTCGTTTCCATGTCCGGACCCATAGCATGAACCAGCCTGTTGTTCAGCGGTTTTTACGTTTTTTAACCATTGGTTGACGCTTGCTTCAAATGTTACTCCCCCCTCTGTGGCATGCTCCGGCCGAAACGGAGCGTCCCGAACCGGGACGCGAAAAGGAGGGAATCATGAAAAAGAACACGCTGGTTTCGGCCGTTTTATGTCTCGTGATCGGATTGTGCCTCGCGGGAAGCGCCCAGGCCGGGAACAAAGGACGCCACGGTCACGAAGATCGCGACGGGAATCGGGCGCATGCGCGCTGCTCGAACGGCGGATTTATCGCGGACGCAGGCAATGCGGACTACGCCGCCGCCTGCGGAAGCTGCCATCTTCCCTACAGGGCGGATCTTTTACCCAAGGCGTCCTGGGAGGCGCTGCTCAATGGCATGGACGATCATTTCGGTCAGGCCGTCGCGCTGGAGGAGGCCCAGAAGGCGGCGCTCGCGGCGTATCTGGGCGGCAATGCCGCGGATTCAGGAAAAACCCGTCTGGGCGGCAAGATCATGTCCAGCCTCGGGAACGCCGTCCCCATGCGTCTTAGCGAAGTCCCCCTGATCATCCGGGAGCATCATGGGGATATTGCGGGCAAGTCCTGTGCGGATTGCCATAAGTGACGACGGGCGCGCGTTCAGGGACGGACCGGGACGTCCGTTCCGGACGCGGCGACCGGTTGGCGCCGGGGGGGATTCACGGCCACGGCCTGATCGCATCCCCCCCCGGCGAAGGGGCCTCCCGGGGACGGGGATGTCAGCCCTGGGCGCCCTGACCGGGTCCCGCGGCGCGGACCACTGCCCGGATGCGGCGATCGGTCCGGACGGCGCGGCGATGCCCTGGCCCGTCTCCACCGGGGGCGTACTGTTCGATCCGGTCGATGATGTTGTTCCGGCCCACCATGTCCACGATCCCTCCCTTCTCGAATTTGGCCATGACCTTGGGATGTACGTGGCAGAGTACGGCTTTCTTGCCGTGCTTTTGCAGCCTGCCGAGGATGGAGCGGAAGACGTTGACCCCTGTGGCGTCGATGAAGGGCACGTTGCCGAAGCGCAGGATGATGGTCTCGAAGGGGACCTGGATGGAGGAAAGCACGGATTCGATCCGCTCGGCCGCCGCGAAAAAGAACGGGCCGCTTATGGTGTAGGCCAGCACGCTTGCGTTGCTGGGGGAGCCCAGCGCGCCGGGACCGGCGTCAGGCCCGCCCTCGCCGTCCGCGCCGCATCCCCCGGCGAGCATGCGCATGGCGTCCCCGTCCGGCTCGACGCTGACGGCCTTGGACATCCTGGCCATGAAAACCAGGGAGGCCAGGGCCACCCCGGCGTTCACCGCGATCACCAGGTCGCTGAAGACCGTGAGCAGGAAGGTGAAGACCAGGATGAAGATGTCGCTTTTGGGCCCGCAGCGGCAGATGTCGATGAACCGGTCCAGTTCGCACATGTTGTAGGCCACCACGAAGAGGATGGCGGAAAGGGCGCACAGGGGAATGTTCGCGGCGAGCGGGGCCAGGAACAGAACCATGACCAGGACGACCAGGGAATGGACCACGCCCGAAAGCCGGCTGGTCGCGCCGTTTTTGATGTTGGTGGCCGTGCGGGCGATGGCGCCGGTGGCCGCGAAGCCGCCGAACAGGGGGCACAGGATGTTGGCGATGCCCTGCCCGACCAGCTCCTTGTTGGAATTGTGTTTCGTGTTGGTCATGCCGTCGGCCACCACGGCGGAGAGCATGGACTCGATGGCGCCGAGCAGGGCGATGGTGAAGGCCGGTCCGATCAGGGGGAACACGTCGTTGAGCGTCATCCGGGGGAGACTGGGCAGGGGGAAATCGCCGGGAATGCCCCCGAAGGCCGTGCCGATGGTCCGCACGCCCTGGAACTGGAACAGGGCCTGGACCACGGTGACGGCGAGCATGGCCGTCAACGGAGACGGGATTTTTTTCAGAACCTTGGGGCTGGCGAGCAAAATGAACAAGGCCAGGAGGGACAGGCCGCTGGTCGCCAGGTTCAACTGGGGGAACGATCCGAGAAGGGCCAGCAGTTTTTCATGAAAATGCTCTCCGGCCGGGGCGGGCAGGCCGAAGAAATCCTTCCACTGGCCGACCCAGATGATGACCGCGATGCCCGCCGTGAAGCCGATGATGACCGGCCGGGGAATGAATTTGATGATCCCGCCGAATTTGAATTTCCCGAAAAGAATCAACAGGACTCCCGCCATCAAGGTGGCGGCCTGCAACCCGGCGTATCCGTACTTGGCGTTGATTCCCGCCAGAATGACGATGAACGCTCCGGTGGGTCCGGCGATTTGCAGCGTGCAGCCGCCGAACAGCGAGACGGCTATGCCGGCCACGATGGACGTGTAAAGCCCCTGTTCCGGCTTGGCGCCCGAGGCTATGGCGAAGGCCATGGCCAGGGGAATGGCCACGACGCCGACGACGGTTCCGGACAACAGGTTCCTGACGACGCCTTGGGCGTCAAGGGAGGGGACGATGGATCGTGGGATGGACAAACGCATGTTGTGGCGCCTCTGTTCGCCTTGGCTTGCTCTGCTGCGGGGTGAGCGGCTTTCCCGGCCGGACTCGTGGCGAGGTTACGGCTTGGAAAGAGGAGGCGGCGTCATGGAGAAGCGAATACGAAGATCGTGAAAACGGGGGGCGCGTCGAACCGCATCGTTGGCTCCATCCTTTTGAAGCGCAGGCTCGTCCGTCGGGTCGCTCTATAGGGCGGGCAAAGTCTGGAGGCTTGTTCCGAAGAGCGTTCCCCTTACGCTCGGCTTCAGGCGGATTCAAGTGAAAAATACGCGGGAGACAGGGACGATTGCGGAATACGGCTGGGATGTTGGCAAGAAATGCGGGCGGGGGCCGCGTTGCGCGCGCCGCCCTTCCAAAAAGGCGGAGGGAGCCCGCGTCCGGGCTCCCTCGCAGGAGTTGAAGGAGAGGTCAGAACAATAGGGAGGTATTGTCTGCTCTTGTTTTTAATATATCACAAAGCGTGCCAAGAGTATGCTATTTTTTTATCGTTGTATTTTGGTGTGTTATGTTTTGCCGCGCCGCCCGCCCCTGCGCCGCCTCCAGTTCCAGGCGTATTTTTTACGGGAAAAGCGGAAGGTCTGCGCCGGTTACGGGAAAAACGGAAAACCGGAGCGCGCCCGGACCCAGGGACCCGGCGCGCGGCGAATCCCCCCGCCGCCGCGTTACGCATCCGGCCCCGGCGGCCGCTCGCGCACAGGCCGAACCCAACGCGCTTTGCATGCGGCGCCGCGCGCCTCCCCGGAAAGAAACACGAACAGGGCGGGGATGGCGCCCTCGCTATGGGGCGCCGCGCGTCTCCCCGGAAAGAAGCAGGAACAGGGCGGGGAGGACGCCTTCGCTTGCGGGGCGCAGTTCGAAAAGGGTGACGCTTGCGGCCGGGAAGACGGCGCTGAAGCCCTGGGCCGCGACCGGTTGATCCTTTCCCCGGACAATGTCCGAGGGGGAGGCCTGGCTGTAGCGCCAGACCGCCGCCTGGGCTTTGGGAACGAATCCGGACAGGGACAGAGCGCTCGTCAGGGCGTCCGCGGTCTTGTTGACGACTAGGATGGTCAGGACGCCGTCCCTGGCCCGTTTGGCCGCGTAGACGGACAGGCGATCCTGGTCCGCGCTTGCGGCCGTGGCCAGGCGGTCGCCGAAGGCGCTCCCCGCGCCGTCGTAATTGCGGTACATGGCAAAGGCGAAGGCCCCGGGCTGGCCGGGCTCGGGCGGCGACCAGAGCGTGGCCAGATCGAGCCCCTCCCGGCCGAAAATCCCCAGGACGTCGGCCTGGGCCAGGGCGCCGTTCATGTTGTCCAGGGCGCCGAAATTGTACTCCGTCACCGCCAGTCTGGTTCCGGGATAATGCTCGTCCCGCCAGGCCCGCATGCGCGGGATGAGTTGCACCGGTTCGCCGATCCAGCTTTCATCCACATAGGAGGGGTCCCACAGGGACCGCGCGCTGCGAAGCCGCAGGGCCTGGGTCGCCGCGCTCCCCGCGCCGGACAGGGAAACCCCGGGAGCCTGGGGATAGTAGTGCAGGTCCAGGTAATCCAGGATGCGCGTCCCGTGCGTTTCCTCATAGGCCCGCATCTGGTCCAGATACCAGGGCGTGAACGCCTCTCCCCCATGGGCGGCCGCGTCGGCGCCGAGGGAGCAGCCGTCCTTGGCCGAGGCGAAATAGGCGCACCAGCCCCAGGTCGCCGGCCCCAGGGTCTTGATCCCGGGATCGGCCGCCTTGACGGCCGAGGCGTAGGCCACGCTCCGGTCGCGCAGCTCGTCGTAATCCACGGGATCGGGATGGACGTCCCGGTGGGTGGAATTCCAGAGCATGGGCTCGTTGTCCAGATTGAAATAGGCCACGCCTCCCGAAGCCGCGTCCCCGTATTTCGTCGAAAGATGGGCGATCCATTCGGCCACGAACGAAGGGCTTACGGCCGCGCTGGTATCGGCGGGATCGTTGCCCGTGATGGCCGAACCGGAGGAAAGGACGCCGTTGCCGCAGTCCTGGTCCCAGGGATCGACGGACTGCTGGGCGCCGTATTTGGAGACCTTGAAGGCGCAGTCGTAGGGATGGGCGTCGCGCCGGGTCCCGGCCACAAAGCCCATCATGGGCGCGGTGAGGAGGGTTTTTGTCCCCGTGCGCCGGTCCTGTTCCACGAACAGGTCCGAGGCCGAGCCGCCGGGCAATGCGGCGGGGTCGCCCGGGCCGGGGATGTTCTCGTAGAACCAGTCGGAGCCGGTGTTGTGCGCGTCGAGCTTCCAGTTGTAGCGGCTGGCGGAATTGCCGCCGAACCGGCGGACCGGCAGCCGCAGGGACGCGGCCAGGTCCTCGTCCGCGAAATTCATGCCGTAGATGTCGTCGCTTATGGGCGTTCCGGGTCCCGAGGCGTCGACGGTCAGGGCGGGACCCGCCGCCGGGTCGTCCGGGTCCTGCGGTCCGGTTGTTCCTGAAACCAGGATCACCTCGTCGAGATAGAAGACAGGCTGGGCCGCGCCCGCTTCGTCCTGGACGTACAGGCTTGTTATGGAGGAGGGCGAGCCCAGGGCGGACAGGGCGAAGGTCTCCCGCGTCCAGGCGCCCGCCTGGGGCGTGAAGGGGAGGGAGGACTGGCCGTTGACCACCAGCCGGAGGCGCTGGCCGCCCGAGGCGCCGCCGTGGACCTGGAAGGACAGGCTCTCGTATCCGGCGGTTGGCACAGGCTGGGACGGATGCAGATACAGCGCGCCCCAGGCCGACTGCAAGGTCACGGCCAGGGAATGGGCGCCGCTTAGGACGGGCGCCGGGTTGTCCGGGTCCACGCCGGCGTTCCAGGACCAGTCTTCCCATCCCGCCGCCAGGGCGTCGTCGTACAGGGTCAGATCGGCGTAGGCCGCGCCCGCGCAACACGAAACCGTCAAGAAAGCGATGATGGACGACGCGAGAAAGCATCGAGCCCGAGATGCCCGCATAGGCTATTCCTTTGAGGCGGCGAAGCATGTGCGGCGGCTTCGTCGCCGATTCCCCCGGAGAAAAACCTTTGCAAGGACGGCGCCGGGGGGCGGCAGGGAAGCGGTTGCGAAAAATAAGCCTGTTCGCGCGGCGGGATGCCGCCGCTGATCAGATGGTCGCGGCCGCGTGGCCGGACCGCGCATTCCACGAGTCGTGGAACGGCTGGCGGCTTTTTCGGGCGCGCTCCGGTCAATGTTTTGGCGCGCGGGCGGCGAACCGTCCGAAATCCGCCGGGAAAGGTCGCGCGGCAGGGGTCCATCATTGCTGGATCGTCCCTCCTTTTCCGGGACCAGGCGAGGCGGGGCGGATCGGGCCCATATTTTGCATGAAAGGCAAGGCGGGCAGAATGTGCCCGCCATAAGGGGCCCAAAGGGCCATCATCGCAGAAAACCCGGGGAGCAGGGAGACGCATATGAAAATCGACGGATCCGCCTATACGCATTTCGACCAGCAGGCCATCCTGCCTGAAAAGAAGTCCTCGGGCCAGGAAGCCGGCGCCAGCGCCGGACAATCGGCCGATTCCATCACCCTGAACTACAAGGCCGGCGCCATGGGGGATGGGGACATGATGGATTTCGAGGAAGCCAAAGGCATTCTGCAATACGTGACCGGGCTTTCCCAGCAATCCGGCGGTCTTCTCGCGGCCCACAACCCCATCAGCGCGGACAGGGTCATGCAGCTGCTCGCCATGGACGCCTAGCCCGCATTCTCGAAGAAGGCGCATGCATTTTTGGGAATCATGCGTTCATTTCATTCCTCCTCTCTTGATAGCGACGGCGGCGTCTTCCAGGGGACGCCGCACGGGCGTCCCGTTTGCGTCATCACTACAGGGCGAGCGTATCGCCGCTCTCGAATTGCGCACGCGCGGATTTCGAGAGCGGTCCGTCTGTTTTTCCCCTGAGCCCCGCAACCCCGCGACGCGAGGGACGACTGCGGGTGGGGACGCTCGAAAACGCCGTCATTGACCCGCAACCCCGCGACGCGAGGGACTACCGCCGCTTCCAGGCCCGTCAGACGCGCCAAACGGCGCGCAACCCCGCGATGCGGGAGATAACCCCGGCGGATCCCTGGCCGGGTTTTGCCACGACTCGCGGCGGCCCCGTCTTTCCCGCGCCCCGCGTCCTTGCCTTCACGCTCCAGCGTTCAATCCGGTTCCGGCGTCCCCGCCCCGGTTCCGGCGTCCCCGCCCCGGTTCCGGCGTCC
>CALGYO010000153.1 GCA_937934715.1 uncultured Desulfovibrionaceae bacterium | reverse complement strand
CGAGATGTAGCCGTGACTGGAGTTCAGACGTGTGCTCTTCCGATCTTGCGCAGTTCGTTGAATCGCTTTGCCGGGGCGGAGGTCGCGGCCAGTTCGGAGCACAAAAGCGCCGTCAGGTAGGGCTGGCCGCCGGAATACTCGAGCACGTTGACCAGAAGACCGGGCGTTCGTCTGGTTGTACGCGGGAAGCCCGACGTCAGCATGGCCGCCGTTTCCAGGTTGGCCGGAAATGGCGCCAGGAACAAGTCACGCGCTATGCTCGCGCCCACGCCGCCCACCTCCTCATCCATGAAAAACTGGTTGGGCGTCAGGACGGAAATGAGGATGATGCACACGTTCGAGAGACCGCTTTCGGGGTTGGCCTGTTCATTGACGAACTTGCGCAGGCCGAGAAAGAACTGAGCGCAGTCTTTTTGGGGGAAACGGCGCAGAGCGTCCAATTCATCGAGAAAGAGATACAACCGGCCGTCTGGCGGGGCGTGGGCGGCCAGGGCGCGGCAAAAAGCGTAGAAGTCCCGCTCGAGGTCCGTTCCGCTGGGGATGAAGGAAAAGGACGGGATGCTTTCGCGCACGGAAGCGCACAGGCCGCTGAGAACATCCTGGACCGAGGCGCGCGAAATGAAGAAGGATAACTCTTCGGCTACACAGACGTGGCCTTCGCGTTGCAAGGCCTGGATGGCCTTGACCATGAGGGAGGTCTTGCCCGATTGGCGGCCCGCATGCAGGTTGCAGTGCTCACCCTGGCGCAGGATGCGCAGGAACACGGCGTCCTCGGGACGCTCCACGTAGACGCTGCGGCTTGTGTTGACCGCGCCGCCCGTGTGGAACGTCTTGGCGGAAGGCCGGTCAGGCATGGCTTTCCTGTAACTCCTCGGCCAATTCCGCGAACGCGTCCCGCATCCAGGGCGTCAAGGATTCAAGCTGTGTGGGACATTCCGTGTTCCAATGAAACAGACCGGTCATGGCCAGGATCTTGGCTTGCGGGTAGTATTTCTTGGGCGTCTTGCCCGGAGGATTTTTTTGCAGCAGATTAAGAAGATCAACCAGGCCTGGCGAAATAATTGGGTAGGACGCGCTGGCGATCATGTCTTTCAGGCGAGGAAGAATACGTTTATCAAGAGCATCTACGACGGCGGCCTCGGCCGCTTTTTCGGACTCAGACAGCGAGGCCAGATATTCGTTGGCGAGAAAGGGGTGCCCTCCCGTGTAGTTCAAGGCCTTATCGACCGCCGTTGCGTCCTCCACGCCATGGGACTTGGCCAGGGCGGTCATTTGGGTCGCGTCGAGCGGATCGAGCGTAACCCGGGCGCACACGGTCAGGTAATCGCTGAGATACGGATTCACGGTCATGAGGTCCTGGCACAGGCTGGCGACGGTGACGATGAAGCTCATGCGGGTGAAGGCGGGGCGCGTGGAACGGCGGTTCATGATGGAGCGCAGGTCGTTGAGCAGATTGTCCAGGATGTCTTCCCGCAGAAGGTGCAGGTCGTCAAAAAACAGGCCTATATCGCCCGGCAAGACGGCCAGCACATGCTCCACCAGCCAGGGGAGAAACGTGTCGGGCCGGGCTTTTTCCAGGCCGTCGACAGGCTTGTCCTCATGAATGGCCTGGAGAATGTCGCTGGAAAGCGCCGCATAGAAGGCCGCGAGATCAGGGGTTGCCCGCTTTTTGCCTGCCAGGGAAAAGGGAAGGTACTGGGGATCCTTGAAGCGAATGAAGAGGATGCGCAGCTCGGAAGCCATCGTTTCGGCGGCCATGTTGAGGAGCGATGTTTTTCCGGTCTTCGGCCCTCCCGTCAGGGCGATGTCCGCCGGACGGTTTCCCAGCCCGCGCAGGATGTTCCCATCCGAGGAGCGCTTGATGTAGTTGGCGTTGTATCCGGAAAGCGGGGCGTTGGGGTTGCCGAGATGGCCCGCGTAGCGATCCTTGCGAATGCTTTCGTGCCGTCCCAGAAATTCCGCCAACTCTTCCATCGCCGCCTTGTCCGCTTCGGCGATCGCGACGCGGTCTTTTCCTTCCAGGCTGTCCTTGCGTAGCGCATCGTTATATTCGGCAAGAAGAAGTTGCAGGAGCTTCCCCTGAAGTTCCGGATTGTTAGATTTTCCCCGGAGCAGATTACTGACCGTGGATTGCTTGACGTTCAATGCCCGGGCCAGAAACTCCTGGGATATGCCGCAGTATTTTTTGAGATGCTCGAGGAGCGACTTCGCCTTGTCCATGTAGTGGTTCGTATCCGTCATTGCGGTCTCCAGTTTTTTTGGAGATAGCAAATTATATAGATCAGTCAAGATAAATATTTATCTATTTATTATTGACGCGTGATATCATGGTACTTCGCATATGCCGCTATGATCGAAAGTGGGGCGGAAGGAATATCCCGCTCATAATAGTCATTAAATATGGATGGTTGAGTAGACAGCCGCCAGCGCATGTGCTGTAAGGCGGCGAAAAGGCCGACTCGCGGCGGGCCGCTGGCCGCAGTTGGCGGCAAGGCGATCCGCCCGGAGAACGGGGGGTGGAAGGAGCGCTCTCTTGCTGGGAATGCGGCGTTTGGTCGTTGCGGGTTGAGGATTCGAGCATGCGCGGCGTTTGTTCGAAGACGCGGATGTACGGCTATTCATGAATGTGATGTATATTAATCGTTGAACATCATGCCCCTCATATATTTTGACCTGAGCGGACAATTTAAAATATATTCGCATTGTATTATGAAGTCATTCGAGCACTTGTTTGCTATTTCAAAAAATAATTGTAATATTAAAACTAATGCCGTATTAATTATGAATTTATAACAAAATAAATAAAATATGTAGAGTGTAAATGTTGCGGAATAAAACGAGTATATTTTTTGTTTTGAATATAATTTTAAATCGAGTAGTCTCCATGTATCCAGAATGCAGTATGGATGATGAATATAATAATGAATTTATTGCAGTAGATTTTCTATAGAGTAAAGTCGCGTCATGTTCTTCGAAGGCTGGGGCAGGTGGTTGCTCGAACCCACAACCAGGGAGAAAACCATGACGCGGGATTTTCAATCGCAGGCATCACGGTTTGGCTGGGGAAGAATGCGGAGCATCATCGCGGCTGGATGGAATGCGGTCTACGTTCTCGATTTCAGCCTGGACGAAATCGAGAAAACGCTCGGGGGACCGGCGATACCCTCCGGCGGAACCGCGCTCTTCAGGTTTGGGATGCTGGTCTGCAAGAGCATCAACGCCTTTGCCGTCATCGCCTCCAATTGGCCCATGTAGCAGGCGGGGCGGGCCTGCGGCGAAGACGCCGGGAGAAATCGGCCACAAGGGACGGCCATTTCTCCCGGCGTTTTGTTGTGTGGAGGCCCTTGTCGCAAAGGCAAAAACGGGACTTGGGAAAACTACGCGGACAGCGCGTCCACGGCCCGCATGACCCCGGCGAACACCTCGTCGATATTGCCCGAGGCGTCCACCACCTTGATGCGGTCCTTGTTGATGGCCGCCCAGGTCAGGTAGCCCTCGCGCACCCGGGTGTGGAAATCGAGACTTTCCGCTTCGAATCTTCCCTCGCTCACGCAGGTTCCCGCGCGCATGTTGCGCGAGACCGCGCGTCGAAGCCCGGTCTCGGGGTCGATGTCCAGAAGGATGGTCAGATTCGGCCAGCAGCCGTTGACCGCCACCTCGTTCAGCATGTGCAGGAGCTTGGGGTCCAGCCCCCGGCCGTAGCCCTGGTAGGCCACGGTGGAGTCCGCGAACCGGTCGCACAGGACCGCCTTGCCCTCGGCCAGGGAGGGCCGGACCAGCTCGGCCACGTGCTGGGCCCGGTCGGCCAGGTACAGGAACAGTTCCGCCTGCCCCGTGATTTGCGTGTTCTCGGCGTTGAGGAGCATGGACCGAAGCTCCGCGCCCAGGCTGCTGCCCCCGGGCTGGCGGGTGATCACGGACTCCAGACCGCGCTTTTTGAGCGCGCTCGCCAGAAGCTTGATCTGGGTGGACTTGCCGGTTCCTTCTATGCCTTCAAAAGTAATGAACACTGCACTGGACCCTTTTCCTTGGATTTGTCCCGGCCCCCGCGCCCGCTTTCCCCCTGGGCGGGCTCGCGCTCCTGGCGGGGGGCGCGCCGGGGATTGAAGACAAAGCGGTCCAGGGAGCGCATGAACGGCGACCAGGCGGGCGCGCCCGCGTTCGCCGCGTCCTCGCCCTCGGCGTCCGCTTGCGCGCCGTCGTCTTGCGCGAAGGCGCCGAAGACCGTGTTCAGCTTGGAGTCGGCGTTGTCCGCGAAATGCAGGACAAAGGCTTCGGGGGTCTTGGGCCGCTTGGGGGAGCCGAATTCGTACTCGCCGTGGTGGCTCACGATGATGTGCTTGAAATGGGTGATGAAATCCGGGTCGAGATCCTGGGCCTTCTTGAGAAAGGGATCGAGGATTTCGATGCCCAGGATGATGTGGCCGAGAAGCCGTCCCTCGTCCGTGTAGTCGCGCACCGCGCCCGAGGTCAGCTCCCAGGCCTTGCCCAGGTCGTGGAACATGGCGGCGGCTATGAGAACGTCCCGGTCGAGGGCGGGGTAGAGGTCGCAGAAGGCGGCGCAGATGCGGCACACGGCCAGGGTGTGTTCCAGAAGGCCGCCCAGATAGGAATGGTGGATGGCCTTGGCCCCGGGCGCGGCCAGGAGCCGCTCGCGGATTTCCAGGGTGGAGAGGATCTTGAGGCAGAATTTGCGCCAGGGCTTGTGGCGGATCTGGTCCCGGCACAGGGCCTCGAGTTCGGCCAGCAGTTCGGCCGGGCTGACGGCGCTCGAAGCGATGAAGAGGCTGAGGTCCGCGATGGCCTCCACGGGGACGATCTCCAGTCGGTCCACGCTTAATTGCGGCTTGTCCCGGTAGGAGCCGGTCATGCCCTCGATCAGGACGAACTGGCCGGAGGCGAGGCCCTCGTAGGCCAGGCTCGCGGGGCTCCAGATCTTGGCTTCCACCGAGCCGGTGGCGTCCTCCAGGGTGAGCGACCAGTAGGGGCCGTTTTTGGCCTGACCGCTTTTGGCGGAGGTGATGCAGAACAGGTCGCGAACCGGAACGCCGGGCGTGAGATCCTTCACGAAGGCCGCTTTTTGGGGCGCGTCTTGCAAATCCTTGATCCTTGAGGTAGTTCGGACAAAATTCACTTTGAAATTGCCCGGATGCGGGGCGCTTGTCAATGCGGCCGGCGGGACGTCCCCACGGCCTTTTTTCCGGCCCGCCCCAGCCGTCCGGGATCGGAACCTCATCATGCACATTCTTCTCACCAACGACGACGGCATCCAGGCCGTGGGCATCAGGGCCCTGTACCGGGCCTTCGTCGACGGCGGCCACCGGGTGGATGTGGCCGCGCCCATCACCGAACAATCGGCCGTGGGGCACGCGGTGACCATGGCCTCGCCCCTTCGGGTCAAGGAATTCAGGGAGGAGGGCTTCTACGGCCTGGGCGTTTCCGGCACCCCGGCCGACTGCGTCAAGCTCGCCCTGTCCACCCTGCTCGACAAGGCGCCCGACATCGTGGTCTCCGGCATCAACAGCGGCGCCAACGTGGGCGTGGACATCCTCTATTCCGGCACGGTCTCGGCGGCCACCGAGGGCGCGCTCATGGGGCTGCCCGCCCTGGCCGCGTCCTACGACGATTTCGACCCCAAGGATCTTTCCGGCCAGGCGGCCTTTGCGGAGGCCTTCATCCGCCGGGTGGACTGGGCCTCGATTCCCAAGCGGCGCGTACTGAACCTCAATTTCCCCAAAGGCGGGATGGCCGGCGCCCGGGAGCTTGTGGTCTGCCCCCAGACCCAGTCCACCTACGAGGACTGGTTCGAGGCGCGCAAGGACCCGCGCGGCAGGGAATACTACTGGATGAGCGGGGCGATCCCGCCGGAAACCGTGCTTCCGGGCACGGACCGGGATCTTCTGACCAAGGGACACGTCACCCTGACGCCCCTGCGCTTCGATTTCACGGACCGGGAGACGCTGGCCGCCCTGGCGCCGGTTTTCGCCTGAGCCCCGCTTCCGGCCCGGGAACGGCATCGCGGGCAGGCGGCGGCCGTCTTGCGGACCGCTTTGAGTTGCGGTCGCCCCCGGCGAGGGGTATAGCTTTTCCGTCCGCGCTCGCCGGAACAAACCGGCGGGCCGCACGACCCGACGCGAACGCCAAGGAACGCATATCGCCCTATGCCCATTTTGATCGTCGATGATTCCGATTCGTCCCGGCTGCTCTTAAGCGCCATGCTTGGGGAGGCGGGCTACCGCAAGCCGCTCACGGCCGCCTCGGCCCAGGAGGCTTTCGATATCCTGTCCACCCACACCCGGCCGGACGGCGATCCCGAGGTGGACCTCGTCCTCATGGACATCGTCATGCCCGAGATCGACGGCATCGAGGCGGCGGCGCGGCTCAAGGGCGATCCGCGCTACCGGGACATCCCGGTGATCATGGTCACCGTGCGCGACGAGGCCCTGAGCCTGGAACGGGCTTTCGAGGCCGGAGCCATGGACTATATAGGGAAACCCGTCAACGGCATGGAGCTTCGGGCCCGGGTGCGTTCGGCCCTTCGGCTCAAGCGGGAGATCGACCGCAGGAAGGCGCGCGAGCGGGAGCTCGAGGAGCTCACCCGCAAGCTCGAGACCCTGTCCAAGCAGGACGGGCTCACCGGAGTGGCCAACCGCCGCTTTTTCGACGAGACGTTCATGGTGGAGTGGCGCAGGCTGCGCCGCGACGGGGCGTCCTTGTCCCTGCTCATGATCGATATCGACTATTTCAAGTACTACAATGACGCCTACGGCCACGTGCAGGGCGACGCCTGCCTGTGCAGCGTGGCCAAGGCCATCCGCGCGGCGCTCAAGCGTCCCGGCGATTTCCTGGCCCGCCTGGGCGGCGAGGAATTCGCGGCCCTGTTGCCGGACACGGAAGAGCGGGGCGCCCTGTCCATCGCCGAGTCCATCCGGGACAATCTGCGGCGCATGGGCATCGAACACAAGGCTTCGCCCGTGAGCGACAGCGTCACCGTGAGCATCGGCGTGGGCGCCGTGATCCCCGATCCGGCTCTGGAACCGGAGAGTCTGGTGCGGGCCGCCGACGAGGCGCTTTACGCCGCGAAAGGAAAGGGACGGGACCGCGTCGAGACCGCCGGTCCCATTTGCCATCTGATTCTGTAAAGCTGAAGCGGGGCGTCATGGGCATTCTGATTCGCCGCCGGATCGTCGCGTTTTTGCTCGTCATGCTCATGACGGGCTGCGGAGAGGACCCTGTGGCCCAGGTCAAAAGCGCCGTCCTCGTCCAAAAGCCGGATACGCCCATCGGCCGCATCTTTTCCGAATACCGTTATTTCAAGAGCGTGACCTGGGAATCCTACAAGGATGATTCCGGACAGGAACTCGCCCGGGTTTCCTGCGAATACGACGTGACGGCGTCGCTGGCTGGCTGCCCGAGGGGGCCGGCGGGCGAGGCCCCGGCGGCCAGGGCGTTCCTGAACGTCCTGTTCACCCTGGACGCGAACGGCCATGTGGTCGTGCGCGGCGCGACCTTCCAGACCTATTCCGAAAAGGGCTATTTCGAGGAATATCCCGCCGACCCGGCGGTCATCGCCAATTTGCTCGATGGCAAACCCTCGGCCACCTGCGAAGCCCTCTATCTCCCGTCATATCTTTGACGGCCCCGGATCGCCTACTTCGACGCCTTGATGGCTTCCTCCAGTTCGATGAACGTGGGGCGATGGTGGTTGGGTATGGCCCGCCGTCCGGCCTCCAGGGCCACGGGCGGGGGGTTGCCGCCCACGAAGGCCGTGAGCGCCGTTTTGACCACCACCAGGATGGTCTCTTGTTCCTTGGCCCGAAATTCCATGTTCGAGGCGATGGGGCCCACGAAGCCGTAGGCGCCGAGCACGCCCAGAAACGTGCCCACCAGGGCCGCGCCGATGCTGTGACCCAGGACCTCGGGCGGCTCGTTGATCTTGCCCATGGTCAGGACCACGCCGAGCACCGCCGCCACGATGCCGAGCCCGGGCAGGGAGTCCGCGATCTTGTTGATGACGTGGGCGGGAACCTGCGCCTCGTGGGCGAAGGCCTCGATGTCGTTCTCCATGATGTTTTCGAATTCGTGCTGTTCGATGTTGACCGTGGAAAACACCCGCATGGTGTCGCAGACGAATTCCACCACCATGAGGTTGTCCTTGTTTTTCATGAAGGTCGTGAAGATGGGGCTTTGGCCCGGCTGCTCGATGTCTTTTTCGATGGCCACCAGACCTTCGCGGCGGATCTTCATGAAAAGCTGGGACAGCATGATCATCATGCCGATATAATAGGCCTTGTTGGCCTTCATGGACCCGAAGATCCCAAGCGCCCCCTTGAAGATGGAACCCAGGATGTCCTTGGGGGCCATGAGGACCATGGCGCCGAGCGCGCCGCCGAAGATCATGAGCATTTCCGCCGGGGCGGCCGAAAAGAGCAGGCTGAAATTGCCCTTTTCCAGGTAGTAGCCCATGCCGATCGCCCCGAGGACGATGACCATTCCTATTATCGCGAACATGCTATCGCCGTGGTCCTAGGCTTGTCCCGAGGCGCCGTCCGCTGCCGCGGCGGCGCGCGAAGGCGCGTTAGAGGGGCGTGTCCGTGGCCGCATCATATATCTTCTCGATTTGCCGCTCAATCTCGTTCTGCTTTTGTCCATCCTGCTCTTCCTGGCGTTCCAGGGGCGTGATGGGGCCCGAGGCCTCGCCCTGGCCCGAAGCGCCGCCTTGGGCCGCGCCGGTCTGGGCGTTTCCCCCAGGTTGGCCCGCCTGGCCCGTCTGGCCGGGCCTGGCGGAGACGGGATGGGAATCCCTGGCCAGCTCGCCCTTGGGTTCCTCATAGAGCAGCAGGCTGATCCGCCGGTTCTTGGGGTCCGTGGGGTTGGCCTTGTCGTAGAGTTTGGAGTCCGCGTACCCGGCGACCATGACGATGTTTTCCGGGGGCAGGCCATCCTGGACCATGGTCTTTCTGGCCGAGAGCGCCCGTTCGGTGGACAGATCCCAGTTGGTGTAATTGGCCGAGGCGTAGGGCGTGGCGTCGGTGTGTCCCTCGATGCCCACCTTGAGGTTGTCCTTTTTGATGACCCCGGTGAGGGTGGCCAGGACCTTGCGGGCGTCGGGCGTGAGCGCCAGGCCGCCGCTTTGAAAGAGCGGCTTGCCCACCTTGTCCATGATCTCCACGCGCACGCGGCCCTGCTCGTCCCGGGAAACCTGGACCTGGCCCTCAAGGTCCGGGAGCTTTTCCGTGATGGCTTCCTGGAGCTGGGCCTCGATCTTCTTTCCGGCGCCTTCCCCGGGCTCCCCAGCCTCGCCCGCGCCCTTGCCCTGGCCGGGTTCCTCGGCCGGACCGTCGGGCCGCTCGGAGCTTTCCTCGATCACGGCGGCGGGCGGTCCCATGCTCCCGCTTTCCATGGGGATGCCGGGCTGGCCGCCCTCGAAGATGGAAAATTCCTGGAAATATTTGGCGATCTGTTCCTGCTTTTCCTGGGGCGCCATGTTGAGCAGCCACATGAGCAGGAAAAAGGCCATCATGGCGGTGACGAAGTCCGCATAGGCGACCTTCCAGCTGCCCCCGTGGGCGCCGCCGGAAATCTTCTTCACCTTCTTGACGATGATGGGCGCTTTGTGTCCTTGTTCAGCCATATCCCGCTATCTCGCACGTTCCCTGTGCCTGTTATGCCGAAGAAATCCTATTCAAATCCCGTGCCATCCTGAACTATTTCATGCGTTCCCACCCTACGCGGCGCGGCTTTGGATGGCAAGGCCGACCGGGACGCGCAATCGCCGCGCGTTGACAAAGCGTTCGTCAAGCGTATTTTTTATGAAGTTAAAAAACTTCGCATGAGGGGAGGTTGGATATGTTCAAACATCTGCTTCCGACTCTTCGGGCCCATTCCCTGAAAACCGGACGCCCGGCCAGCATCGCGGACCTGATGGAGGATGGCAACGAGGCGCGTCAGATCGACATCGCCGC
>CALGYO010000152.1 GCA_937934715.1 uncultured Desulfovibrionaceae bacterium | reverse complement strand
AGATCTACACTCTTTCCCTACACGACGCTCTTCCGATCTGGGGGGCCTGATCGGGAAAATGAAAGGTCAGATCGGCCGCGGAAAGCACGGTCTTGTCTCCGCGCGCGGGTTCCGGCAGCGTGAAATCGAGCGTGCGGCCCCGCGTCTCCGGGCGGTCCTGGGAAAGCTCCGCCAGTTCCTTCTCCAGCTTCTCGGCGCTCTTGAGCTTGCTCTGGGCCTGCCGGGCCTTGGTGGCCTTGTAGCGAAAACGCTCGATGTAGGCGTTGTGCTTTTTGATCTTGGAGTCGATGGACGCCGCCTGGCGCTCCCACTGCTTTTCCATCTCCTCGCGCCAGGCCAGAAATTCCGTGAACGTGCCGGGACGCAGGACGGGCTTCTGGTCGCCGAGATACAGAGTGTGGGTGGCCACCCGGTCCAGGAAGACCCGCTCGTGGGCCACGAAGACCAGCACCCCTTCGAATTGCAGAAGATAGTTCTCGAGCCAGGCCACGGCCTCAAGATCCAGATGGTTGGTGGGCTCGTCCAAAAGGAGGACGTCCGCCCCGGCCACCAGCACGCGCGCCAGCTTGGCCCGTTCCCGCCAGCCGCCGGAGAGCGTGGCGATGGGACGGTCCCATTTGCGCTCGGCGAAACCAAGTCCCAGAAGGATGGCCTTGGCCCGGTGCTCCGGGCTGTAGCCCAACTGATGTTCCAGCTCGGTCTGCCGCGCGGACAGGGTCAGCAGCTTGGCTTCGTCCTTGGCTTTCGCCGCCGCGTCCCACTCCTGCCAGAATTCGTGCCAGGACGGCAGGGCGTCCAGCACCCAGGAAAGAAGCGGCGATTCCAGGTCCACGGCTTCCAGTTCCTGGGCCACGTAGCCCAGGCGCGCGCCGGGAGACAGGGCCACCTTGCCGGAATCCGGCTCGGACTGCCCGGCCAAGAGCTTGAGCAGCGTGCTCTTGCCCGCTCCATTGACGCCCACGACGGCCAGGCGCGTTCCTCCGGTGATTTCAAGGCTGAAATCCCGGAAAACGTCCCGGCCGCCGTAGGCTTTCGAGATCGATTGAATATTGATCTTGGACAATTACAGTCTCGCTACAACCAGTTCGCCCATTTTTTCGCAGCCCACCAGGGTCTTGCCCGGCGCCATGAGATCGCCCGTGCGGAAGCCCTCGGCGAGAACCTTGGAAACCGCCGCCTCGATGGCCGCCGCTTCATCGGCGAGGTTCAAGGAGTACTTGAGCATCATGGCCACGGACAGGATGGTGGCCAGGGGATTGGCCTTGTCCTGACCGGCGATATCCGGCGCCGAGCCGTGGATGGGCTCGAAAAGCCCGGGGTTGCCCGCGCCCAGCGAGGCGGACGGCAGCATGCCGATGGAGCCGGTGATGACGGCGGCCTCGTCGGACAGGATGTCGCCGAACATGTTCTCGGTGACGATCACGTCGAACTGGGACGGATCGCGCACCAGCTGCATGGCCGCGTTGTCCACGTACATGTGGCTGAGCTCCACGTCCGGGTATTCCTTGCCCATCTCCACCACCACCTCGCGCCACAGCTGCATGACATCGAGGACGTTGGCCTTGTCCACGGAGCAGAGCTTGCCCTTGCGCTTGAGGGCGGTCTCGAAGCCCACCTTGGCGATGCGGCGGATTTCGCTCTCGGAATAGATCATGGTGTTCTTGGCGGTCTTCTCGCCGTTCATCATCTCCTCGCCCCTGGGTTCGCCGAAGTAGAGGCCGCCGGTGAGTTCGCGCACCACCATCACGTCCACGCCCCGGTCAACGATGTCGGGACGCAGCAGGCAGGCGCTCTTGAGTTCCGGGAAAAGGCGCGCGGGGCGCAAATTGGCGAACAGCCCCAGCTCCTTGCGGATGCCCAGAAGCCCGCGCTCCGGGCGGATGGCCTTCTCGATATTGTCCCATTTGGGGCCGCCCACGGCGCCCAGCAGCACGGCGTCCGCCGCCTTGCAGGCGGAAACCGTCTCGGCCGGAAGGGGAACGCCCCGGGCGTCGATGGCCGCGCCGCCGATGAGCGCCTCCACCGTGGTGAATTCATGGCCGTATTTCTTGCCGATGGCCTCAAGAACCTTCAGTCCCTGGGCCATGATCTCCGGGCCGATGCCGTCGCCCGGCATGACGCAAAGCGAAAAACGCATGAGCATGTCCTTCTTGTCGTATGGTTAGGCCTTGGCGGCCAGACGATCCTTGACGTACGAGGCGAGTCCGCCTTTTTCCAGAATGCCGCGCATGAACGGCGGCACGGGCAGGCACTGGATCGTCTCGCCCGAGGTCAGGTTTTTGATGATCCCGGCCTCGGCGTCAACCTCCAGCTCGTCGCCGTCGTTGATTTTTTTCACTTCGTCGCCGATTTCCAGAAGCGTCAGCCCCATGTTGAAGCCGTTGCGGTAGAAAATGCGCGCGAAGCTGTGGGCCACCACCACGGGAATGCCCGCGCCCAGGATGGACACCGGGGCGTGCTCGCGCGAGGAGCCGCAGCCGAAATTCTCCTCGGCCACCATGATGTCGCCGGATTTCACCCGGTCTACCCAGCCCGGCTCCAGGCCGGACATGCAATTGGCCCCAAGCTCCTTGGGGTCCGTGGTCACCAGAAACTTGGCCGGGATGATCGCGTCCGTATCGATATGCGCCCCGACCTTATGCGCCTTGCCCTTGAACATGATATTTCTCCTTCGATTGGCCGGTGGCCATAATGCCTCCGGCGGCTTAAGGAAACTTTTGGAAAAGTTTCCTTAAGAATCCTTCAAAACTTTTACCGGCGCTTCGCGGCTTGGACCTCCAAGCGTCCCCTGGTTGGGGAGTCCAGAGGAGCCGCGCCCCTCTGGCCGCCGGAGGCCTTTACTCCTACGCTCTCCCACCCCTTACACGTCCTTGGGGTGCGTGATGACGCCGGTGATGGCGCTGGCGGCGGCCACGGCGGGACCGGCCAGGTAGACTTCGCTTTCCAGGCTGCCCATGCGGCCCTTGAAATTGCGGTTGGTGGTGGCGATGGCTTTTTCCCCGCCCGCCAGGATGCCCATATGGCCGCCCAGGCACGGGCCGCAGGTGGCCGGGCCCACTACGGCGCCAGCGTCCATGAAGGTCTCGATCAAGCCTTCCTTCAAGGCCTGTTTCCAGATGGTCGGCGTGGCCGGCAGCACGATGAGGCGCACGTTCTTGTCGACCTTCTTGCCTTTCAGGATGGCGGCGGCCACGCGCAGGTCCTCGATGCGGCCGTTGGTGCAGGAGCCGATGACCGACTGGTCGATGCGGATGTCCTTGCATTCCTCCACGGGCTTCACGTTTTCCGGCAGGTGCGGGCAGGCCACCTGGGGCGAAAGGGAGGAGGCGTCAATGACCACCTCGCGCTCGTATTCCGCGCCCTCGTCCGGGTGAATTTCCTCGGCGCCGGGCCGGTTGTGGGCGGCGGCGTACTCCAGGGTCTTCTTGTCGGACGGGAAAAGGCCGACCTTGCCGCCCGCTTCGATGGCCATGTTGGACATGGTCATGCGGCCTTCGATGGAAAGCTCGGACGCGACCGGGCCGGTGAATTCCAGGGCCTTATAGAGGGCGCCCGCCACGCCGATCTTGCCGATGAGCGCCAGGATCAGGTCCTTGCCGCCGATCCACTCCCCGAGTTCGCCGTCGAGCACGACCTTGATGCTGGGCGGCACCTTGAACCAGGTTTCGCCCAGCGCCATGCCGCCCGCGATGTCCGTGGAGCCCATGCCTGTGGCGAAGGCGCCCAGGCCGCCGTAGGTGCAGGTATGGCTGTCCGCGCCGATGACCACGTCGCCGGGGCCGACCAGGCCAAGCTCGGGCAAAAGGGCATGCTCGACGCCCACCTCGCCGCCTTCGAAATAATGGGTCATGCCCATTTTCCTGGCGAATTCCCGGGTGAATTTCACCTGCTCGGCCGAGGCGATGTCCTTGTTGGGGGTGAAATGGTCGCACACGAAGACCACCTTGTCCTTGTCGAAAAGAGCGGCGGCGCCCATTTTCTCGAAGGATTTGATGGCGAGCGGCGCGGTGATGTCGTTGGCCAGAACCAGCGACAACCGGCAGCGGACGATTTCTCCCGGGGCGCCGACCTCCTGGTCGCAGCGCCGCTGCAGGATCTTTTGCGCTAAAGCGTGACGCATTCCCGTTCCTCCTCTTTCTTGGCCATCCTGTTGAGGGCGTTGATGTAGGCCATGGCGCTGGCCACGATGATGTCGTCATGGGAACCGCGTCCCACGGAACTGACCTTTCCTTCACGAATGCGAACGGTCACTTCGCCCTGTGCGTCCGAGCCGCCAGTGATGGCGTTGACCAAAAACTGCTCCAGCTCGGGCTTGCGTCCGGACAGCTCGGACAAGGCGTTGAAGACCGCATCGATGGGGCCCACGCCGAAGGCGGCGTGCTTGACCACCTCGTTGTCCTTGAGCATGACCAGTGCGGCCGAGGGCGGAACTTCGGTGTTGCCCGAGACCACGGTCAGGTGCTTCAGGGCGAACTTGTCCTTTTTGCGGAAGACCTGTTCCAGGATGATGGACTCCACGTCGTCGTCGAAGATCTGCTTCTTGCGGTCGGCCAGTTCCTTGACCGCCTCGAAGACCTGGTTGATCTGCTCTTCTTCCAGTCTGTAATTGAGCTCCTCCACCTTGGCCTTCAGGGCGTGGCGGCCGGAGTGCTTGCCGAGCACCATGTCCGATCCCTGGCGGCCGATGCTCTCGGGCGTCATGATCTCGTAGGTGCGGCGGTCCTTCAGCATGCCGTGCTGGTGAATGCCGGACTCGTGGGCGAAGGCGTTGCGCCCGATGATGGGCATGTACGGCGGAATGGGCTGGCCGATGATGCGCGAGAGCAGACGGCAGGACGGAAAAAGCTGCTCGCTGATCACCGAGGTCTCCAGGTTGTACAGATTGGGCCGGGTCTTGAGCGCCATGACCACCTGCTCCAGAGAGGCGTTGCCCGCCCGTTCGCCGATGCCGGAGAGCGTCACCTCGGCCTGCCTTGCGCCCGCGTTGAGCGCGGCCAGGGTGTTGGCAACGCCCAAGCCCAGATCGTTGTGGCAGTGCACGGAAAAACGCGCCTTGCCGCTGTTGGGCACGGTTTTGAGGAGATGGCGGATCAGTTCCGCGAACTCATGAGGCTGGGCGTAGCCCACGGTGTCCGGGATGTTGATGGTGGTCGCCCCGGCGTCGATGGCCCTGGTCACGATCTCCACCAGGAAATCCGGTTCCGAGCGCGAGGCGTCCTCGCAGGAGAATTCCACGTCCGGGGTCAGGCTTTTGGCGTGGGAAACCGCCTTCACGGCCATCTCCAGGACCTCGTCCGGCTTCTTGCCGAGCTTGTGCTCCATGTGCAGGGGCGAGGTGGCGATGAAGGTATGGATGCGGGGGCTGACGGCGTCCTTGATGGCGGCGTAGCCCCGGTCGATGTCGGAGACGAGCGCCCGGCAAAGGGCGGCCACGGTGACGTTCTTCACCGCGCCGGCGATGGCCTGGACGGCCTGGAAATCGCCTTCGCTGGCGGCCGGGAAACCGGCTTCGATGATGTCCACGCCGAGGGTTTCGAGCTGGCGGGCCAGACGGATTTTTTCCCGTTCGTTCATGGTGGCGCCAGGGGACTGTTCGCCGTCGCGCAGGGTGGTGTCGAAAATGTATACTCGATCGGACATGATATGCCTCTCTTCATGTCGTCGCGCGCAAGGCGCGAGCCGAAAACGTTGGGGGATGCGCCGTCGGCCGGGCGTGAAACTTTAGCCGAGGCCTGGGCGGATGACAAGACGACCGATGTCGCCGAGATGCGGAGTTTGATTGTTACGAGAGTTCCTGAGGGGACTCCCGTAGCTTCCTTGCGCGCGCGGGTAGAATAATGAAGGTGTAGAGGGGACCGGAAAGGAGATAGATGAAGAAGAACACGAAGCCCAGGAATTTGGGCTCGGTGGCGATGAGGACGAACAGCAGCATGGCCGAAACCGTGGACCGGAAGGGATGGGCCTTGGCCTGTTCGAATTCCTTGAAGGCGAAGTACCGCACCCGGCTGACCATGAGAAAGGACAGGGCGTAGACCATGATCAGGCACATGTGCGGGATGATCATGGCGTACCAGGCGTCAGGCAGATACTGGGCAAACATGTAGAAGGTGGCCAGCACGCAGCCCGCAGCCGGGATGGGCAAACCCACGAAGAATTTTTTGGAAGTGGAAACCTTGCCCGACTGCACGTTGAAGCGCGCCAGACGCAGGGCGCCGCAGGCGATCAGCAGGAAGGCGGCCATGATGCCCAGGCGGCCGAACTTGGCAAGCTCCCACTGATAGACCATGAGCGCGGGCGCCACGCCGAAGGCCACGAGATCGGCCAGGGAATCGAGCTGCACGCCGAAATCGCTGCTCGTGCCGGTGAGCCGGGCGACCTTGCCGTCCAGCCCGTCGAACAGGCAGCTGACCAGGATGGCGATGGCGGAGAGTTCGAAACGGCCGTCCAGGGACCACAAAATGCCCATGAAGCCTGAGAACAGGCTCGCGGTGGTGAGCAGATTGGGCAGGATGTACACCCCTTTGCGGGGCTGTCCCTGAGGCTTCGGTTTCATGCGGTTTCGGATGCGATCCTTATTTTTTGGCGATGATTGACTGTCCGGCCAGGACCTTGTCGCCAATTGTTACGGAGGGATGATAATCCGCCGGCAAATAGACGTCAACCCTCGAACCGAACTTGATCAAGCCGTAGCGCTGCCCCCGGGCGTACTCCTCGCCGACCTGGGCCCGGCAGACGATGCGCCGGGCGATCAGTCCGGCGATCTGGACCACGGTCCAGGAGTCCCCTTCCCCGTCGGTGAGCGCGATGATGTTGCGCTCGTTGTCCGTGGAGGCCTTGTCAAAGGAAGCGTTGATGAATTTTCCTTCGATGTATTTGATTTTACTGATCGTTCCAGCGACGGGAACCCTGTTCACGTGTACGTTGAACACGTTCATGAAGATGCAGATCGCGGTTTTCGGCTCCCCGGTCAGCGGGTCCGGCATGGTCTTGATCTTGACCACCTTGCCGTCCGCCGGGGAGATGGCCAGTCCCGGACCATCCGGCGCGATCCGTTCCGGGTCGCGAAAAAAATTCACGCAAAAGGCCGTGGCCAATAGAAAGAAGACCGCAAGCCAGGGCCAGCGCAAAAGCGCCGTGACGATGGCGGCCAGGGCCACGACGCCGATAATGGGCAGCCCGTCGAGCGCGATGCCGAACGCGTTGAATTTACACATATCTTCCCTTTATCTTGATTCTTTCGCTTGCGGAACCAGGGCGTAGAGCGCTTCTTCGAAGCTTGCCCTGTCCTGGTACAGGATGGCCTTCATGCCGAGCTTATTCGCCCGTTCCACGTTGCCCGGGTGGTCGTCCACGAAAAACGAGCGCTCGGGCGTGACGTCCATTTCCTTCATGGCCAGCTCGAAAAAGGCTTCCTGGCGTTTGGAAACGCCGTGGTGGTAGCTGTTGAACACCTTGTCGAACCTGGAAAAAAAGCCGTACTTGGCGTTTATCACGTCGAGCCACCAGAGTTGGTCGCTCAAGATGGCGGGCCGAACGCCCGCCGCCCGGACCTTGTCCACGATCTCGAGCATCCAGGGGCGCACCACGAAATTATTGTACAGATGCTGGCGCAAAAAGGCGTCTTCCCCTTTCACTCCGGCCCGAATGCGCACGAAATCCCAAAACGCCGACTCCTCCGACAGGCCGAGAACGAAGCCTGTGTCCCAGGCCGCGTCCACGCCCGCCTGAAGAACCACGTCGGGCTCGAGTCCCTGGGACAAGGCGATGGCCCGGAACCCTTTGACGAAGCCCTCTTCGGCGATCACGCCGCCAAAATCAAAAAAACCAACGTCCATCATGCCCTAACGCTCCATTATGAGGCGGGCGGGAGACGAAGCCCGCCTTGCCGGACCGATCGCCCCGGCCGGGGCGCCTTTTCATTTCAGCGAAAAATACGTATGCCATACAAGAAGGCAAGGCCTTACCTGTTTGAAACCAGGCTGGCAAGCGCTCGCGGGCGCCTGGCGGCCCAACCTGGCGAGGGCGCATGGATTCACCCATAAAAATCGGCGTCAGCGCCTGCCTGCTCGGACACAAGGTCCGCTTCGACGGAGGGCATAAGCGCGACGCCTACGTGGCGGATACGCTGGGCGCGTTTTTCGTTTTCGTTCCGGTCTGCCCTGAAGTGGAATGCGGTCTGGGCGTTCCCCGCGAGTCCCTGCGCCTTGAGGGCGATCCCGGCGCGCCCCGGCTGGTCGCCCCGAAATCCGGGACCGATCACACCCGGCGCATGCTCGCCTTTTGCGCCAAGCGGGTGGAGGAGCTGGCAAACGAGGACCTTTGCGGCTTCATCTTCAAAAGCCGGTCGCCCACCAGCGGCATGGAACGCATCAAGGTCTACGGAGAGAACGGAATTCCCCACATGAAGGGCGCCGGACTTTTCGCCAAGGCGTTCATGGACCGCTTTCCCCTCATTCCGGCCGAGGACGAAGGCAGGCTGCACGATGTGGGATTGCGGGAAAATTTCATCGAACGCATTTTCACCCTGGCCCGCTGGCGCGCCCTGGAGGCGAATCTCTCGGGAAACGTCTCCGGGACCCGGGACGACAGGACGGCGCTTGCGACGTTTCACGCCCGGCACAAGCTCCTCGTCATGTCACACAGCCCGGCCATCGCCCGGGAAATGGGCCGGCTCGCGGCCAACGCCGAGCCCGCGTCCTTCGCGGACCTGCGCGCCGCCTATCTCGAAAGACTCATGCGCGCCTTGCGCCTGCAAGCCACCAAAGCCAAACACGTCAATGTGTTGCAGCACATCCTGGGCTATTTCAAGAAACAGCTGACCAGCGACGAGAAGGCCGAAATGCTGGACATCATCGAACGCTATCGCAGGGATGAGGCGCCCCTTCTCGTCCCCGTCACCCTGCTCAATCATTTCGTCCGCAAATACGGGGAACCCTATCTGGCGAGGCAGTATTATCTGGCGCCCCATCCCTGGCAATTGCGGCTGTGCAACCACGCCTGACGAGCCTTCGCGGAC
>CALGYO010000151.1 GCA_937934715.1 uncultured Desulfovibrionaceae bacterium | reverse complement strand
TGTCGTGGATGTCGCGCAGGTCCTCGATGCGGCGGATGTCGAGGCGGTCGGCCTCGTCCACGAACAGGGTGCGCGGCTTGGCCTCCAGGGCCTCGATGATGCGCACCTTGCAGGCGTGGGAGCCGTTCGGCCTGGAGGCGGCGACCTCGAAGCAGAGCGCGGCCAGGAAAGCCGCCTGGCTCATCTGCTCGAAGGCCCGCAGGTAGGCGCCGCCGCGGGTCGCGTAGGCCCGCATGGCCGCCATGGTCTTGCCCATGCCCGCCGGGCCATACGCCATGGCCATGCCCGGCCGGCCCTTCTCGGTGTCCTCCAGCATGGTCAAAGCCGCGTCGAAGTTGGCCACGTTGCTGGTGGCCACGAAAATTCCCTTCTTCATGATGCACTCGCCCCCTTGGCAACAGGTTTGCGGTATGCCCTGCGGAGCTGCTCGAAGCGCAGCGCCACCGGGCCGAAGTCCTCGGAGGCCTCGTAGGAGGCCATGAATTCGGCGTCGTCCTCTGTCAGGCTCACGCCCTGGAGAACGGACAGGTCGAACAGGAAGTCGTAGCGCTCGAACGGGGTGCGGAAGAACGGCGCCTCGTAGGCCGGGCGCGCGGCCATGGCCGCCTGGGTCTCGGCCTGCGCGGCCGTCAGGTCGGCGGCCTCCTCGGCCGTGAGCACGGGCTCGGCCGCCGTCTCGGGCAGGGCCTTGCGGCCCTTGGGCACCACGGCCAGAGCCACCTTCTCCCGGCTCATCCACGGCATTTCGGCCAGCGGCGTCTCGGCCACGTCCCGGTCCAGCTCCTTGGCCAGGCGCAGGGTCTGGCTCTTCAGCTGGCGCTGGCGGGCGTTGGCCTCCTTGAGGGCCAGCATGTCCAGCTCGTCGCCGAAGTGGCGGGCCAGGCCATGGACGGCCTCGACCGGCTTGGCCTCGCCGAGGTGCCGGCCGGCCAGGTCGAAGAGCTGCACGGCCGAGAGGTCGGACCAGCTGTATTTGACCAGGACGTCCTGGTTCAGCCCGTAGAGCGCGTCGCTCTCGAACTCGACCCCCGACAAGGTCACGCGGCAGCGCTGGGGCCGCTTCTTGGCCGTGAAGAGGAAGTGCCGGTCCAGCTCGGCCAGGTCCACGCCCGGGCCGCGCCCGGCCGCCAGGACCTCGCCCGGCGTCCGTCCGCCGAGCCCGCGATGGGGCTGCCGGGCGTACCAGCCCACGAACAGCCGGAAGATCTCGGCCGCCTCCTGGATCGTGGGCACGTAGCCCGACTGGCGGGCCTGGTGCCATTTCTCGTTGCGCAGGCGCCAGGCCGGCTTGTCCGCGATGGATGCGCCGCAGTAGGAGGGCATGAGCCGCTCGCACTGCTCGCCGAAGGTCAGGAAGAAGCGCTCGACGTCCTTGGTCCGGGCCTCGTAGGGCCGGGAGTGCTGCACCGCGATGCCCAGCCGGGCGTACAGGCCGTCCAGGTCTTCGATCTCCGATCCGGTGCGGGTGAAATAGGCTGATTTGAAGGCCCGGCCGTTGTCGATGTAGACCAGGTCCGGGTAGCGTCCGAGGTTGGCCACGGCCATGCGCAGGGCGCTGGAGATGGCCACGGTGTCTTCCTCGGGCATGATCTCCCAGCCCACCGGCATGCGGCTGGCCCAATCGAACCAGGTGATGAGCGTGAGACGCGCCGCCCGGCCGGTGATGGGGTGGAGGATCTCGAAATCGAGCGGGTGGCCGTCGGCGAACAGGGCCTGGCCCGGGGTCGCCGGCGCCTGCCTGGTGATGTAGGCCCCGACCTTGTCCTTGAGCGCCTTCTCGCCCTCGCGCATGAGCACGACCAGGTCGTGGTGCGCGGCGTCGAAGCGCTTGAGGTAGCGCCGGAACGACTGGTCGGAGTGGGTCTCAAGGCCCTTTTTCTCCAGCACCACGTTGGCGGCCTTGGCGGCCAGCGTCACGCTCGGCCGGTTGGGCGTCAGGTAGGCGGCCAGGAAGAGCTTCTCGGCCTCCGGGCCGACCTGCCCCAGGCCCTGCGCCCCACCCGTGGTCCACTTGCCGCGGCGGTCGCACAGCGCCCGGTAGTCGTCGCCGTTGTCGGCCAGGGTCTTGAGCCAGCGGTAGAGCGTGGCCTGTTTCACCTCGCCCAGGCGCTCGTACTGCTCGGGCAGCAGGATGCCGGCGTTGTAGGCGGCAAGAAAGGTGGCCAGGGTCTCGCCGCGACCGGCCTGCGGGTTGCGGGCCAGGGCGGACTTGAACTCCGCGCAGACCCGGTAGCGGTCGAGCCCGGTGCGGTGCGACCAGTCCGGGACCACGGCCTCGGCCAGCCGCGGCGCCGGCAGTCTCGCCGCCTCCCGCGCCTCGGCCGCGGCCAGGGCGGCCTTCACGTCCTCGGGCAGGGAGGCGGCGAGGTAGGCCAAGCGCTTCCAGTCCTTGCCGGAGCCGGCTTGTTGTGCCGACCAGCCTTCTTTCTTTGCCCGGAGCTGCACGGCCCGCTCCGTCACGCCGATCACCGGCGCAAGCTCTTTCGCGCTGTAGGCCTCGCGCATGGCTACGCCTCGGCCTCGGATTGAAGGTTCCAGCGCCCCCTGTTAGGGTATCGGCTATGCGTTACCATCAACCCATAACAAGAGGCGCTGGAAATGCAGAAATTCCAAGGGGCCGTGATCAAGGAACAGGGTGTCACGTTTGCCGTTGTCGTGGTCAAGAAGTCCGTGCTCGACTTCCCGCAACAACGGCAATCGGCCATTGACAACTTCTCCATGGTCTTTCCGGGGTTGCCTATTGTGCTCATGGCCCAGGATGTCAGCGGTCGGCCGACGTATTGGGGGCGGAAAGATCTGGCTCAGTTTCTTTCACGGGTGCCTCTTCAGGCGATCCCGTGGGAGGAATACACCCTGAACGCATAAGCGCCTGCGCCTCGTCGAGTGCCCGTCTAACCTCGGCGGAAATGTCTTCGCCGGAGGTCAGGAGAGCTTTGTCCTCGGAATCCAGGCTGAAGACCAACTCGCCGTCGATTCGCACGTCAACGATCCAGCTCATTTCCCTTGCTCCTTGTCCTCTTGAGGTTTCTTCTCGGTCGCCGCCTTCTCCGCCCCAGGCACCGGCGGGTTGCACCGCCTGCACACCTTCTCCCCGGCGAGGTTCGTCCAGAAATCAGCCCCCTCGCAGCACGGGCAGAGCCCGGCGGCCGTGCGCGATGCCCAGTACATCACGGCTCCTTCCGGCCCTCGATCCGGGCCGACAGCCGGTCCATCTTGCGGCCAAGTTGTGCGAGGAGGGAGGGCACCATGATTTCCGCCAACCCGGCCAGCACCGCGGCTTCAAATCGCGGGATGTCCCCAAAGTAGACGATGAAGAATGTCCATCCCATCCAATCCAACAACCGCCCGAAGCCTTCGTATGTTCCACACTGCATCTACGCCGCCTCCCGCTCCCGCATATCCGACGGCAGCGCCAGGTAGCGCGCCGGGCAACCCCTCTTCACCAGGAGCTTGAGCACCCGGCGGTTGTTCCGGTGGCCGTGGATTGTGGCACTGACCAGCGGCCGCGTGACCCCGAGCTCCCGCGCCAGGTCGATGGTCTTGAGCCCGCGCAGGGCCATCCAGGCCATGATGCGGCGGGGCTCGCGCTTCATGCTCATATGTCCGCCTCCAGGCGTTTCTTCTCGCGCTGCAAGCGCTTGATCTCTTCTTCGATTTGCGCCCGCCTCAGGAGCTTGGCCTCGTCCTCGGAGATGAACGCTGCCCCGAGGGGGGCGCCCAGAACGGACAGGGGCGTCAGGGTGCCGACGGCCATGCAGAACACGACCAGGCCGCGTAGCGTCGGGCAGTGCTCGCGGGCGTAGGGGTTGAGCCATTTTTCCAGCGTGGCCACGGCCAGTTTGCCGTTGCCGTTCAACCGCACGCCGCTGGCCTCGGCCAGCTCGTTCATCTTGTCCGTGATCTGCTCGCGGGAGAGCGAGGAGGCGCGGGCCGCCTGGTTCATGGCCGCCTTCACCGAGGCGTCCACGTTCAGGCTTGGCCCGAAAAGGCTGTACTGTCCGCTGTTCACGATCCTGATCCGTCCGATTTTCAGAGGCCTGCGGACATGGACTTGTCCGCCCGGTCAGGCTAGTAACGTGAGTAACGGTGTCTTTCGTTACTGCCTGAGACAGGATTAAAGGATCATTTTTGGATCGTCAAAGGATTATTTTCATTTCGCAACAAATTTTTTGAATAATCACCTAACTTACTTAAATGATTTAATATGACAACTTCGCAGCAAATTTCGCAGCAAGCCCAGGATGGTGCGAAGTCCTTTGAGGCTAGATTCGCCAGAATCATGGAGGCGACTCGGGCAAAAAGCGAATCCGACCTTGCCCGGATTCTTGGCATACAGCAGGGGTCGGTGAGTTCGGCTAAAAAACGCAAGCAGATTCCAACAGCTTGGTTTGAACTCATCGCGGAAAATTTCAATGTTTCAAGTGACTGGCTCTATTTCGGTATTGGCCAGGTGCAGCGAGGGACATCTCCAGACAATGCGGCGCGGCCTTGCGATCCAGAGCTGCGGCTCGTGCCGAAGGTCAAGGCGAGACTTGGCGCTGGCACGAACAGCTTGGAAACGAGCGGAGAGGTAGAAGGCTTGTATGCCTTTCGTACCGAATTTCTCACCAGGAAAGGAAAGCCGAATTCCATGGTCCTGATGGAAGCCGTCGGCGATTCCATGGAGCCTGAAATAAAGGCCGGTGATACAATCTTGATTGACCAGAGTCAGACAGATATATACGCTGGCGCCATATATGCCATCGGCATGGACGAAGTTGTACTCGTGAAATTCGTGGATAAAGTGCCAGGTAAGTATGTCCTTCGCAGCGCGAATGAGCGATACGAGCCGATTGAAGTCGACTTGGCCGACGAGTCGCTGAACGTAAGGGTCATAGGCCGCGTGATCTGGTGGTGCCGGGAGGCGAGGTAGGGGAACGCGATGGCTAGAGACGTCCGAAAATGCCCGTTTTGCGCCGAGGAGATTAAGCCGGAAGCCGTTTTATGTAAGCACTGTAAGAGCCAAGTGACGCCTGAAATCCGGTCAAGTATCGACGAACATGCACAGCACCGACAGGCATATGGTCCTATTTTATTAGTAATGTGTGCAATGGCTATTATTTCTTTCTTTATGTACCTGTATATTATTTCTGAACCGCAGTCTGTAAAGATTGCCAAATCTCACACTGAAGCTCTCAAGGACGTTGACGCCAAGATCAACACAGCAAAAGCCGATGGCAACGCGATGGATAAATCGCTGGCGTTGGAGCTTGTTATCGACCTACCCCAAATACTAGGTAAGTCCGAGGCTGAAGTCGCCGGGCTGTTGGGTAAACCAAACTCCTGCTCTGAAATCAAGTATGGCCGCAAGTGCATCTATGGAAACAGCTCCACAGAAATAGTGTTTATCAATGGCAAGGCCGACTGGATAGCGGTGAATAATATTGAAGGCGCTCCTCTTTCAAAGGACAGCCTGGCATTACTCGGCCTCACGCCGACTACTCCTGATTTTTCAAATCAATATACGATGGAATGGCGCAACCGATTTGACTGCGTCTCCGTGCAATTTGCGCCAGGAGCGATTGGGAAAATATGGTACGCCTACATTAAACATCGCACACTATAGGAGAAGATCATGGGTCTCATGATCTGCCAGGACTGCCGTAAAGCGTATTCCGATAGGGCTGCAGCTTGCCCGAATTGCGGCCGCCCAAGTGAGGAGATGGAAGAAAAAGCCCAGGCCATCGAGCTGACCAGCAAGCGCTATAAGCTGGCCAAACTCATCGGTGGCTTGGCGTTTGTCTTCGGTTTGATGGCCGTCATGGGCACGGCCTGCGACCCGATCACCCGCGAGTCAACCCCGACGACCGCGATCATTACTATTATTGGTGGCTTGGTCTATCTCTGGGGATCGCTGGGTAAATGGTGGCACCACGAATAACCCCGCGCCCACGGTCTGACGACCACAAATAATACCCGACTCGCGCGGTTCCAATTTCTCAAGTTGCCTGTCAAATCCGGCCTGAAACCGGACTTTTTCTCATCTTGCCGCGCGCGCTTCTTTTTTCTTTTTGATCGCCCGCAATCCCGCCCCCCACCACGCTTCCCCCACGTTTCCCCCACCCAACCTGGTTCTATTGCCGTTTCTCATCTTCCCTGTCCCCCTACACCCGCGCCCAGGCGGCCGCGTCCCTGGCCGGCCTGCCC
>CALGYO010000150.1 GCA_937934715.1 uncultured Desulfovibrionaceae bacterium | reverse complement strand
GGATGTTGACGCGTCATGCGTCAACATCCACGCCGCGAAGCGCCGGTAAAGTTCTGGGAAGGGGTCCAGGGGGAAACTTCTCCGAAAGAAGTTCCCCCCTGGCGGGGGCGCGGGAACGGCGCCCCCGCCTAGCGAATGCAGAAGATGGGCATGATTTTGTCGCGGGCGGAGGAGGCGATGGCGTCGGCGCTTTTCCGGCTATAGGAGCCGGTCACGGCGTAGGGGACGTGGGATGCGGCCAGAAACGACCGCAGGGTTTCACCGTCGATGGCGTGCCCCATGTCCGTGGGGCGTTCGCCGGTGATCCGTTTCGCCCCGTCCACGTCGCGCATGGCCGTGACCACGCCTATCACGTTGCCGGAGGCGTCGAGCAACGGACCGCCGCTATTGCCGTGACGGACCTTGGCGGTGATGAAAAACCGGCCGGGAACGGCTTCCGAAGGCGCGAGCTCACGGGCCTCGCCGGAGGTGGTCTTCGCCTTGTTCTTCAGGGCGGCGTCGCCGGGGAATCCCGTCACCACCACGGATTCGCCGGGTTTGACCGGGGTTTTGCGCAGCTTGAGGGCGGCCGGGGGCGACGGTTCCAGCTGCAGGAGCGCCAGATCCTTTTGCGAATCGTTCTTCAGCAGTTCCAGATCGTATTCCTGGCCCTTATAGACGGTCTTGATGCTTTTGCACTGGGCGAGCACGTGGCTGTTGGTAACCAGGTGTCCTTGGCGGCTGACGAGAAATCCCGTGCCCGTGCTCATGGAAAAGCCGGATTCGGCTTTTTTGCCGGGCTTGGGCTTCTGGGACCCGCCGTCATCGCTCCAGCGCCTGGGCTTGAAGGAGGCGGCCTTGGCGTCGAGGTTCTTGATGGTTTGAGGCGAAAGACCGGCCGCCGCTTTTTCGCGCAAGCCCTCCAGGGCCCTGGCCGCCTCCGGGGAGATCGCCTTGTCCGCAAGGGCCAGGACGCTCCAATAATAGGCCCTGTCCGGTTGGGGGCGCGTTTTACTCGTCAAATAGAGTTCGGCGAGGGCCATCTGCGACGGGGCGTACCCGTAGGAAGCGGCTTTTTCCAGATAGTTGAAGGCTTTTTGACTGGAAAGCGGCGCCTTGCGGCCCTCAGCGTAGAGCATGCCCAGGGTGGTCAGGGCTGGCGGATAGTTTTTGGCAGCCGCCTTTTTCAGCCAGTTCACGGCGGATTGCGGGCGTTCGTCCAGGATGACCCGGGCCAGGTTGACCTGAGCCATGACGTTGCCCTGTCTGGCGGCGCGTTCGAACCAGACGGCGGCCTGGGTCCTGGAGGCGGTCACGCCCTGGCCCCGTTCGAACAGGACGCCCAGGAGATTCTGGGCCAGGGGCGAACCCTGGTCCGCCAGGGGCTCGGCCAACTTCGCGGCCTGGCGGTAGTCGCCTTTCTCGTAGGCGAGCTGGGCCTGGTCGAAATCGGCCAGGGCGGCGGCGCTCCAACACAGCAGGGCGGCAACGGCGAGCGCGACGGCGCGCGCGTATCGAAGCATAGGCGTCTCCTCTTTGCCGCCCAGGTCCCGGGCTCCGGAAAACAAGACCGTAATGGCGCCTGGGGGGCGCCCCATAGGGGGGCGGACGTCGGCAGCGCGTTCGCCAAAACATAGGGCATGCCCGGGCTTGGGACAAGAGGGGCGATGCCATCACGACCTTCTATCCAATTCTTAAATTACAATAGGCATTATCAATTTGTTGCGCATAGATGGCGATGATATATGAAATCATGCTGTGGAATAACCGCCGCGAACATGAAACCACCCGGGGGAAAGGCCGGTGAGCCTGGTCAGAAGCGTCCTTGCGGACGCGCGGACCTACCGGCTGGCCCGGCTCGTTCTGGCGGGTTTTTTTCTCTTGGCCGGAGTGATCAAGCTCGCTGATCCTCCGGCGTTCGCCGCCACCATCAAGGCGTTCGCCATCCTTCCGGGCGAGTTCGTGGGATTCGCCTCCTACGTCATTCCGCTTCTGGAAATCGCCGCCGCCGTGGGCCTCATTTGGGACGTCAAGGGAAGCCTTTCGATCATCGTGGGGCTTTTGGGCGTTTTCATCGGCGTCCTCGTCTACGCCATCCGCCTGGGCCTTGATATCGACTGCGGCTGCTACGGCCCCGGGGATCCGGAAGGCGAGGCCTTCCACAGTATTTGGAGTTCCCTGTACCGCGACCTGTTCCTTGCGGGACTGGCCGCGTTCATCGCGTTCTGGAGACTGGCCCGCAAGCCCAGGCTGCGTTCAGCCTGGGCGATTGTCGCCAAGAGATCGGCAACCCGTAAGGAGGACTGTTCATGCGCCCGATGAAATCGTTCGTTTCCCTGATCCTGGCCGCCCTGGCCCTGGCCGCGTTCTGCGCCCCGGCCTTTGCCGACAAATTCACCGACGAGGTGGAAAAAGAGCAAGGCGCCGTCAAGCTTGTCCGCGAAGTCCAGCGCGGCGGCTACGACCTGGTCACGGCCGAGGAGCTCAAGAAGATGATCGACGAGAGCAAGGACATGCTCATCGTGGACACCATGCCCCTTGAGGATAGCTACAAGAAGATGCACGTCCCGGGCGCCAAGCAGTTTCTCTTTCCCATCCCGGACATGAAGGAATGGGACGTCAAGGAGACGGACGGCAAGACCGAGAAGGATTTCGTGGCCTTGCTCGGCCCGGACAAAGACAAGACCATCGTGTTCTACTGCGGTTTCGTGAAATGCACCCGCAGCCACAACGGCGCGGCCTGGGCCAAGAAGCTCGGTTACAAGAACGTGCTGCGCTTCCCCGGCGGCATCTTCGCCTGGAAGGGCGCCAACTACCCGATCGAGGAAGGCGCCAAATAGACGCTTTATCCGCGAGGCCCGGTCCACGCCGGGCCTCGCGTTTTCTTCCCAAATCCAGGATCCCCGCATGAACGCCGATCACGCCCGGCTCGCCGCCTCCTTCCGCGAACGCGCCGAAAATCTCTACAGAACAGGCCAGTACCTGTGCGCGGAGAGCATTCTCCTCGCCCTCAATAGAGGCTTCAACGGACCTTTGACCGATGACCAGGCCGTGGGAATCTCCGCGGGCATGGTGGACGGGATGGGCGGCTCGGGCTGTTTGTGCGGGGCGGTGGGCGGAGCGGCGCTGGCCATCGGCCTGTTGCTCGGCCAGGACGCGCCCCACGCCAGGCGCATGGACATCCGCCAGGCCGTCAACGAACTGCACGTCTGGTTCAAGGCGGAGCACGGCAGCGCCTGCTGCCGGGTCCTTTCCAAGAAGATCAAGGACGACAAGGCGGCCCATTTCAACCAGTGCGCCAACCTCACCGGCAAGGCCGCCGAGAAGGCCGCGCTCATTCTCCTGGAACGCAGGCCGGAACTGGCCCGCGACATCGACGCGGCCGCGCTCCACGCCCGGGAATCCAAACTGGGCGGCCGCCTCAAATGGGCCCTGCGCTTTCTTTGCCGCTGACCGGCCCGCCCGCTTCCACAGGCCCGGCATGCCTCCCGCCCTGGCGGCGCGGCTCGTTTCTGGGCGCGGCGGCGTTGAAGACGCCCGCGTCCTTTTCCGCAGAGCCGCCTGACAGGCACAGACCGCTGCGGGGTGAGCGCGAGGCGGACCCCCTCGTGCGCGCGTCCGGACCGGACGCCTTGCCAGGCCCGGCCGCCTCGGATAGCCTTGTCTCATGCCGCGTTTTTTCCTTCTTCTTTTGGCCGCATGCTGTCTCGCGGCGTCCCTTCCTTCGCCCATTCTGGCCCTGTCCCTGGATGACCGGGAAGCCCGCCTGGACCTCGACTGCCTGCGCGAGGCCTACCCGGGACTGGTGGAGGACCTGGAGCCCGGCGACGAGGGCGCGCTCGTCTTGCGGCTTTCGGACGGGACCCGCATCCTCTACGACGACGGCGCCCGGGACCGCACGCAGGCGCAAATGCTGGAAGCGCCCAGCATGCGCGAGGCCATGGCGCTACCCTACCGCCCGGGACCCGCGGACCCCGCGGCGCCCTTGCCCGCGAGCGGCGACAGTCCCGGCCGCAGACGGGTCCAGGCCTTTTTCCAGGCGGCCTACGGCAAGGACAAACGGGAGGTCGGGGCCGCCCTGACCGCGATTCCCTTCGCCGGGACCTCGCTTTCGTTCAATGCGCGCCACGGGGCGGCCGCCGCCCTGCAGCGGGCCGGGGCGCGGCTGGCCCGCATCCTGGAGGAAAAGCCGGAACTGCGCCGGGAGGTGTTTCCGGCCATGGCCGGGATGTACTGGCGTCCGGTGGCCGGAACGGACCGTCTGAGCCTGCACGCCTTCGGCGTGGCCGTCGATCTCGCCCCCAGACGCCACGTCTACTGGCGATGGAACGGGAACAAGGCCGAGGCGGCCAGACAGATCGCCGCCTTTCCCCCGGAAATCGTGGCCGCCTTCGAGGACAACGGCTTCATCTGGGGCGGCAAATGGGCCAAGTACGACCTCATGCATTTCGAGTATCGCCCGGAACTGTTGTGCAAGGCGCGCCGGTTGCGAAACGGCGTCCGCTGACCCGCCGTCGCCTGCGGATCGCGTTGTTATTTTCCCCACATTCCTCCCCATTCGCCCAAGGCGTTCGCATCGGGAAGGGGCTTGCCTGCACGAGGCCGCCCGGCCGCGAAAGGCGCATTCCCGGACCCGCCGGAAGCGGCGAGACCTTTGGCCGCCAAAGGCAGCCCTCCGCGAGGACGCCTCGCGTGCGAGCCCGGGACGGCGACGTTTCCCGGGCCTGCGGACGGCGCGTCAACGCGCGCGGCCCGCAAACGCGGGCCGCGCCGCCCCGCTTTTCAGTCTGTCTTCGCTATTGTGTCAATTTAAGCATAATGAAGCGGCTTGGGGAAACGGACGCTCCCGGGCAAGGCTCCGTTTTCATGCCTTGTAAAATCCCCTGGGATTTCAACTGGTCCACCAGGAGAACCGGGGAAAAGACCATGCGGCGCTTAGCGCTCAGGCGTCCTCCCGAGAGAAAATGGACCAGGAAGAGAGCATTGACCACTGTATCCTTCGTTATTTCAGACAGTTATACAAATCATAGTATTACTCCCACATTGACACTAACAGAGAAGCCAGGGGCGTTGAGCGGGCGTCAGCGGCCGCGCGGGCCCAAGGGCATTGATCCTTTGGCCAGCGCGGCATAGGGCGGCTCAATACCGTCCCATTCCGGCGGTTCGATGAATTTTGTCGCGTTCAGTAGCATCACTTTTAAAATAATAACACGATAAATGCAAAAAATAATACAATAGTAAAATTTCACTGTAATGGAATGCCATTTTTTGGTTTTCCATTGACGAAATGCTTCAAACATGGTTCACATGCGCAAGATTATCAGTGATTCGTCAGGTTAACGTCAGGCTTGGTCCTGTTTCGCCAATCGGCCGAAACGGCGTTTTTCAGCTGAAACGGCGGCCATCGACGAAGACGACGCCGCGTTGAATTGGTTACGTTTTGGCGCCTGTCGCTCCCGGGCTATCGCGTAACGGGCCGCGGCGGTTGGCCTTAATTACAAAAGGAGGAGTTTTATGAAATTTTCTGTGGGTCTTGGCAAGGATGATGCTTTGAAAAGGCTCGAACAAAGCGGAGTTTCGCGCCGTGATTTCATGAAATTCTGCGCAGCCGTCACCGCCGCCATGGGCCTCGGACCGGCCTGCGTCAGGAAGACCGCCAAGGCGTTGACCGCCGCCCGCCGTCCCTCTGTCGTCTGGTTGCACAACGCGGAGTGCACGGGCTGTTCCGAAGCCGCCTTGCGGACCATCAAGCCGTACATCGACGCGCTCATTCTGGACACCATCTCCCTGGACTATCACGAGACCATCATGGCCGCCGCCGGCGAACCCGCCGAAGCCGCCCTGCATGAGGCCGTGAACTCCAAGGACGGCTTCTACCTCGTGGTCGAGGGCGGCCTGCCCACCATCGACGACGGTCAGTGGGGCCAGGTTTCCGGTCATCCCATGATGAAGACCACCAAGGAAATCGCCGCCAAGGCCAAGGGCGTCATCTGCATCGGCACCTGCTCCGCGTACGGCGGCGTGCAGAAAGCCATGCCGAACCCCAGCAAGGCCGTGAGCGTGAGCGAATACACCGGGGTCACCACCATCAATATCCCGGGCTGCCCGCCCAACCCCATCAACTTCGTGGGCGCCGTGGTCCACGTGCTGACCAAGGGCCTTCCGGAGCTTGACAGCGACGGCCGTCCGACCATGTTCTACGGCGAGACCGTCCATGACAACTGCCCGCGTCTGCCCCATTTCGACGCGTCGGAATTCGCCCCCTCCTTTGACTCCGAGGAAGCCAAGAAGGGCTGGTGCCTGTACGAACTCGGCTGCAAGGGCCCGCTCACCAGCAACAACTGCCCCAAGGTTCTCTTCAACCAGACCAACTGGCCGGTCCAGGCCGGACACCCCTGCATCGGCTGCAGCGAGCCCGATTTCTGGGACAAGATGTCCCCGTTCTACGAGCAGGGTTAACCGGTTCGCGAGAAGCGAAAGGCGTCAGAGTCCACTATCCATTTGAATTTGCTCTCCATGGAGGATTGATATGGCAAACACCCCGCAAAGCACCTACACCGGCCCGGTCGTGGTTGACCCGATCACCAGAATCGAGGGTCACCTGCGCATCATGGTCGAGGTGGAAAACGGCAAAATCAAAGACGCTTGGAGTTCTTCCCAGCTCTTCCGCGGCCTGGAAATCATTCTGAAAGGACGCGATCCCCGGGACGCCCAGCACTTCACCCAGCGCGCCTGCGGCGTGTGCACCTACGTGCACGCCCTGGCTTCCACCCGGTGCGTGGACAATGCCGTCAAGGCGAAAATCCCGCCCCTGGCCAGCATGATGCGCAACCTGGTCATGGCTTCCCAGTACCTGCATGACCACATCGTGCACTTCTACGCCCTGCACGCCCTGGACTGGGTGGACGTGACCAACGCGCTCAACGCCGACCCGGTGAAGGCCGCCAAACTGGCCGCCAACATCGCTCCGGCCCGTCCGGGCAACTCCGCCGAGACCCTGAAGGCCGTTCAGGACAAACTGAAAGCCTTCGTGGCCACCGGCCAGCTCGGCCCCTTCACCAACGCCTTCTTCCTCGGCGGCCACAAGGCCTACTATCTGCCGCCCGAGGTTGATCTCATCGCCACCGCCCACTACCTCGAATCCCTGCACCTGCAGGTCGAGGCCGCGCGCGGCATGGCCGTGTTCGGCGGCAAGAACCCGCACACCCAGTTCACGGTCACCGGCGGCTGCACCAACTACGAGGCCCTGACCCCGGCCCGCATCGCCGAGTACAAGGACCTGTGGCTCAAGACCAAGAAGTTCGTGGACGAAGTCTACATCCCCGACCTTCTGGCCGTGGCCAGCTTCTACAAGGATTGGGGCTCCATCGGCGGCTGCACCAACTACATGAGCTTCGGCGAATTCCCCACCGACCCCAACACCACCAAGTCCTACCTGGACACCTGCTACTTCAAGCCGGGCGTCATCATGGACAAGAACCTGGCCAAGGTGGACAAGGTCGACCTGAAAGCCATCACCGAAGCCGTCAAGTACTCCTGGTACAAGCCCGGCGATCCCAAGCATCCGTACGAGGGCGTGACCGAGCCCCAGTACACCAAGCTGGACGACCCGCAGCACTACTCCTGGATGAAGGCCCCCCGCTACAAAGGCAAAGCCATGGAAGTGGGTCCTCTGGCCCGCTGCCTCATCGGCTACGCCCAGGGCCATCCGGAAATCAAGAAGACCGTGGACATGGTCCTCGAGAAACTGAGCATCCCGGCCACCGCGCTGTTCTCCACCCTGGGCCGCACCGCCGCCCGCGGCATCGAGACCTCCATCATCGCCGAGCAGATGACCGGCTGGATTCAGGAATTCTCCGACCGCGCCGCCAAGGACAACAACCTGGTCGGCAAATGGACCATGCCTGACAAGGCCGAAGGCGTCGGCCTGGTGGACGCCCCCCGCGGCGCCCTGTCCCACTGGATCCGCATCGAGGACAAGAAGATCGGCAACTTCCAGCTGGTCGTGCCCTCCACCTGGAACCTGGGACCGCGCGGCGACGCCGGCGACGTGGGCCCGGTCGAGGAAGCCCTCATCGGCTCCCCCATCGCCGATCCCAAGCGCCCGGTCGAAATCCTGCGCACCGTCCACGCGTTCGACCCCTGCATCGCCTGCGGCGTGCACGTGATCGAGCCCGAGACCAACGAAATCCTGAAATTCAAGGTCTGCTAAGGCGGCCTGAATCACGGTTTGACGGGAACCCGGCCCTTGGCCGGGTTCCCTTTTTTTGATACGGGAGAAAGGCCGATCCGGCGCAATCCGAAACATCCCCAGGGAAGCGAACAAGCATGACCGACACCCCTTCCGGCATCCTGGTCCTCGGCGTGGGCAACATCCTCTACACCGACGAGGGCGCGGGCGTACGCTGCATGGAATTCCTGGACCGAAAATACGTCTTCTCGGACAACGTCACCCTGATGGACGGCGGCAATCTGGGCATGCGGCTCATGGACCCCATCATGCGCTGCGAGTTCCTCATCGTCCTGGACGCGGTCCTGGGCGGCGACGAGCCAGGAACCGTCTACCGCCTGACCGGCGAGGACCTGCGCAAAAGCCTGGCCTTCAAGAATTCCATGCACCAGTCCGACCTGGTGGATACCCTCATCTACTGCGGCCTGGTGGGTCACCGGCCCGAGGCCGTGGTGGTGGGCGTGGAGCCTGCGGACTACCAGACCATGGCCGTGGAGCTCTCCCCCGCGCTGACCGCCCGGCTGCCCTTCATGGCCGAGGTGGCTCTCAAGGAAATCGGCCAGGCCGGGGGAACCTGGACGGATCGCGTCGGCCAGGCCCCGGAAGCCGTGGCCCCGCCTTCGGACAATGCGCTTTAACGACCCGGCCTTCCTGGCGATCTTCCCCTGGTTCGCCGCCATCGCCGGCCTGTGCCTGGGCAGCTTCTACAGCGTCTGCGCCCACCGTTACGTAACCGGCGGCTCCATCGTGCGTCCGGGCTCCCATTGCCCAGCCTGCGGCCACAGGCTGTCCCCCCTGGAGCTGATCCCGGTCGTGAGCTGGCTGGTCCTGCGCGGCCGCTGCCGCGCCTGCAAGGCTCTGGTTTCCGTCAAATACCCGCTGCTGGAGCTGGCTTCCGGGCTCTGGGCCTATCTGGCCGCCCTGCAGACCGGCCCCTCCCCCGCCTTCGTCTTTCTCATGGCCATGGGCGGCATCTACATCACCGCGTCCATGATCGATCTGGAAATCTTCATCCTGCCCAACCGCCTGACCTATTCCGCAGCCATCCTGTCCCTGGCCGGCGCGGCCGTCCTGCCGGGCGGCGACCTCATGGGCGCGCTCATCGGCGCGGCGGCCGGATATCTGCTCTTTTTCGCGCTGGCCAAGGCCTATCTCGCGTCCAAGGGCGTGGACGGCCTGGGCGGCGGGGACGTCAAGCTCATGCTTTCCATCGGCGCCCTGGTGGGCTGGCGGGGGCTGGCCTTCGCCATTCTCATGGGCAGCCTGTCCGCCCTGGCGGTCAGCCCGTTTTTCCTGCGCGGCGCGGCCAAGAAAAACGCCATCCCCATCCCCTTCGGCCCGTTCCTGTGCTTCGGGGCCATGACCCAGGCCCTCTACGGCCCGCACATCCAGGCGTTCATCCGGTCGCTCTAGCCTCGCGCCGCCCACATGGGCGGGCGCATGTTCCCGGAAGGCGTCCCGTCTCGCCATTTTGCGATGGGACCGCCGCGCAATTGCTAGGAATGGCGGTCTTCGGCGTAACGGACGCTCGCCTTTTGGAATCCCATGACAGTCCTTTTGTGTGAGGATGAGGAGCTCAAGGCTCTTACAAGGCTTTCAGGGAATGACGCTGCGGTCTTGGGAGAGAATGAGCGGGCTGCCGGGGCGTTTCGCGGCGGCCTCGTCATGGAAAAGCGTATTTTCCAAAGGTCCCGCGCCGGCCGCCGCGCCTTCAAAGCCCGTCATCGCGCGTTCTCGGGATGAAGCGCCCTTCTCATTGTTTCTTCCACAGAGTCATCCCCATACGCGCAAAATCCGCTCCATCATCCGGATAAAAAGAGGGCGGCCTCTTTCGAGACCGCCCTTCTTCGTTACAGTCCGTCTATGAAGCGCGAAACCCGGCTCGCGGTCCTATTTCTTTACGGGCGCGGGGATGGTAAGCGTCTGCCCGAGCTGTAATCCTTTCGGATTCTTGATTTTGTTCGCCCGGAGGATCGCTTTTTCCGTGACCCCGTACCGCTTGGCCAGCGCCCCGATGGTATCGCCCGGCGCAATGACGTGCTTGAGGACGGACCGGGTCGGCGACGCGTTATCCGGCTCGGCCTTGGCCGCTTCCGCGGGGGCGGACGCTTCAGGCGTTTTCGCTTCGGCCGGAGCCTTCGGGACCGCCTGCTCCGCGCTTTCGGGCCGGGGCGTCCCGGAAGCCGCCTGCGCTTTCTCTTCCGAGGGCCCCCCCGGCGCGCCGGTCGGAGTCTCGGGCGTTGTCCCGGCCTGAGCCCCGGCCGGAGCCTCGGTTCCGGACCCGGCCGTTTGCGCATCCTTCGCCGGTGTAGCCGCCCCGGCGCCGGAGGAAGCTGGAATGATCAGCGTCTGGCCGATGGAGAGCTTTTTCGGATTCACCCCGGGATTGGCCTTGGCGAGCTTCGTCTGGCTCACGCCGAAGCGTTTGGCGATGGCGGAAAACACGTCGCCCTGCGCCACAGCGTAACGCCGCGAACCGGCGCCCCCTTCCGGGACGGCGGTTTGCGCTTGCTTCGTTGCGGCCGCCGCAGCCGCCGAAACGTTTTCCGCCGCATCTTCGGCCGCTTCAGGCGCCGGTTTCGCAGCCGCGTCCCCCGGCGATGCTCCGGCTGGTTTGGACGCCTCGCCAAGGGTTCGGCCGTCCGTCGCCTCTTGCGCGGATTGAACGGCGGCGTTCGAAGATCGCGGCGCCTCGGCCAGGGGGCGCTCCGCCGCCTTGCCCGCGCCGGGGATGACCAGTTCCTGACCGAGCTTCAGCTTCTTGGGATCGAGCCCGCCGTTGGCGGCCCGCAGGGCGGACAGGCTCACCCCGTAACGCGCGGCGACGCCGCCCAGGGTTTCGCCCTTTTTCACCACGTGGACCCCGGGCTTGGGCCCGTTCTTCGCCCCGGCCTTGGCCGGTTGGGTCTTGCGGCCCATGGATTCGTCCGCAAGGGGGGAATAGAAATAGAAGATGCGCCCGCCGTCCTCGTCCGTGAACCGGCGGTGTCCGATATAGACCTGACCCGGCCAGACCCATTCCGCCAGCACGTACTCCCGGCCGTCCGCGTCCTTTTTCACGCGTGTGGCGTCGGGCGGACCGTATTTGTCCTGAAGGGTCTCCTGGATCACGTCGAAGCCGCGCTCGTAGATGATGGCCGCATGGTAGAACCGGTCCTTGTAAAAGGAATAGTCGATCAGCCGGGTTTCGATGGGGCCCAGGGTCTTTTTTTCCCCCGCGCGGTCGCAGTGGGCCACGTCGCCCTCGCGCTCGACGGCCGTCATCTGGGGAAGGGTATCAAGACGGGCGCCCCAGGGAATCCCCCGGAATCCATCCGGCAATTTGGCCGGGTCCGCGGCGAAAACCGCGCTGGACGCGAAAAGTCCGGCGGCCAGGGCAAAGGCCGTCCAAACGGCGTATCGCATAGATCCTCCTTATGGCCGGGCCGCTGCCCGGCCCCGCCATTCCTGGCCCAGTCCCGGGCAAAAGGCAATCCCCGCCTCTTGCTGACGTCCGCCCCGGACCGGCCTTGTCTTGATCCGGGTCTTCGGGTACCTTTGAGAGCGCGGATAATCGTCTTTTCCAATCCCCCCGCCGCTCACGAGGCCGCCCATGCCACAGGATGATCCCGGCGCTTTGCAGGCGCTGCGCGACGAACTCGACGCGCTGCGGCGCAGAAACGCCCAGCTCGAGCAAACGCTCGCCTCCCGCGTGGGATGCCTGTCCGGTCAAAGCCGGGAACATCTGCGTTTTCTCGAGGACATGGAGCGTCTCAACCAGATCTTGCGCAACGCCCCGGACGTGGAATCCATGCTGGAGGATTTTCTGCGGGTCTGCCTGGACGTCTTCTCCTGCGACCGGGCCTGGACCGTGTACCCCTGCGACCCGGACGCGCCCTCCTGGACCGTGCCCATGGAACAGACGCGGCCGGAGCATCCCGGCGCCTTCGCCCAGGGCGCCGTCTTTCCCATGGACGACGAAATAGGCGCCCTCCTGTCCCGGCTGCTCGCCAGGGACGAACCGGACGTCTACGGCCCGGACCGTCTGCTGAGACGCCATCCCAACCTGGCCCGGCGTTTCAACGTCAAGGCCCAAATGATCGTGGCCCTGTATCCGAAAAACGACCGGCCCTGGGCTTTCGGCCTGCACCGGTGCGAAAGCGGGGAACCGTTTTCAGGCGAGAATGCCAGGACCTTCGCCGCCGCCGCCCTTCGTCTGGAGAACGCCCTGACCGGGGTCCTGGCGCACCGGCGGCTCAAGCAAAGCGAACGCATGTTCCGGGCCATCACGGAATACGGCGCGGACGCCATCATCCTCCTCGATCCCGCCGGTTCCTGCCGCTACGCCAGCCCGGCGGCCCACAAGCTTTTCGGTCCGGGCGGGAAGTCCATCGAGGGCCTTTCGCCCGGCGATTTCATGCATCCCGGCGACGCCCAGCTGTTTTTCCGGCTCTTCGCCCGGGCCCTTATGCGCCCCGGGGAGACCGTCCACGCCGCCGGACTGCGCAACCTCCCCCAAAACGGCGCCCGCATTTTCGAAGGCGTCATGATCTCCATGACCGGCCGCCCGGGGGTGGACGGGGAGGAAGGGGTGATCTGCTCCCTGCGCGACGCCACGGACCGGATCATGGCGGAAAACGCCCTGCGCGAAAGCGAGGAGCGCTACCGGCTCATCACGGACAACATCGAGGAGATCTTCTGGCTCGCGGAACCGGTCTTTCCGGCAAAAACCCTGTACGTCAGCCCGGCCTTCGAGCGCATCTGGGGACGCGCGCCCCAGGATGTCTCCAGGCAAAACTGCATCTGGATGGACGCCATCGTGGAGGAGGATCGTAAACGGATCGATTCCCTCTACCAGGGTCTGACGAGGGATGAAAACGCCTTTGACGTGGAATACCGGCTGCGCCGGGCCGACGGACGGATCATCTGGATTCACGACAAGGCGTTCCCCATACGCGATAAAAGCGGACGCCTGATCAAGCTGGCCGGAGTGGCCCAGGACGTCACCGAGCGCAAAAGAGCCGAACAGGCCGCCCAGACCGCCAGGACCTTCTCGGAAAAACTCATCGAGACCGCCAACGTCATCTTCGTGGCCCTGGACGCCAAAGGCCGCATCGTCATGGTCAACGAGGCCGCGGAACGCATTACCGGATACTCCCGGGAGGAGATAACCGGGGAAAGCTGGTTCGAACTGCTCACCCCGAAGGACCGCTACCCCAAGGTCTGGCAAGCCTTCCGCGAGGGCCCTCCCCGGCGTTTCGAAAATCCCATTCTGACCAGGACCGGGGAGGAACGCTTCATCTCCTGGCAAAACGGGACCCTCGACGACGGCGGCCGCATCGCCATCGTCTCCTTCGGCATAGACATCACCGAACGCAAGCGATTCGAGCAGGCGCTCAAAAAAAGCCACGACGAACTGACCATCCTCTACGAGATCTACCGCAAGACCACCGAAACCCTGGACCCGGAGCGCATGCTCGACCAGGTTCTGGACGCCTTGCAATCCCTCATGGCCATCGATATTCTCATCGCCCTGCGGCTCGACAAGGACGAGCGAACGCTTCACGCCAAAGCCGCCCTGGGGCTGCCCGAAGATTTCGCCGGGGCGTTCAAGCGCCTGACCGTGGGCGAAGGCACGGCCGGGCTCGCGGTATCCAACATGGCTCCGGTCTTCAACTCCTCCCTGTCCTGCCCCTCGGCCGCCGTCAGGCAGGCCATGAAGGCCATGGGCGCCAAGACCATTCTGGCCTTTCCCCTGCAGGCGGGCGGCAAGGCCGTGGGGGCCATCGTTCTCATCTCCATTCCCCCCCGGGTCTACCGGCCCGAGGAACTGCGGCTTTTCATGGCCATCGGCCAGCAGGCGGGCACGGCCATGCGCAACGCCCAACTTTTCGAATCCATGACCCTGGAGCTGTTTCAGCGCAAACAGGCCGAACGCGCCTTGATCCTGGCCAAGCAGGCCGCCGAAAGCGCAAGCCAGGCCAAAAGCTCCTTTCTGGCCAACATGAGCCATGAAATCCGCACGCCCATGAATTCCATCATCGGGCTTGGCCATCTGGCCCTGCAGACGAACCTGAACCCGCGCCAGCGCGATTATCTGACCAAGCTGCAAAACGCCGCCAATTCCCTGCTCGGCATCATCAACGACATCCTGGACTTCTCCAAGATCGAGGCGGGCAAGCTGGAACTGAGCGACGAGCCGTTCAATCTCAGCCAGACCCTGGCGGACGCCCTGTCCCTGTTCGCCGTGCGCGCCCAGGAAAAAAACATCGAACTGCTTCTGGATTTTCCCCTGAACGTCCCGCGCGCCCTGTGCGGCGACTCCATGCGGCTGGTCCAGATATTGACCAACCTCGTCAACAACGCCATCAAATTCACCGAGCTCGGCCATGTGGCCCTGGCCGTTTCCAAAATCCGGGAATCGGACGACGCGAGCCGGGTCACCCTGCGCTTCTCCATCAGCGACACCGGCGTGGGCATGAATCCCGGCCAGCTGGAGCGGCTTTTTCTGCCCTTTTCCCAGGGCGACCCCTCCACCACCCGAAAATACGGCGGCGCCGGGCTGGGCCTGGCCATCTGCAAGCGCCTGGTGGAAATGATGGGCGGCGAGATCACGGCGCAAAGCGAGCCGGGCAAGGGCAGCGTCTTCACCTTCACGGCTGGCCTGTCCCGGCAGACGGACATCTGCGAGCGGGCGCCCGTCGCGCCGCCCGGCCTTCGCGGACTGCGCGTCCTGGCGGCGGACGATTCCCCCGAGGCTTTGGCCGGCCTCTGCGCCATCCTTCGCGGCTTCTCTTTCGCCGTGACCGCCGCGGCGTCCGGGGCGGACGCTCTCATGCGGGCGCAGCGCGCCCTGGACAACGACGCGCCCTACGATTGCGTCTTCCTTGACCTGCGCATGCCCGGCCTAAGCGGCGTCGAAACCGGAAAGCGCATCATCCAGGCCTCGGGCAAGGACCGAAAACCCGCCATGATCCTTCTCTCCCAGGAAGGAGGTCAGGAAATCCGCATCAAGGCCGGGCGGGCGGGCTTCGACGCCTGCGCCCAAAAACCGGTCTCGCCGTCCTCGGTCTTCGACGCCGTCATGGACGCCTTCGGCATGCGCGAACGCCGCCAGCCCTATGCGGACGAGGAGAATCCGGCCCGGGAGGACGCCGCGCCCCTTGCGGGCGTGCGGGCTCTTCTGGCCGAGGACAACCGCCTCAACCGCCAGATGGCCTCGGAGCTGCTCCAGTCGGCGGGCGTCGTGGTGGAAACCGCCGTGGACGGCCGGGACGCCGTGGACAAGGTCCTTCACGCCAGTCCGGGCTACGACGTCGTGCTCATGGACGTGCAGATGCCCGGCATGGACGGCCTGGAAGCCGCGCGGCGCATCCGGGCCGACGCCCGCTTCGCCGGTCTGCCCATCATCGCCATGACCGCCAACGTGTTCAAAGGCGACCGGGAAGCCTGTCTGGCGGCCGGGATGAACGATCATGTGGGCAAGCCCATCGATATCCGGCAACTTTTCGCCGTCCTGCGGGCCTGGATCCACAAGGAATCCCTGGCCTCCGAATCGCGGGACGAGCAGGCGGCGGCGCCCATGGAACCCGCCCTTTCCGGCAACGGGGCGCCGTCGCACACGGTTCTGGACGCGGCGGACGCTCTGCGCCGCCTGGGCGGAGACGCCCGGCTCTACGCCGCCATCCTGTCCCTGTTCCTGGAGGACCATGAGAACGCCCGGGAAGACATCCAGGCCCTGATCCTGGCCGAGGACTTCAACCAGGCCCGGGAACTGGCCCATTCCCTCAAGGGCGCGGCGGGCAATCTCGGCGCCAAGGACCTGCAGGATGCCGCCTCCAGCCTGGAGGAAGCCCTGCGCCGGGGAAACCGGGACCGCCTGCCCGGACTGGCCGGGGACCTCGAGGAAAAGGAGCGCGAAGCCTTTTCGGCCATTCGCCGCTATTTGAACGGGATCCAGGACGACGACGCCCAGACCGGGGAACGCCCCCCGGAAACGGCGCGGTCCGGCCCGGACGCCTCCGCGGCCTTGCGCGCCATGGCCGAAGAACTTCGGGGCTATCTCTCGACAAACAACATGCAGGCTTTTAAACTTCTGGAGAACCTGAGCGCGCTGGCGGCCGGACGCTTCGCCCCGGAACCGCTGCGCGCCATGGATGAGGCCATCACCAGACTCGATTTCAAAACCGCGACGGCCAGGCTCGACGATTTCGTGCGCGAGCTTCCGCCCCAGACCCCTTGAGGACGCCGTGGCCAACGCCAGACAAAAAGTGCTCATCATCGACGACCTGCCGACCAACATCCAGGTCTTAAGCGAAATCCTCCAGGGCGAATACGACACCTTTTTCGCCATCTCCGGCAAGGAAGGCCTGGAAATAGCCCGGGTGGAGCAGCCCGACCTCATCCTGCTCGACATCATGATGCCTGTCATGGACGGCTTCGAGGTCTGCCGCCTGCTCAAGGAGGACCCCGCAACCAGCGCCATCCCGGTCATCTTCGTCACGGCCATGCGCACGGCCGAGGACGAGGCCAAGGGGCTGGAGCTTGGGGCCATCGACTACATCACCAAGCCCGTCACCCCCATCATCGTGCGCATGCGCGTGCGCAACCACATGGAGCTCAAGCGCAGCCGCGACATCCTGGCCGACCTCTCCCTCATGGATGGGCTGACCGGCATCGCCAACCGCCGCCGTTTCGACGAGGTTCTGGAAAAGGAATGGCGCAGGGCCGCCCGCAGCGAACGCCCCATGGCCATCATCATGATCGACATCGATTTCTTCAAGAACTACAACGACCACTACGGCCACGGCGCCGGGGACGAATGCCTGCGCAAGGTGGCCAGGGCCTTAAGCGACGTCCTGCGCCGCCCGGGCGACCTGGCGGCCCGCTACGGCGGCGAGGAATTCGTGGCCCTTTTGCCCGAAACCAGCCTGGAGGCCGCCGCCGCCATCGCCGAACGCATGCGCCAGGCCATCCTCGATCTGAACATTCCCCACGCCCGCTCCGAGGCCGGGCAATGCGTTTCCATAAGCCTCGGCGTGGCCTCGGCCGCGCCCAAGGGCGACGTCCCGGCCGCCAGGCTGGTGGAAGAGGCTGACCGCAGGCTCTACCAGGCCAAGCAAAGCGGCCGTAACCGCATCGACGCCAGGCCCTGCGACTGCCTCTCGACCGAACCCGGCGCAGCGGAAAAGGATTTCGCCTCATGAGCGCATACGACGGCGCGCGCGCCCCGGAAAAAAACGGCCCTTCCGGCTCTTCAGGCTCTTCAGCTTCAGGCGCGCCGGGAACGTCCGTCGGCCGCGTGAAGAAGCTCTTTTTCACCTTTGCCGAGCCTCCCGAGGCCATGACCATGGAATCCGGGCAAACCCTTTCCCCGGCCGTCCTGGCCTATGAGGTCTACGGCGAGCTCAACCCCGAACGGACCAACGCCGTGCTCGTGACCCACGCCCTGACCGGCGATTCCCACGCGGCCGGATACTACGAAAAAGACGACCCCAAGCCCGGCTGGTGGGACCTCATGATCGGCCCGGGCAAGGGCATCGACACCAACAAGTACTGCGTGATCTGCTCCAACGTCCTGGGGGGCTGCATGGGCTCCTCGGGCCCCGGGTCCGTCAACCCGGCCACGGGCAAGCCCTACGGCCTGTCCTTTCCCCTGGCCGCCATCGGCGACATGGTGGAAGCCCAGAAACGCCTCCTGGACCACCTGGGCGTTACGCGCCTCCTGGCCGTGGTGGGCGGCTCCATGGGCGGCATGCAGGCCCTGGAATGGACGGTGCGCTATCCGGACATGGTCGGCGCCTGCGCGGCGCTGGCCACCACCACCAAGCATTCGGCCCTGGCCATCGCCTTCAACGAGGTGGCCAGGCAGGCCATCATGGCCGATCCCAACTGGAAAAACGGGGAGTATTACGGGGGCGAGCTTCCGGCCACGGGCCTGGCCGTGGCCCGCATGATCGGCCACATCACCTATCTTTCCGACCAGGCCATGCGCGCCAAATTCGACCGCAGGCTCCAGGACCGCTGCGAACTGTCCTTCGATTTCGGCGTGGATTTCCAGGTGGAAAGCTACCTGCATCACCAGGGTAAAAAATTCGTGGACCGCTTCGACGCCAACTCCTTTCTCTACATGACCAAGGCGGCGGACT
>CALGYO010000149.1 GCA_937934715.1 uncultured Desulfovibrionaceae bacterium | reverse complement strand
AGGTGACGGCGCCGAGCGGCACGATCATGAACTCCTGGATGTCCAGGTTGTTGGGAGCGTGCATGCCGCCGTTTATGATGTTCATGAGGGGCACCGGGAGCACCTTGGCGTTGACGCCGCCCAGGTACTGGTACAGGGGCAGGCCGAGGAAGTTGCTGGCGGCGCGGCAGACGGCCATGGACACGCCCAGGATGGCGTTGGCGCCCAGGCGGGACTTGTTTTCCGTGCCGTCGGCGTCGATCATCATGTTGTCGATGGCCACCTGCTGGAGGGCGTCCATGCCGACGATGGTTTCCGCCAGTTCGCCCTGGACGTTTTCCACGGCCTTGGTGACGCCCTTGCCACCGTAGCGGCTCTTGTCGCCGTCGCGAAGCTCCAGGGCCTCGCGGGTTCCGGTGGAGGCGCCCGAGGGCACGGCGGCCCGGCCGGAGGCGCCGGATTCCAGGGTCACTTCCACTTCAACGGTCGGATTGCCGCGCGAATCAAGAATTTCTCTGGCCCATACGGCCGCGATGGTGCTCATGGCGTTCTCCTTGGGAAAGGTCATTTACGGGTTGGAAGGCGGAGAAGGGTCCCCGCCGGGTTTTCAACGGGCATAGCGCAAGCCGGAAACATTTTTAACCCCTTTTGCGCGAAAAAATAGGGACTTTGGGGCGTTCAGGGGTTGTATCGTCTTGGACGCCGAAGTCAAGCCCGCGGCAACACGCCGTATTTATTGGGGTTTGTTTTGTTTCAGGATGTCCGGGAGCGCGTCGAGATCCAGGGGGAGTTCTTCTTCGAACATGACGCCGAAGACCTTGTCCCTGGACCAGCGGCTGATGCAACGCAGGGGCTTGGCGTTTGGGACATTGAGGAGGGCGCGCGGATCCAGCAGGATGACGTCCCCGGCGTTTATGACGTCCTCGAAATTGCGCGGCAAGAGGAGCTTCGCGCCCGAGCGGCTGATGTCGAGCAGGGCCGTCTTGAAGGACGCGCCGTCTTTTTGGGCCAGGCAGATGTGCTTGAGGCCGAGTTGGGCGAGGGATAGGCGGGGGCTCTTGCGCCGGTCCATCGAAAAATCCGTCACGTCGATGTCCGCGAACAGTCCATCCGTCTGTTCCGGGGCGGCCTTGCGCGCCGCCCTGGCGCCGGTCTCCGGAGGGTGGGATGGGGTTTTGGGCGTCGGCGCGGCCGGGGCCGCTGCAGCCTTTTCCGGGGCGGTCCGCGTCGTGAAGGCGCCTGCCGCGCCGCTTCCGGCCCCGGCGCCCGGCGTCTTCAGGATGTAGGCCCGGAATTTTTCCGCCTCCGCAAAACCCGGATTGATGCCGAGGGCGTGGTCCAGGTATGCCAGGGACTTTTCAAGGTCGCCCTTGTCGAAATAGGCCCGGGCGATGTTGAAATGCACGTGGTCGTCGGCGGGGTTCAAATCCAGGGCCTTGCGGTAGTAGTCGATGGCGCCGTCGAAATTCCTGTCCTTGCGCAGCTGGATGCCCAGGGTGTTGATGTTTTGGCGCTGGATGGCTTCCAGACGCTGGGGGTCGTTCGAAGCCTGGGCCACGATGTCCTTGGCGAGCTGGTCGGCGCTTTCGGGGGCCTGGATTTCCTTCTTCGCCAGACCGAGCGCCTTCAGGAGGCGCTTGCCCGCCGGGCCGCATTCCTGGCCGGTCCGCAATTTCTCCTGAACGTCCCGGATGAGCGGGAACGCGTGGTCGCGGTAGAGGGCCGGGTCGGGAACATAGGCGGAGATGAATTCCTTGACGGACACTTTTTTGATCACCGGCAGCGGCAGATGGGCGTCGTCCAGAGGAAAGACCAGAAAATCCGACGGGGAGAGTTGCAGGGCGAACCAGTATATCTTCTGGACGAACTCCCTGGCTGTGCCCCCAGCGCCCATCTTCTCTGACTTTTCAGTGTAAAATACGCCAAGTATTTGCGGTGTCATCGGGTAATCCCTGGCGCCGTGAAATACCGGCGGAAATACGGTCGGCGGTCTTCGTTGATCCGGCTCGAAAGACTCGAAAGACGCAATATGCGCTGAAAATACCCATGTCGGACCGAAAAGGCAATTGCCGAAATGTATGCTGTTTTTTTGCAGCTCATTGTAAAGTTCTTTTCAGATCAGCCGAAAGAGGAAACGTATAACGTCGGCGAGCCTCTTTTTTCATGGGAGTGAACGTCCGTTTCACGGACGCTCCGGACAGCGGCGGGACAGGCGCCTTCCGGAGAAAGGAGGATCGGTCATGAGCATGGAAATGGTTATCGGGGCGTACGGGTTGAGCTCCGCCACGGCTTCGTCCGCGCAAAGCGCGTCGAAAACCCAGGCTGCTTCGACGTCGTCTTCGGATTCCTCGAGCACAACCTCCTCCCAGGGCGACACGGTGGAGATCTCGGAAGAGGGTCGCACGCTGGCCATGAAAATGGGCGAGCTCAACGAGACGGAAGAGAGCGAATCCACGGAAACCGAGGAAACGTCCGCGTCCGCCATCGGCTCCAGCGACGAGGACGATGACGAGGAGGATACGGACGAAACGGCCATCCAGCGGATCAAGGACCAGATATCCGAGCTGGAGGAACAGCTTCAGGATGCGGAGGACGATGATTCCTTGAGCGACGAGCAGAAGCAGAACAAAGTGCAGCAGATCAATCAGCAGATCATGCAGCTCAACCAGCAGTTGGCCGAGTTGCAGGATTCTTCCAGCTCCGGCAACATCACGGGCACATCCGCCGAAGGCATGGGGGACAGCCTGACCTAGGCCAGGAATGTGAAACGATCCAGGTCATACGAGATTTTCGCCGTTGCCCGGCGCAGACAAAAGGGCCGTCCTGTGGGGCGGCCCTTTTTGCGTGACCAGGGCGTTGCCGTCCGTCGTCCGTTTTTCTCGTTGCGGGACGTCCAGAACGAGGACGCGAATGCGAGGGCGCTCCATGTCGAGGCGTCTTTTATTTGCGCGCCACGGTTCGCCCTGCGCCGCCCTGGGCGCTGCGCCGGGAACCGCGCTGCGCCTGTGGGGAAAAATAGAATAAGCGGGAGGGTGTTCGATCATGAAATATGCCGGGGAGAATTTCGCCAATTCATTGCAATATTCTCTCAAGAAATTGAGAATACGGCCGAAAAGAATGCAACGACAGGAAGCGGCATGCGACACGGAGTGAACGTCGGCAACTCCGCCGCGCGCCTCGGGAGCGGCGCGTAGCGGAACGGGGAGAATGGGCTATGGAAATAAAAGGGCTGTTGGACCAATCCGGTTTGGCGGCGGCGGGGGCCGAAGAGGCGGACAGCGTCAGGAACGCGATCAAGAGCGCGGACAAGTCATCCGGTGAAACGGGCGCATCGGGCGATACGCTGGAGATTTCCGAGGAAGGACGCGCCCTGTCCATGAAAATGGGCGGACTCGCGGAAAAAGGTTCGGATTCCGGCGACGGGGAAGATGGCGCCGCGAACGTCAAACCCGAAGAGGATGATTCCGAAGATGAACCCCTGAGCGTCCAGCGATTACGTGAGCAGATCAAGCAATTGCAGGAGGAACTCAAAGCGGTCCAGCAGGACGAGACGCTTCCCGAGAAGCAAAAGCAGGCCAAAATCATGGAGATCAACCAGCAGCTCATGGAGCTCACCCAGGAGCTGGCCAAGCAGACCGGCGCCAAGTTCAATGGGGCCATCCAGGGGACCAGGGCCGAAGGATTTGCCTCCAGCCTGACCTGATGACGGACGTGAGACGAGGGCGCGCCGTATGAACAGCGAAAGGATTGACGGACGATTCCCTTTCGCGGCGACAGGCTCCGCAGGCGCGGCCGGGGTTCAAGATGGAGCCGGGGGATCGGACCGGGTGCGCGGTTTGAGCGCGCGGCGCGAAAGCAATGCCGGGACCTCGCGTCATACGCGACGCGGAGTCCCGGCTTTCATGGTTGCGCCGCACATGGGTTCGCGAAGGAGGAGTGGCGCCATATCAACCGGACCGGGCCAGTTTCCCGTTTTGCCGGTCCGGGGCCGGATCGCCGGGGCCTGGGCGGCATGCTTTTCCGTCTCGCCGCGTCGCGCTCGGATAACACTTCATTTTAATTAACTAAAATAATGAACTCCTGGCTTGGCCGAGAATTTGCATTTCCTTTCTCATTTTCAACCAAGCGTCGCGATGCGGGAAAAAACGCGGCGTGGTCGCGACGGCGACGGCCGGACGCCCGGGCGAAGACGTCGCCTTATTACGGCGCGGCCGGTCAAACGCGGGAGAAAGGACGATGCGAGTCGATTTTACCATGGCCCAATACGGCTTCACGGCCGCTGCGGGCGCCGAGGACGCGGCCAAGGTCTCTGACCTGGACGGGGCCGCAAGCGAAAACGGGCAGGCGAGCTCCTCCGGGGACACGGTGGATATTTCCGGCGAGGGACGGGCCCTGGCCATGAAAATGAGTTCGCTCAAGGCGGGCGAAGCAAGCGCGCAGGAGAATCAGGGCGGCGGATCGGCCATGGCCTCGGGCCTTTCGAATGAGGAGGACGATTCCTCCGGGGATGAAGCCGCCGTGGAGCGCATCAAGGATCAGATCAAGGAGCTGCAACAAGAATTGCAAGACGTGCAGAAGGACGACTCCCTGACCGACAAGCAGAAACAGATCAAAACCATGGAAATCAACCAGCGGCTCATGGAGCTCAACGAGCAGTTGACCAAGCTGACCGGGGCGAGCTTCGCCGGAGCCATCCAGGGGACCAGGGCTTCGAGCGGCTCGTCCAGCCTGACCTGAGCACAGCGGGATTGCGGCGCGAAAAGCGCGGGAAAGACCGTTCGCGGGGGGCGCGCGCAGGCGCCGGACTCCCGGCCGGACCGGGCGGCTACGGGCGTAAGAGGCCGAAAAATCAGGTTCGCCGCAGTGATCGTCGAGCGCATGCCTTTTCTCGCGGCGGGCGAGGAACGGGGCGAGGCCGAAGTCCGGGACCTACGCCGGGTCGCCAGCCGGGACGTTTTCCCTGGAAGCCGGCGGAGCGTTTTGCCTGCGGTTCCCGGGCCGCATCCGGCATTTCCAGGAGCTGCGGCCTCCCGGGCCCGGGCGTACATTGCCGCGCCGTCGCCCTGTCTTCAGATCATGCCGGAAAAACGCCTTGCCTTGCGCAAGGCCGCGTTATGAGGCTTTCGCGGCCAGGGTCATGACGCGAAGTCCCTCCAGGAGCAGGTCGGACCGCACCTGCGTGAAACACGGGCAAAGGGGCGCGAGCTTGTGCGCGAAGCCCCCCGTGGCGATGACCTCGGTCCCCTCGCCCAGATGTTTTTTGAGCCGTCCGGCCACGCCCTCCACCATGTCCGCGAAGCCGAAGAGAAAGCCCTGGTTGATGCATTCCGCCGTGCTCACGCCGATGTTGAGGGTCCCGTCCCCGGGCGTCAGCGCGATGTGGGGGAGCTTGGCCGTGTCCTTTGAAAGGGCCCGCAGCGAGGTCATGAGCCCCGGGCAGATGAGCCCGCCCACGAAGGCGTTTCCAACGACGCAGTCGAAGGTGGTGGCCGTGCCGAAATCCACGGCGATGACCGCCGGGGCGGCGCTTAAGCGTCTCGCGGCGAAGGCGGCCGTGAGTCTGTCCGCGCCCACCTCGTGGGGCCGGGCGTAGCGGTTTTCCAAGGGAACGGGGATGGTCTCCGGGACGAACCGGGCGGGATGTCCGAAATACCGCTCGCAGGCCTCGGCGATGCGCGGATTGAGCGGGGGGGAGACGCTGGAAATCCCCACCCCGGTCACGTCCTCGGGGGGGATGCCCGCGTGACGGGCGAAACCGCACAGGGTGAGCCCCAGGCTGTCCGCCGTGGCCGAATTGTCCGTGGGCATGACGTAGGAGGACGACACGCCGTCCTCGTTGGCGAACCCGCATTTGATGTTGGTGTTGCCCACGTCGAGCAACAGGAGCATTTCGCTCATGACGCGCCGTCCTTGTTCGTTTTCGCCTTCTGGATGCCTGTCACGAAATCCATGACCGCGGGCAGGATGCGCTCCACGATCTCCTTTACCCCCTGGGCGTTGGGATGCAGGCCGTCGGGCAGTGCCCACTCGGCCTTGCCGAAAACGCCTTCCAGGAAAAACGGGTAATAGGCCAGGCCGCGTTCGGCGGCCAGATCGTCGTAGATGGCCCGGAACTCCCGGCCGTAATCCGCGCCCATGTTCAACAGAGCGTACATGCCGCACAAAAGGACCGGGACCCCGGCGTCCACGGCCTTGTCGAGCATGGCCTCCATGTTGCGCCGGGTGAAGCCGGGATCGAAGCCGCGCAGGGCGTCGTTGGCGCCGAGCTCCAGGATGAGTCCGTCGGGGCGCCTCGCAAGCGCATCGTCGATGCGGCCCAGGCCCCCGGAGGTGGTGTCGCCGGAAATGCCCTCGTTTTCCACGGTCACGTCGAGGCCCTTTTCGCGCAGGGCCTTTTCCAGGACGGCCGGGAAGGCCTGGGAGGCCGCGAGGCCGTATCCGGCGGTCAGGCTGTCGCCCAGGGCGACCAGCCGGATGGGGGCGCCCGCGCTCATGGCCGCCTCCGGCCGCGAAAAGGCCAGGATGAAAACGAGCGCCACTGCGCCAAGGCGCGCCAGACCGGCCCAAACGCGCATGGTTGGTAATTCGCGAGCAAGATGGTATGCATGCATGAGATCGCCGTTCGTGAAAGCCTCCGGCAAGGAATCGCCGATGGGACAGGATATGATACGCCTTACCGCCGTTCATCTGACGTTACAAAGCCCCGCCGGGCCGGTCAATATCCTAAACGGCGTGGATTTGCGCGTGGGCGCGGGGGAGACCGTGAGCGTGATGGGGCCTTCGGGCGCGGGCAAGACCACCCTGCTCATGCTGGCGGCGGGGCTGGAGCGGCCGAGCTCCGGGACCGTCGAGGTGGCCGGGGTTGATTTTTCGGGGCTTTCCGAGGACGGCCTGGCCCGGTTTCGCCGGGATAACGTGGGCATCGTGTTCCAGGCCTTCCATCTGGCCCCCACCATGACCGCCCTGGAAAACGTGGCCTTGCCCCTGGAATTCGCCGGGCGGGGCGACGCGTTCGCCCGGGCGGCCCAGGCGCTGGACGCGGTGGGGCTTTTTGCCCGCAAGGACCATTATCCGTCCCAGCTTTCGGGCGGCGAGCAGCAGCGCGTGGCCCTGGCCAGGGCCTTCGCCCCCCGGCCCCGGCTGTTGCTGGCGGACGAGCCCACGGGCAATCTGGACCAGGAGACCGGGGAGCTGGTCATGGACCTGCTTTTTTCCATGGCCGCCGAAAACGGAACGACGCTCACGCTCATCACCCACGATCCCGCCCTGGCCCGGCGTTGCGGCCGGATAGCCCGCATGCGCGACGGGCGGCTCGCGGAAGACGGACGCTGAGGAGGCGCATTGTTACGACGCCGGATTTTCACGGAAACGCGCGGGCCCTTTGAACGGTTTCTTCGGGTGATGGCGCTTATGGCGGTTGTGGCCGTTTCCATTATGCTGTACCAGCGCCATTTCGAAAACGCCTTGGACAGGATCCAGTCCAAGACGGCCATCTGGGACCAGGCGGGCGTTCTGGACGACGAGAGCCGGCAATACATCCGGAGCGTGTCCAAGGATTTGGAAAACAATCTGGGGATCGAGCTGCGGGTCTGGGTGCGGACCGAACCGTTCGAGCCGCCGGAACTCGCCCCCAAGATCCTGTTTCTCGGGGTCTGCCTGCCCCTGAAGACGGCCGTGGTCGTCTTTCCGCCCCTGGCCGCCAAGGCGCTGGGTCCGGATATCGGGCGTTTTTTGGAAGAGGAGCATTTCAGGGACTATTTCAAGCAAGGCGACCCGGCCACGGGAGTGGTCGCGGCCGTGGGACTCATATACCAGGCCCTTTCGGACGAGTTGTCCGGCGGCGCGCCGGGGGAGAAGGGCGATGACGCAAATTGACGGCAAGGACGGCGGCGAGGGCCGCGTGATGATCTATACGGACGGGGCCTGTTTCGGCAATCCGGGACCCGGCGGCTACGGGGCCGTGCTGCTCTACAACGGGACGAAAAAGGAACTTTCCGGCGGCAGGCGGGAGACCACCAACAACCGCATGGAACTTATGGCCGTGATCGAGGCGCTCGCCTCCCTGACCCGGCCCTGCGAGGCCGAGGTGGTCACGGATTCGAAATACGTGCGCGACGCCATCGAGAAGAAATGGCTGGCGGGCTGGCGCAAGAAAGGCTGGATCACGGCTTCGAAAACGCCGGTCAAGAATCAGGACCTGTGGAAGCGGCTCATTCCGCTTCTGGAAACGCACAAGGTGAAATTCTCCTGGGTGCGCGGCCACAGCGGCCACCCGGAAAACGAGCGCTGCGACGTGTTGGCCAAATCGGCCGCCGGACAAAGCGGTCTTCCCAAGGACGAGGGCTACGCATAGATCGCGGCCGGGCTGGCCGCGAAAGGACGGGGCCTTGGATGTCTGACGACCGGGTTGACGAAGGGCGGGCGCGGGACGCCGGGGACGTTTCGTACGACGACGGATTTTCCGGCGAGCAGGGGCCTCCCTATGCGGCCCTCTACGACGCCATCGAGCGCGTCATCCCGGGGTCGTTCGTCCGCGACCTGGGCGTGATCTTCCATTACACCGATCTCGAGGGGCTTCTCGGCATCCTGCAAAGCCGGGGATTCTGGCTTTCGGACGCCCGGTTCATGAACGATTCCGAGGAGCTTTATAACGGACGGCGCATCGCCGCCGGCGTGATCGAGGCCTATACGGACCGGCTGCCCCGGGACGGGTACCGCGAGGCCGTGGCCGAAGCCGGGCGCCGCATACGCGGGGACGAGGCGGCCAAGGTCTATTTCTCCTCCTTCTGCATGGACGGCGACCTCCTGGAACAGTGGCGGGCCTACGCCATAAACGGCAAGGGCGTGTCCATCGGCTTCGACCTGGGCGGCGGAAACCTGCGCCATTTCCAGAAGCTTCCGACGCTCAGCGTCCACAAGGTCGTCTACGACGACGCGCTCAAGCGGGAGGTCATCCGCATCATCCTCGACAGGTACGGACAAAGCTACGCGCGGGAGACGGGGAGGCGCGCCGGGGACGAACTCGCAAGGGACTATTGCCGGGAGCTTGTGGGCATGGCGAGCTATTTCTCCTGTTTTTTCAAGAACGCCGCCTTCGCCACGGAGAAGGAGGTGCGCCTTGTGGCCACTGGCGACGTGGCCACGCGCTTTTCACGGATGCATTTTCGAGTGAGCAAGGGGTCGGTGGTTCCCTACGTATGCTCCAACGAAGTCGTGGCGCCCAGGGGCGGCTCGGGGGCCTCCGAACCGCTGCCCGTGAGCCGGGTGATCGTGGGGCCCACCTCCAACCAGGATATGATGGTGACGGGGTTGCGGGAGTTTTTCCGCCACAACGGCTATGACCAGGATCTGGTGGTCCGCTCGAGGATCCCGTACCGGGGGTAGGCGCGAAGCTGTTCCTCCCGGCCGCGGAACGGACCGGTCCTCGCCGTGTCGCGTCCTCGAAACAACGCGTGCCCGGCGCGCGCCTTGCCGGATCTTCCAGGCGGCGCCGCCCGTTACGGGGCTCCCGCCGTTACAGGGCGCCGCGTCAGCCGGGGAATCCGGCCCCGGGCCGCTGGCGCGTCCTGAAGGCCAGTCCGGCCAGAGCCAGGGCCGCGAAAGCCGCGCCCGCGTAAAACGTGGCGCTTGCGCCGCACCGGTCCCACAAAAGCCCCGCCACCGCGCTGGAGAGCAAGGCCGCGATGCCGCTGGTGAAATTGAAAAAGCCGTAGGCCGCGCCGCGCAGGTCCGCCGGGGCGGCGTCCGCGATCATCCGGGCGAACAGGCCCTGCGTGATCCCCATGTGAAGGCCCCACAAGGATACGCCGGCCATCACGGCGGGCCACCGGCCGCCTGAGGCCAGGACCAGGTCCGAAGCGATCAGGACGACGAGGCCGATCGAGAGCAGGGTCCCGTGGCGCATGCGATCGGACAGCTTGCCGAAAGGGTAGGCCGTGCCCGAATAGATCAGGTTCATGGCCGCCATGACGAGCGGGACATAGGCCGCGGCTATGCCCCCTTCCTGGGCGCGCAGCACCAGAAAGGCCTCGCTGAACCGGGCCAGGGTGAAGGCCGCGCCCACGGCGGTCACCCGCCAGTACGCGCCGCTTAAGCGCCGCAGATTCTCGCGGCGGATCGGATTGGTCCGTTTTTCTCCGGCGCGCCGTTTCGGCTCGCGCACCCCGGCCAGCAGGACGACCACCGCGAGCAGGCCCGGAATGATGGCCGCCCGGAACACGGCCCGGTAATCCCCCGCCCACAGCAGCATCAGCCCGAACGCCATGAGCGGCCCAAGCAGCGCCCCGGCCGTGTCCAGGGCCTGGCGCAGGCCGAAGGCCGCGCCGCGCGCTTCGGCCGGAGCCATGTCCGCCACCAGGGCGTCGCGCGGGGCGCCGCGTATGCCTTTCCCGATGCGGTCCAGCACGCGCGCCCCGAGGACGACGCCCGCGCTCGGGGCGATGGCGAAGAGCGGCTTGCTGAGGGCGCCCAGGGCGTAGCCGGCGACGGCCAGGGGTTTGCGGGCGCCGAGGTAGTCGCTGAGCGCGCCGGAGAAGACCTTGACGAGAAGGGCCGTGGATTCGGCCATCCCTTCGATGACCCCGACCATGAGGGCGCTCGCCCCCAGGCCCCCCACCAGAAAAAGCGGCAGCAGGCTGTGGATGCTTTCGGACGAGACGTCCATGAGCAGGCTGACGAAGCCCAGCGCCCAGACGCCGCGCGGAATGCGCCGGATCGGGTTGTTTTGCATCATGTCGCTGTTCATCGGCCAGCGCGGCCGCGCCGCCGCGCCGTCGCCTGAACGCGTGAACGCGTGGATGCGTGAACGCGTGGATGAACGTCCTCCCGTGGGAGAGCGGAGCAAAGTTCCCGTGCGATGTCCAGCGCGAAGAACGGCCATCCGCAAGCCGGGAAATCGCGGGGACGGCCTTACCCGCCTGTTGAAAAATCCCTTTTCAGCGGGCTGTTGAACATTCTCTCTGGGGAGGCGCAAGAAAAAGTCAGGGCCGAAGCGTACAGAGCGTACGCGAGGGGTTGGCTTTTTCGCAGCAACGACGCCAGAGGGAATGTATCAACGGCCCGTTGGGCCTGGAGTCCATGGCGGGGGGCTTCTCCGCCACGACGGCGCGTGGCGGCGCATCGGGCCGCTCCAATGTTTCGCATCAGGGCCTGATCGTCTTGTTTTCACGCGGCCATAGGCCGCGTTCCATTGTTTTGCTCTCCTGTCCCGGATCCTCGTTTCGCCGGAAAACTCGGCGCATTCCTTCTTTTTGTCTTTACATAGGTTATTTTATATGTGTCAATATGTTTGAAGAGAACCACAAGGAGGTTGCGATGGTTTACGGAGACGCCCAGGGGGAGCGCGCCTACAAGGAACGTATGGACGCCGCTTTGATTGATTCGTTGAGTGATCTCAAAATGCAACTGTATGAAAACACGCTTCCGGGGAAACTGATTCGGATACCGTATTTGGAAAGCATGCGGGATTGCCTGGCGACGTTTTCTTTTGATGAAGTGCGAGAGCTTGATAAAATAACGGGCGCCATGTCGGGACCATATAATGCGAACATTTGCTATAATATTGTACTGTCAATGTTAAGTTATGATCCAGCTTGGTTAAAAGGTAGGGTAGATCATAATGGTCCTTGGGATTATAAACGCGTCATGCCAGGAAAGTTCGAAGAATTTGGGAATTTCCATTATGGAGCCGTTTTTGCCGCGTTCGGCGTTCCAGAAAATATCGCCTTGAGAGGAGCAGGTTGGGCGCAAGAAGACCATACTCCGGATCGTCATGGACCAGGGCATTGGTATAGCTTTGCCCCATATGGAGATTTTGAGAATGATCAAGAGGCGATAAAAAAAGGATATGCTTTTTTTAACAAGTTCAAAATATTACTGTACGGCGGGTTGCAAGATTATTGTAGAGATCGCAACTAGTAGTAAATCGAAAAGGATTTGTTAGATGAAGCACACGAAAAACCAATGGGGTGCGAGGCGGCTATACGAACGGATTTTGGCGTAGAAGTCCTTATCCTGAGGTTCCGAGTCGTCGGACCGATACATGAACCCGCTGAAATTATCGAGAATCCAGCTGTCGAGGAAAAAAAAGAGGATGGGGCCTTTTGCGCCGGACTGCATGAGAATGATTTCCCTGTTGGAGACGGCCTTGAATTGTTGCGGAACAAGAAAGGCGTCGTCGCCGGGCGGAACGTTCACAAGCTGTAGTTTTTTCGAAAGAACATCCTCGACGAATCTAGTCCGCTCGGGCAGACGGGTTAAAAAATCATAGTCGATCATGATGTCGTTGAGCGGCGCGAACTGAATGATAAGGCCTATGGCGAGGGCGAAGAGGAGCGGACCCGGTTCGATGGGCCTGCGCCGGAAAAGTTGGATGATGAGGATGACGATAGCCAGACAGGTCGTTACGCCGAACGCCAGAAAGCCGACCGCCATGAAAAGCTTGTCGTACAAGGATTCCCAGCGCAGGGTTTCGAGCATGAAAAGCCGGGACGCAAGAAACAAGAGCGCCGCCGGGACGCACAGGCGGGAAAGCAGCCTGGCGGCGCCTTTACCTTCGCTCATAATCTTGCATACTCCCTCATCGGATCATATTGAAACGTGAAGCGCCTTGTTCCGTTCTGGAAAAGCTAAATAAGGCGGCCGGTTATCCATCGTCGAACGGCTTCATTCAGCCTTTCGCGGGTTCGCAAAGCATACGACGCCGTCTTAGCGGACGGGCGTCAGTTAAAACCGACGAGATGCCAGTGGGGAGCGAGGACTTTGTCGTACACAAGATCGCCTCCGAAATCCGTTATGAGGGGCGGCGAATCGTCAGGGCGATACAGGAATCCGGAGAAGCTGCCGAGCAATCCCGGTTCAAAGAAAAACAAGATGCCGGGACCGTTTCCATTCGTCTCCATAAGCACCCTGTCGTCATATGAGATGCGTCCGTAATCCGGAGGAACCTGGAAAACGCCTTTTCCCGGGGGAACGGGCTTGAGCCGGATTTTGTTTGAGAGGACGTCCTCCACGAACCGGGTTCGCATCGGCAAGCCGAGGTAAAAATCATAGTCGATGCTGATAGCTCTGAGAGGAGCGAAAAACGCGAACAGCCCCACCGCAAGGGCGAAGGCCAGCGGCGCAAGATCAAGCGGCAGGCCGCGAATCAGCCGAAAGATGAGGAGCGCGACCGCCAGGCTCACGGCGATGACGAACGTGAGCAAGCCCAGTCCTTCAAAGAAAACGGCGAAAAAGGGGCCGGGCAAAATCCGGTTTTGTTGGACGAAAAGACGCATGCCAAAGTAAAAGAGCGCCGCCGGAACGCACAGGCGGGAGAAAAGTCGCATGACGCCTTTTTCCTCGCCCATCCCGCCTCCATGGCAATTCGTCTTGTCCTATGGATTCCTTCTATTGCCTGAATAGAATTTATGCAAGACGCAATGGCTTTACGAGTCGGTAGAGGTTGCTCGATATGCGTCGCCGCCAGCAGCGCCGATCCCCCGTCACAGCGATCCGGCGAAGTTGCGAGCTTTCGCCCAGAGCGCGGCGCCCACATCACGGACCTTGTCAGCCGGAGCGCTTGCATAAAGAGGATCGTCCCCAGCTTGACCGCAATAGAGTCGTAGATGTAAAGAAAGGGGCGATGTCGCGTAAGGCGTTTTGCCTTGATATGCGGCGGCGCTCATTCCGCGAAGGCGATGCAAGGACGCGTAGCATGCCTTGCGGGCCCTTTCGCGGTCTTGTGAAATGCGGACGAAGGTCCGCTTGCCGCTTCCCCTGCGACGCAAAACAACACACGGAGCCGCCCACGTGTCTTCTCCGATCAGCCGCCGCGCTTTTCTCAAAAGCGCCGCCCTCGCCGGTAGCCTGACCCTGTACGATCTGACGGGCGCGCGCCTTCTCGGGGCGGGGCCGCCTCCCGTATCCCGGGCGGGACGGCCCGCCGAGGAGGACGCCGCCGGGAAGGCGGGCGTCTTCGACCAGGCCGAGGACCTGACCCGGCAATACCTCGCGGACATGGAACAGCGCCTGCGGGCCTTCCTGGACAAGGAAGATCCGCCGTATTCCGACGAGCTTCGGATGTGGCTCATCCATCTGGTCATGCTGCCGGGACTCTCCGGCGCGGCCAGCTCCTTTCTGGAATATCTGGGGGACAGCGAAACGGCGCGCACGCGTCTCTTCTTTCTCATGCCCCTCGTGCGCTGGATGAGCGAACCGTTCCTGTTTCCGCTGGAGACCAAGGGCTCCATGAAGGAACAGGAGCGGGAGATGGGCAAGGTCTTTGCGCTCATGGACCGCCTGCGGGAAGAGGGATTCTCCGCCAGCCTGGACAACGTGGGCGACGCCTCGCTCACGCCCGGGGACGCCAAGGCCTATCAGGCCTATTACGCGGCCCTCATCCGCGCCTTCCTCGATGCGGACGGCGCGCAAGAGCTTTTCATGTCCCTCAAGCTGTCCGCCCTGGTCCACGACCTTGACGCCGCCCTGGACATCGGCCCGGCGGGGCAGGCCAAGCGCGGCGAAATCGCGGCGGCGCTCACGGACCTTCTGGGCGCGGCCGCGCGGGCGCCGGAACGGAATATCTTCCTGCGCATCGACATGGAGGAGTACGCCTACAAGGACCTTACGTTGGGGCTCTTTCGCCAGATCGTGGACGACCAGCCCGCGCTGGTCAGGGACGCGGCGGGGAGGCTTCGACTCGGCGTGGTCGTTCAGGCCTACTTGCGGGATGCGGCCAGGGACGTGCGGATGCTGGCCGAATGGGCGCGATCGCGGAACCTGCGGGCGCCGGTGCGCCTGGTCAAGGGCGCCTATCTCGAATACGAGCGGGAGACGGCGGCCAGGGAAGGGCGGCCAAGCCCGGTCTGGGACAACAAGCCGTCCACGGACGCCAATTTCGAGGCCGTGAGCGCCTACGCCCTGCTCAACAGGGACGCCCTCGAGCCCGCCTTCGCCACCCACAACATCCGAAGCCAGGCCCACGCCATGGCCCTGGCCACGACCTACGGCCTTCCCCCCGAAGCCGCCCCCATCCAGATGCTCTACGGCATGGGCGACCCCATCAAGCGCGTGGTCGCCTCCATGAACCGGCCCCTTCGGGCGTACGTCCCGGCGGGCTCCCTGGCCCGGGGGCTGAAATACGCCGGACGCCGCTTCGCCGAGCTGGCCGGAAGCGACAACGCCCTGGCCCGGACCATGCGCGGGGATTTCAGCGAGATGAATAGCGCCGCGCCTGTCTTCACGGGAGAAGGCGACCTGAAGGACGCCGTAGCCGTCCGCGCGATTCTGGAAGAGGCGCTGGAGAGCAAAAAGAAATAAAGGCTCGCCCCGTCCCGGGCCCGGCGGCGGGGCGCTGTTTCACGCCGAAGCGCCGGGGCGCGAGCCATGAAAGCTCCGGCCCCGGGGCGGGCGGGAGCGGCTGCGGTCAAGCCAGGCCGGTCCGGCGGAACGCGTCTCGCGTCGCGTCTTCAAAATGAGCGGATGCGAAGGTTGAGGACGCGACGCTGAACTTCCATTTTCCCTTGTAAAACAGCGGGATGCTCTTCAAGGGCGCGACGCTAGAACGTGCCGAGATAATCCCTCGGCACCCAGCCTTCCTGGCCTTCGTAGCGGATGAGCGCCCAGCCGCTCTCGTTTTTCACCGTCTCCACCTTCTCCCCGCCCTTCAGGACCATGACCACCTGGCAGTCGATCCGGGGACAGCTGTAGACCTTCACGTCCCCGAACAGCTTGGAAACCGTGATCGCCTGGGCCGCGACCGCGAAAAGAAGCCCCGCCAGCATCAAACCCGACGCCAAAACCGCGATGCGTTTTTTCATGGGATCTTCCTCATGCCGAGACATTGCGGGTTCAAGGGCGCCGCCGGTCATGACCCGGCCGCCGCATGGCGCCCCTAACCTGGAGCCGTCCTGTGCGGCGTCCTGGATGAACGGGACGTTCTTTCAAGAAAACGCGTATGAATCGCTCTGTTCCTCTCGAAAATCGCGGCCACGCGCTTGGGCGCGGCGCTGGCCGTCCGGATCAGTCCCCGTGATAGGTGCGCAGCGCCTTGCGAAGGGCCCGGACCCTGTCGAGCGACGGGCAGTTGCACAGCTTCACCGCCAGATCGTAAGGGCTGTCCCCTTTTTGTCCCGAGGCGTCCACATAGACGCTGTACTCCGGATCCGGCTGGGTGATGCGGTAGACGCCCGGGTTGGTGGCGCAATCGCCGCAGGTCGCGTCCCAGGAATTCCAGGAGATCATGGCCACCTTGGCCACGCAGCAGTCCCCGTAGGGGTCCGTGGGAAATTCCTGGGCCATGGCCGCCCCGGGCAAGGCCAGGACCGCCGTGAAAACAAGACTCGCTAGGATGCTTGCCGCTCGCATGGACGCTCTCCGGATGAGATTCATATTCTTTTCTTCTGTATACCGCCGCGCGTTTCCTTGCAAACGCTTCCGTCGCAAGCCCGCAATCCGTCCGTTCCCTTCAGCGGCCAAATTGGGGTCCTCGTCCCGCCCCGGGGGCGGATATGGCCCAGGCGCCTTCGAGAGCCGTCCACCGGAACCGGGTACGCGCGTCCTCGCACGGCGGGCTGCTGAAAGAGGCGCTCCCCGGCGACGAGTCTTCGCTCCCCCCGCCACGGCCGGGCCAAGGCGGGCCCGCGCGCCTCCCGCCTCCCCTGGCGGCCTCGCGCGCCCATCCATATATATTTGCGGGAAGGGCTTGACCTTGGGCACAACCGGGGCTACAACTGCATCACTTTATCAACATATCTTGATATCAACATGGAAATACTTCGCTACGCCAAGGCTCTCGCCGACGAAACCCGCTGCCGCCTCATCCGGCTGCTCATGGATTTCGAACTCAACGTGGGCGAGATCGTCCAGATCATGAACATGGGCCAGTCGCGCGTGTCCCGGCACCTGAAAATCCTGGTGGACAGCGGCCTGGCCGCCTCGCGCCGGGACGGGCTGTGGACCTTCTACGCCGCGGTGCCCGAAGGCCGGGGACGGCTTTTCCTGAGCGGCGCGGCGCCCTTTTTCGAGGATGATGGCGCGGCGGAAAAAGATTTGGAAACCGCACGGCGGCTGGTGTCGGAACGTTCGCTCCTCTCCCGGCGCTTTTTCGACGAGGCCGCGCCGGTCTGGCAGGACCTGAGCCGGGAAATCCTCGGGGATTTCGATCTGGCGCAGCGGGTCAAGACCCTGCTGCCCGCCTGCGGCACGGCGGCGGACCTGGGCTGCGGCTCGGGGGCGCTGTTGTCCGCCCTGGCTTCCAAGGCCAAAAACGTCATCGGCGTGGACTATTCCCCGCGCATGCTGGAAGCCGCCCGGGAACGCTTCGCCGGAGACGGCCGGGTGAGCCTGCGCATCGGCGAACTGGAACATCTGCCCCTGCGCGACGGCGAGGCGGACTGCGTGCTCCTGAGCATGGCCCTGCACCACCTTTCCGCGCCCGGCGACGGGCTGACCGAGGCCTATCGCGCCCTGGCGCCCGGCGGACGGCTTCTCGTAGCCGACTTCGATCGCCACGAAAACGAGGACCTGCGCCGCCGCCACGGCGACCGGCGCCTGGGTTTCGCTACGGATGAAATGCGCGCCTTCATGGAACAGGCGGGCTTCGTCGCTATTTCCGAGGCCGGACGCGCGCCGCTTACGAGCGGCCTCGTTCTGGTCTTCACCACGGCGGAAAAGCCCGGAAACGCTTCCGGCGCCGCTTCCGCTCAAAAATAACCGAACACTACCGGAGGACGACATGGCCAAGCGTAATGCGGTCAATCCCGTGGACCCCAAATGCGAATGCAAGGTGGCGGACATCAACCTGGCCGACTGGGGCCGCAAGGAACTGCAGCTGTCCGAGAACGAGATGCCGGGACTTATGGCCCTGCGCGAAAAGTACGGCAAGGAAAAACCCCTGGCCGGAAAGAAGATCATGGGCAGCCTGCACATGACCATCCAGACCGCCATGCTCATCGAAACCCTGCATGAACTGGGCGCGGATCTGCGCTGGGCCTCCTGCAACATCTTCTCCACCCAGGACCACGCCGCCTCCGCCATCGCCGCCGCCGGTACGGCCAAGGTCTTCGCCTGGAAAGGCGAAACCCTGGAAGACTACTGGTGGTGCACCGAGCAGGCCTTGACCTGGCCCGACGGCTCCGGCCCCGACCTCATCGTGGACGACGGCGGCGACGCCACGCTGCTCATCCACCAGGGCGTGAAGGCCGAAAAAGACGCCTCCATCCTGGACAAGAAGTATGACAACAAGGAATTCTCCATCGTCATGGATCGCCTGGCCGCCAGCCTCGAGGCCGATCCGGGCAAATGGACCAGGATCGCCGAAAAGGTCCGGGGCGTTTCCGAGGAAACCACCACCGGCGTGCACCGCCTCTACCAGATGATGGAAAAGGGCGAACTGCTCTTCCCGGCCATCAACGTCAACGACTCGGTCACCAAGTCCAAGTTCGACAACCTCTACGGCTGCCGCGAATCCCTGGTGGACGGCATCAAGCGCGCCACGGACGTGATGATCGCGGGCAAGATCGCCGTGGTGG
>CALGYO010000148.1 GCA_937934715.1 uncultured Desulfovibrionaceae bacterium | reverse complement strand
TTTTCGCCTACCGGTCCGGCATGCGGGTGAGCGCGGCCCCGGTTTTGATCAATGGCGCGGCGCTGTTGTGTCTGTTGCCGCTTGACGCGGCCCTGTTCAAAAACGGCTTGTCCTTTCCCACGCTGGCCGGCGCCGCCCTGATTCTGGCGGGCATGTTCGTCATGCAGCTGCGCTAGCCCCGCGCCCTCGAAAAACGCGCGGATCGCACGTCGGCCCGCGCTTGACGCAGCGCCGCATCCTCGGCTTGCGCGGACGCGCCTATTCCCGAAAACCGCCCCCCGGCCGCAGACCGGGCCGCCGGGAAGAGCGCCGCGTCCCGGCTCGTTCAGTTCCCGTTCGCGCCCCCGGGCCGGGAGAGGATCACCCGGTCGCGTCCCGATCGCTTGGCTTCGTAGAGGGCCTCGTCCGAGGCTTCCACCAGATGCGCGGGGACGGGCGCGTCGCAGTCGTCCATGAGCTCGGCCACGCCCACGCTCACGGACAGCTTGACCCCGGAGGAGATGATCTCGCCCTGGGCGTTGCGGATGATGAAATTGTATTTGCCGATGCGGTTTCGCAGGATCTCCGCCATGTCCCCGGCCTCGAGCTTGGCCACGCCCGGGATGATGGCCGCGAACTCCTCGCCCCCGTAGCGGGCCACGAACACGGTTTTGCCCTCCATGGAGCCCATGTCCTCGGCGAAGGCCTTCAGGATGGAGGCCACGGTGGCCAGGGCCTGGTCGCCCACGAGATGGCCGAATTCGTCGTTGAAGAGCTTGAAATGATCGATGTCCATCATGAGCAGGGACAGGGGGTGTTTTTTCTCGGCGGCGGCGGTCACGGCGTTTTCGATGAACCGGTCGAAGGCCCGGCGGTTGCCGATATGGGTCAGCGCGTCGGTCATGGAAAGGGCCACCAGGTCGTCGGCGTCCTTTTGCATGTCCCTTATGACCTTGCGGAAATCCTGCCGGATGCGCGAAACCACGGTCTGGATGTCGGCGCCGCTCTCCACGGCGCTCACGGCGCTGGCTTCAAGGTTCTGCACGTCGCCCCGGCGGCGCCTGAAGGCCGTCTGGAACTCGTCCACCAGGGAGGCGGTCTCCCTGACGGCCGCTTCCAGCTTCTTGCGCCAGGGCTCATACAGGATGCGCCCGTTCTCCGCGATGACCTTGGCGAAGCGTTCTTCGGAAAAATCCTTTTCCTTGAGAACGGTGACCACCAGGGCCTGGATCTCTTTTTTTTGCTCGGGTTCGAGGAAATCGAAATCCTTGATGCTGCGCATGTAGAGAATGAGCGCCCGCCATTTGGATTCCCTCGGGGTTCCGATCTTGTCCAGGGCGCCGCATATGCCGCTTAAGCAACGCTCTTCAGGCTGATCCATGCCGTGGCTTCCTTTCGGATTGTCGTCCGTCATATCCGCATGAACGCCAGCCTGCCGGTGGTCTGGCGCAGGCGGCGGCTGAGAAGATAGGCGATCTTGCGCAGCATCTTGATCCCGATCTGGGGATGCTCGGCGAGGATGCGCTCGAAATTGTCCTCGGTCAAAATGAGCAGGACGGCGTCCTTGCGGGCGATGACCGAAGCGGACCGGGGCTCGCCGTCCACCAGGGCCATCTCGCCGAAATGCGTGCCCGGCCGCAAGGTGATGATGGATTGTTCCAGGGAATCATCCCGCTCCTTGCGGATGTCCACCTCGCCCTCGATGAGAAAGGCCATGTAATTGTTGCGATCGTTCTCCCGGAAGACGTACTGGCCCGCTTTGTGGACGGCCAGACTCAGGTAGGCCGAAATGCATTCCGATTCGCTCCGCGAGAAATCCACGCCCCACTTGGTGCCATCGAACATATCCGCGATGCTCTTTCCCTTCGGCATGTTCCTGTCGCCTCCTCGAAACGTCGCCCATGCCCGGACGGGCGCTCCCTTTGCGTTCACCCTATGTCATCCGCGCCATCTTCTCAAGGCACAATGCCTTGTCCCGCCCCCTTTGCGGCCAGCTTGCCCAAGAATCCCGGCCATGCTAGTTTCCTGGGGCGCGTCCATGCGCCGCCCGCCCACGGGCCCCGCCGAAGCGGCGCAGTATCGGGGCCGCGCGAAATCGCTTACCAGGATTACTATGAAACTCGACATCACTGAGCTAGACGGCGTGATCGTGGTGGAAAACGCGCCCCAGAAATTGGATTACACCGTGTGTAACGATTTCCAGCGCCAGATCATCCCCCACCTGGACCAGGGAGCCGACAAGCTCCTCATCGACCTCTCCGGCGTCGGCTTTCTGGACAGCAGCGCCATCGGCGCCCTGATCACCCTGCGCAACCGGATCATGAAGACCAAGGGCGCCATCGCCCTGTGCGGCATCACGCCCCAGGTTTCGCGCATCATCAAGATCACGGATTTGCAGAAGGTCTTCGAAATCCACGGCGACAAGGCCAGCGCCCTGGACGCCCTGCGTTCATCCTGAAAACGCGCGGCGGACGGGCCTAGCATGCTCGTACGGTACGTCCCCAGGGGCGCCGGTCCCGGCCAGCGGCTGCGCAGGATCGTCCGCGCGGTCCTGTATCTGCCCGTGCGCCTGCGCATGGCCCTGGACCCGGAATATCCCTGGCTGGTTCATGGAGCGGTCGCATGGCTGCGGGATCGCGTCGCGCCGCCCATGCGCGGCTTCGAGTACGGCAGCGGCCGCAGCACCCTGTTTCTCGCCGGACGGACGCAAAGCCTGGTCAGCGTGGAACACAACGCCAAATGGCGCCGCCGGATGGAAGCGCTCCTGGCCGGACGCGGCGCGGCCAACGTGGTCTACCGCTTCATCCCTCCGGCCCCGGAAGGGGCCCCGCATCCGGCCGCGCATCCCCTGCGCCCGGCCATCTGGGAGGAAACGGGCGCCGTTCACCGCAAGCCCGAATTCACCGCCTACTGCGACGCCATCCTGGACTATCCCGAGGAAAGCTTCGATTTCGTCCTGATCGACGGCCGGGCCAGGGTGGAATGCGCCCTGAACGCCTTTTCCAGGATCAAGCCCGGCGGGGCGCTCATCCTGGACAACAGCGAATGGGAGAAATACCGGCCCATCTTCGACGCCGCGCCTGACTGGCGCCGCCTGGACTTCGAAAACGGGGTCTGGCGCACCAGCATCCTGATCAAGCCCCAGGGCGCCGCTCCGTCCCGGACGTAAAAAGGATGACGTCCGCGTCCCGGCGGCGTATCTCCCTGACATGAGCGCGCCAACCTACGTCTCCACGGTCAGCCGGTCCATGGCCTCGATCGACAGGAAGGCCTGGAACGCCCTGGCGATTCCACGGCCCTCGCCCTTCCTGGAATGGGAATGGCTCGATCTTCTGGAGCGCTCGGGCAGCGTCCGGCCGGAAAACGGCTGGCTCCCCCTGCACATGACCCTGTCCCGGGAAGGCCGCCTGATGGCCGCCGCGCCGCTGTATCTCAAAAGCCACAGCGAAGGCGAATTCGTGTTCGACCACGTGTTCGCGGGCGCGGCCAGGGACATGGGCGAGCGGTATTATCCCAAGCTGGTGGCCGCCGCGCCCTTCACCCCGGCCGAAGGGTACGAATTCCTCCTGGCCCCGGGGCTCGACGAGGAGCTGGGCGCGCGGCTCGTGGCCGAAAGCGTCCGGCGCCTGGCCCGCACGGCGGACGCCTCCGGGGTCCATGTCCTGTTCGCCGCGCCCTGGCTGACCGGGCAGCTGACCCTTTTCGGCTACGAGGCCTGGACCCACCAGGGGTTCATCTGGGAAAACACGGGATACGAGACGTTCGAGGATTTCCTCTGCGAGCTGCGGGCGCAAAGGCGCAAGACCATCCGCCGGGAGCGGGCCGAGCTGGCGCGATCCGGGGTCTCGGTCAGGATCATCGAGGGGCCGGACATTCCCGATCGCTATTTTTCCCTCATGTACGCCCTGTACGAGAAGACCAACGACAAATTCGGCCCCTACTCCTGCAAATACCTGACTCCGGCCTTTTTCGAAGGCCTCGGCGGCGAGCTCCGGCGCCGGGTTCTTCTGAGCGCGGCCTTCATGCCCGGCCGGGAGGACCCGGCGGCCCTGGCCCTGCTCGTGCGAAAGGGGGACCTCCTGTTCGGCCGCTACTGGGGCGCGGCCGTGGACGTTCCCTTCCTGCATTTCGAGCTGTGCTACTACGCGCCCATAACCTACGCCATCGAGCGCGGCCTCAGGCTGTACGATCCGGGCATGGGGGGCGAGCACAAGGCCAGGCGGGGCTTCCGCTCCCGCGCCGTGGTCAGCCTGCACGACATCGCCCTGCCCGGAACGCGCACGCTCTTTCACCGCCACATCGAGGAAATCAACCGCCTGGAAATGGAATACGTCGAAGAGATGAACGCCATGTCGCCCTTTCACAGGAAGGGGTAACCAGCCCTAGAACCGCCGGTCCAGAATCCGCCGCAGCGCCTCCTCGTCGTCGCTTTGGACGTCCTCGCGCGAAAGCGCCTCGCGAAGCGCCGCAATGCGTTCCCGAAGCGGCCTGGTCAGGGTCTCGATCTGCGCCTCCAGATCCCGGATCTCCAGGAGCATCTCCGCCTTTCCCGGATTGAACGAGCCGAGACGCCCGGCCACCACGGGCGCCAGAAGCCGGTAGAACTTGGACAGGTACTCCTCCCGGGCCGCGCCTTCGAGAAAATCCACATAGCCCAGGTTGACCTCGAGACAGGCGGTCTCCCCGGCCGCCAGGACCGAGGCCGTGCGCGCCTTGCCCAGGATGAAGCTCATCTCCCCGAACACCGCGCCCTGGCCGGAAATGACCGCCTCCTCCCGGCCCGAACGCACGATCCGGACCGAGCCGGACAGCAGCACGAAAAAGGTCTTTTCGTAATTGCCCTGCTCGATGATGGTCTCGCCCGGGCGATACCGCCGGATGCGCGCGGCGTCGCGCACCCGCATGCGCTCCAGGTCCTCTTCCGTGAATATCGTGAAAAACGGCAGCTCGCGAAAAGCCGCCAGAACCTCGCCATCCCCGCCGGTCACCGTTTCTTCGGCCATGCCGCGTCCGTTCCTAAAAGACCGCCAAGCGGCCGTGCGTCCAAAGGATTGTCCCGCGCCTGGCCCGGCGCGACGGATAAAGCCATGCCCATGCCCGGACGCCCACGTCCCCGGCGCGCCCGTTTCGAGGACGCGCCGCGTTCGTCGCGTCCTCACAGAGCCCGCGTTTGAATGATGCGGAGAACACCCTGGATGAACAACAGAGTAATGACAACTCCCGCACAGTTCAAGAGCGCCGCGTCAGCCCCCGTCCGCCTCCTGGGGAAGCATGGAGGCGAACACGGCCTCAAAGGCGGTTTCCGCTTCCCCGGCCACGGCGTCAAGCCCTTCCGGCGTCAGTCCCAGCAGTTCGATGACCCCGGGCGCGGCCGCCGGGACCCGCCGGTCCCCGCTATGGCCGTAGCCCAGGGCGATGCACAGGATGTCCGCCAGATGGACCACGGCGGTTTCGCAACCGGCCACGGCCGCCTCCGGATCGTGATGCCCGGCCACGGTTTGGGCGAGACTCTCGGGATAGCGCCATTTTTCGAGGAGGACGCCGCCGAGCCCGGCGTGGTCCCAACCGAAAATCCGGCGTTCGGCCTCGGTCAGGGAAATTTTTTCGCCCACGGACAGAGCCAGGGCGGAAAGGCAGTGGCCGGGGATGCCCCGATAGGCCGCCAGACGGCCGATGTCGTGCAAAAGCCCGCCCAGGAACGCGCGCTCCGGGTCGGCCAGCCCCGTGCGCCGGGCCAGGGCCCGGGCCAGGATGGCCGCGCCCAGACTGTGCCGCCAGAAGGCCCGCACGTCCACGACCTCCTTGGGAAGATTCTGGAACAGGGGCAGGACGGACACGGACAGGGCCAGGTTGGAGAGCTGGTTCTCGCCGATGACCGTGACCGCCCGGGAAAGGGAATCCACCTTGAGTGGAAAACGCCCCCCGGCCTGGCGCATGGTCCGGCCGTAGAAGGCGCTGTTGACCATTTTCAGCAGCGTGGCCGAAAGCCCGGGGTCCATGCCGATGATGGCCGCGGCCTCCTCCACCCGGCAGTTGCCGCTTTTTAAGGCCCTATCCAGCCGGGCGTAGGCGTCGGGCATGGCCGCCAGGCGCAGGTCCGCCCGTACGAGTTCCTCGGGCCTGGGGACCGGCCCCTTGGCCGGGGTGAAGGGAACGTCCGAGACGAGATATTCCAGGGAGGCGTCGAAATCCGGCCAGTCCGGGGAAAGGGCCTGTCTGGCCCGGCGGCGCATGCTCAGCCGGAACAGGGCCGCCAAGGTGGGATACTCCAGGTTCACCGCCGCAAAACGAGCCAGGGTCGCGTCCACGCCTTCGGGCTCTCCCGCTTCCTCGGGACCGAGAAAGAGCAGCCCGTCATCACGCTGATCCGGGACTTCCGGACGGCCGGAGCCCATGCCCCCCCTGACGCCCTGCGAGCCCGCCCCTTCCGGTCCGCCTTGCCCGGCGGCGCCGGAAGGCGAACCCGGTTCGCCCGGCTTGCCCGGTTCGCAGGGATCGCCGGGGAAATCGTCCAGATCCAGGACCGCAACGTTTTTTTTCAGGTTGAGCGTCCCCTGGATGCGGGATTCCAGGTTGTCCATGCGTTCCCGGATGCGCCGCTTCGCCTCGTCCCCGGGATCGGCCGCCGGTCCGGGCGCGGGAATGTTCGCGCCCTGGACGCCGTCCCCGGGCGCTTCGCCGCCCCGTCCGAAAAGGCGGCGTAGAAGCCGCCCCAAGCCGAAAGCCCCGTCCCGGCCCATAAATCATCCGCTCCTTATCCCCGCGCGTCCGTACGCCCCGCGTATCCGCATACCCGGCGCGTCCGGCCAGCCTCGCGCGCAAAAGACGAACGCATGCGGGGTTCGAAGATGCTCTTTGCGTTCATTCCGATCCGGCAAAACCCGCCGGTTCAAACGTCCCGCTCATGTGCGGCGTCCCGGCCCTTCTCCCGCGACCCGGCCCGCGAAAACCGGCGCCTGCGCAATAGCCTTCCCCGCCTGGCCCTTCCTCGTCCCGGTCCCCGCCCGGACGGGCCGGGATTCGCGCCCCCGCTCCAAGGCCGGGCCGCTCTTCTCAATCGTCCAGGGCCTGTCCCGGCCGGTCTCTTTCCTCGCCGTCTCCGGGGGAGGTCCTCCGAAGCCGGACCAGCTTCACGGCCTCTTCCCGCCATTTGGCCCGCTGCGCCTCTCTTTCCTCTTCCAGTTCAAGCTCCAGCTCCAGAATTTTTTCCCGGAAGCTCGCGCCGATGGACGCGTCGAAGCGTTTGAGCCGCTCCCCCGCCTCCCGGCCGGTTTCGCCGCCCGTCAGACGCTCGGCGGCTTCCCGCCATTCCTTTTCCAGACGTTCGCGCCGGGCGTCGAAGACGATCTCAAGCTCCAGCATGCGTTCACGGCAGGGCTCGCCCGCTTCCCAGCACACGGGGCAGAAGCCTTTGGGCGCAAGCTCGTCTCCGGCGTCTTCCTCGCGCAGGCAGTCCCCGCAGGTCCGGCGGCCGCAAAAGGCGCAGGAAGCCATGTCTTCCGGCGAATATTTGTGACAGATGGCGCAGACGTCCTCCGCATTCCCGGCCGCCTCCCCGGCCGCGCGTTCACGCAGGCGCTCGTTTTCCACTTCCAGGTACCAGCGCCGCTTGCGGCGAAGATAGAGGAAGAACGCGCACGCGAGAATCAGGATGAACAGGGAGTACAGGACGCTCACGGCAAGGCGCGGCTGGTCCCTGGCCATCCAGGCCTGGACCAGCCCGGCCGCGCCCAGGGCGGCCAGGGCCGCGCCCGACAGGGAAAGCCAAAAGGTGATCCGCTTGATATCCGTGGTGAATATGCTCGGAAACCGGCCGGACTCGCCGTCCGGCGAACCGGTCCCGGAGGAAGGGGGCCGCCTGGAGGAATCCCGCGCGCCGTCCCCGCCCGCGCCAGGCTCCCGGTCCGCGCTTCGGATGTGGTCTTCACGTTTTCCCATGGTTCTATGGATGCAAAACCATGAAAAATGTCAAACGATTCTTCACGGGGCGCCGCCCGTTCATTCGTCCCGGAGGGAGGGGGCGGGCGGGCGCCCCGCGTTCTCCGCGTTCCGGGCGTCCCCCGGGCCGGTCCCGCCGGTCTCGCCAGTCCCGCCGGGCGCCCCGGACGTTCGGGCCAGGGCGGGCCAGGCCGTTCCGGCGAGCTTTTCGTAAAGCGCCCCGGCCTCGGAGAAATCCGGCTTGAGCGCCAGGGCCTGGCGCAGGCGGGTCAGGCAGTTTTCCCGGTCCTTCACCACGTAATAGGCCTTGGCCATGTTGTAATAGATGTTCTCATCCATGGGGGTGAGTTCCAGAGCCTGGGCGTAGGCCCGCAAGGCGCCGCCCACGTCGCCCCGTTTTCTGAGGTTCACCCCCAGGGTGTTGAACGGGTTCGGGGCGGCGGCGTCGTATTTGAGGATCTCGATGAAAAGCCGCTTGCAGTCCTCCAGCCGGTCCGTTTCGGCGTAGAGCGCGGCGGCCCGTTGCAGGCAGGCCAGGCGCATGTCCTCGTCGCCCTTGGCCGCATAGGCCTCGGCCATGCCCTTGTAGGCCTCGGCGTGCAGGTCGTTGAGCTTGAGCGCCCGCTTGAAGGCGGCGATGGCCTTGCCGAATTGCTGTTGGGCCAAAAAGCGCATGCCCGCGTCGAAATACCCCTGGGCCTGTCCGGCGTCGGAAAACAGTTCCTCGAAGGATTCGATGGCGCCGTCGAAATCCCCCTGGCTGACCTTTTCCCGGCCCTCATCCGCCAGGGCCTCCTCGATCTCCAGGGCCCGGCCGGAGCGAAGGGCCATGAGCACGTGGCCCTCGTAGGTCTTGCGCGAATAGGGCCGCAGCACGTAGCCGTCGCACCCGGCGGCGATGGCGTCGAGCACCGCCTCCTTCGCGTTTTCCGGCGTGATCATGACCACCGGGACCTCGCGGCGCTCGTCCAGGACCCGCAGGCGGCGCAGGAAGGACACCCCGTCCATGTCCCCGAGCATGGAATCCACCAGGGCGAGGTCCACCTTGTAGAAGCGCCAGGAATCCAGGGCCTCGGCGCCGCTTGCGAACTCCACCACGGTCTTTGGCTTGAATTCGCGCAGACAGTCCCTGTCCCGCTTCACATGCTCCCGGTCCCCCGAAAGGATGAACACGGTTTCGAACTCCGGAAACCCGGTCCGCTCGCCGTCCGGTTCGGCTTTTTCCGTTTTTTCTGGGAGGGAATCTTCCATGATTCCTTGTGGCGCATTTTCGCGTTCCGGGCAAGCGGCGCGGAGCGTTTGCATCAAAACCGGGCCGTTGACAGAACGGCGCCCCTGTGGTGGATGGATCGCATGTCCAGGCGCGCGGCGCCTGGCGAAAGGAGGGCGCATGAAACGTATATCCGGATTGCTTTTGGCGGGCCTTCTGGTCCTGGCTCTCGCCCCGGCGGCCGCCCAGGCCGAAACCGGCGCTTTTGGCGCGGGCGCGCTCATCGCCCAGGCCGCTCCGCCCCAGCAGGGCGGCATGCAACAGGGCGGCATGCAACAGGGCGGCATGCAACAGGGCGGCCAGGGAAGCGACCCCTGCATGCCCAGCTACCAGCGCTGCGTGATGATGTGCGCGGGCGTGGGCAATTGCGTGGAAAACTGCAACATGGGCTACGCGGCCTGCCAGCAGCAGCGCCAGGGCGCGCCGAAGAAATAGCCTGCCCGGATCGCGAAACAGGCGCCCCGGCGATGTTCGCCGGGGCGCTTTCGTTTCAAACGTCCTTGTCCGTCCGGCCGCTGATCCGCCCGGCTATCTGGCTTCAGGCAGGGTGAACCAGAAGGCCGCGCCTTTTTCCCCGGGCGCCTGGTCCTCCACCCCGATGGCGCCGCCGTAGCTCTCCACGATGCGCCGGGCGATGGCCAGCCCAAGTCCCGCGCTGCCGCTTTTCCCGTTGCCCGGGGCGAGCCGCACGAAGCGTTCGAAGATCTTGAAGCGGTTTTCCGGCGCCACCCCGGGGCCCTGATCCGCCACGTAGGCCGCCGGCCCCTCGCCGCGCGTCTTCACCCGGATCGTCACCTTCCCGCCCTCGGGAGAGAATTTGACCGCATTGTCCAAAAGGTTGGTCAGGGTTTCGCGCACGCCGTCCCAGTCCGCCAGAAACATCGGTCCGGACGAGTCCAGTTCGTTCACGAGTTCCACGCCCTTGCGCTCCGCGATGGGACGCACGGCCTCCAGGCATTCGACCGCCACCTCGGCCAGGTCCACGGGCGTGGCGGGCTGCTTCTCCAGGCCGCTTTCCGACTTGGCCAGCCGCAAAAGCCCGGTGACCATCTTGTTCATGTGGTCGGCGTTGTTCAGGATGATGCGCAGGAATTTCTCCCTGGATTTGACGTCGCCCTCGGGCGCGTCCAGCAGGGTTTCGGCGTAGCCCTTGATGCTGGTGATGGGCGTTTTCAGTTCATGGGAGACGTTGGCCACGAAATCGCGGCGCACCCGCTCCAGGCGCTGGGATTCGCTCACGTCCCGAAACACGGCGATGATCTTGAGCACGCCTTCCCGGTCGCGCAGGGACATGACCCTGACCCGCAGGATCCGGCCGTCCGGCAATTCCATGAGCCGCTGGCAGCTCTCCTGGTCCCCGGCTCCCTCCGCCACGGACTCGATGCACTGCTGCACCTCCGGCCGTCCCAGGGCCTCCAGATGGTGCCGGCCCAGACCGGACTCCACCCCCGGGAACATGCCCTTCAAGGTATGGTTCGAGGAGAGGATGCGGCCCTTGGCGTCCAGGATGACCACGCCTTCGGCCATGGCGTTGAACAGCGCGTCCAGCTGCCATTTCTGATCCTCCACCGTGAGCACCTGCGCCTTGATGTTCCCGGACATCTCGTTGAAGGCGTCCACCAGAGGCGCGAATTCCGCGCCGGGATAATCGTGGATGCGCTTGCCGTAGCCGCCCCGGCCGATGGCTGCCGCCGCCGTGGACAGGCGCATGATGGAGTGGGAAAGCCGCCTGGACACGGCCAGGCTGAAAAGCCCCGCCAGGGCGAGGGAGATCGCGAACACCCAGAGCATGGCCGTGTCCAGCCTGCCCAGGCGGTCCTTCACCCCGGAAAAGGGAATGGCCAGCCGCAGAATGCCGGAACCGATCCCCGCCGGGCCGTCCGTCTTCTTGGCGGCGTAGAGCATTTCCTGCTTGAGGGTCTCGCTGTAGCGCGTGGACACCCCGAGTTCCCCGTCCGCGGCCTTGGACACCTCGGTGCGGAATTCATGGGTCTCCATGGCGGGCACCTTGTCGTAGGGCACGCCCGAATCCGCCGTGACCAGGCCGTTTTGGATGTAGGTGATGCGGATGCCGAGCTTGTCCGCAAGGGTGGTCATCCAGCCGTCCAGTTCCCGCGCGTCCGCGAAGGGAGGATGCCCGTTCATGAGCCAGGAAGTCAGATCCAGGGCGGCCACCGCCCGGGAGCGGGCCTCCTCGATCACGTCGCGGCTGATGACCCTGCTGAAATAGAGGTAGGAAGGGACCATGGCGATCAGAAGAAGCAGCCAGATGGACAGGGTCAACCGCAAGCCGATGCTTTGTTTTCTCATGCTTCGCTCCGCCGGTCCGCCGGCGTTTAGAGGCTCTCGCGCCAAATTTGGTGTTTCCCTCGCATATTTTTCCGTGTAAAGCCATGAGCGCGCGCATTCGTCGCCAAATTGTAACCGGAACACAACATATTTTCATGGATATCTATAGCTTCACGCTTTATTTCTCCATCATCGCCGGATTCCTGATGGCGTTTTCCCTCGGCGCCAACGACGTGGCCAATTCCATGGCTTCGGCCGTGGGCGCCCGGGCCATCACCGTGCGGCAAGCCGTATTCATCGCCGGCGGTCTCAATTTTTTCGGCGCGGTCTTCTTCGGTTCCCACGTGGCCGCCACCATCAGCAAGGGCATCATCAACCCCGAGGCCATTCCCGACCATACGGTGCTCATGGTGGGCATGCTGGCCGCCCTGCTTTCGGCGGGGCTCTGGGTGCTCGTGGCCACCCTGACCGCGCTGCCCGTCTCCTCCACCCATTCCATCGTGGGCAGCATCCTGGGCTTCGGCCTTCTGGCGGGAGGACCCGGGGCGGTCAACTGGTGGGTCATGGGCGGCATCGCCCTGTCCTGGATCATCTCGCCCTTTTTCGGCAGCCTCATTTCCTATGTCGTCTTCACCCAGATACGCCGCCAGATTCTCTACAAAAAGCATTTTCTGCTCCAGGCGAAAAAGTGGACCCCCTTCTGGATCACCCTGACCGTCGCGCTCATCATCTTCTCCTTCGTCTACAAGACCCCGGCCGGGAAAAGCCTGGGCCTGGGATGGGCCGCGACCCTGCTCGGGGTCCTTTGCGTCTGCGCCGTGGTCTGGCTGGCCAGCAGGCTGCTGGTCGGACGCATGATGCGCGGGGTGGAGGAAAGCGCCGAAGGCGTGGAATCCATCTTCCGCAACCTCCAGGTGGGCACGTCCTGCTACGTGGCCATCTCCCAGGGCGCCAACGACGTGGCCAACGCCATCGGCCCCGTGGCCACCATCTACCTCATCGCCAGGGAACAGGCCCTGCCCCCCTCGGCCGAGGTGCCCATGTTCCTGCTCATTCTGGGAGGTCTCGGCATCACGGCGGGCATCACCCTGCTGGGCTACAAGGTCATGGCCACGGTGGGGGAAAAGATCACCACCCTGAACAATACCCGCGGCTTTTCCGTGGACTTCGGCGCGGCCACCACGGTGCTCGTCGCCTCAAACCTGGGCATGCCCGTGTCCACCACCCACGCGGCCGTGGGATCGGTGGTGGGCGTGGGACTGGCCAGAGGGTTTTCCGCGGTGGACTTCCGGGTGCTCGGCCGCATCGTGCTGTACTGGGTGCTCACCGTGCCCATCGCGGCCCTGACCTGCATCGTGATCTATAAATTATTAAGTTTTTTCATGCTGTAACCATCCTTTTAAGGAGAACGACATGCGCCGATTGCCCTTTTTCGGACTTCTGACCCAGCGATCCCCCATGGATGGCCTGCTGCGGCATTACCAGCAGATCGCCAAGGGCATGGAGCTGATTCAGGGTTCGCTGGAGTGCTATATCGAGGGCGGCACCTGCCGGGATTTCCATGACCTGCGGGTGGAAGTGGACAAGGTGGAAAACAAGGCCGACGAAATCAAGCGTAACATCCGCAACCATCTGCCCTGGGGCCTTTTCATGGCCGTGGATAAGACGCTTTTTTTCAACTACACCAGAAGCCAGGACAACATCCTGGACGCCGGACAGGAGGCGCTCAACTGGCTCGGCATGCGCACCGTGTCCATCCCCCCCGAATACCGCAAGGGGGTCCTCGGCTTTCAGGACGAGGTCATCGAAACCGTGACCCGGCTCGAACCCGCCCTGGAATCCACCATCGATCTGATTCACGGCCGCACGCTCGGCCGTCAGCAGGTCAAGGAAAAAATCCGCGACGTGCGCGCCGCCCACCATGCCGCCTGGAGACTGCGGGCGGACCTGGACTCGGCCATCTACAACTCCGAGATGGATTTCAAGGACATCTACCAGCTGCTCCACTTCGTGGACCGGCTCTACAGCATGAGCCACAACGCCGAAGGCTGCGCGGACATGCTGCGCGCCATGATGGCCAGATAACGGCGCGGCCGCCCGGCCCGGTCCCGGACCGGACGGCCGCTCTCCCCGCCCATCGCCAAAACTCTTGATTCTTTTCCCCACATTCAGCACAATCCCTTTAACAAGGGTTCCCATCGGGTTTTACCGGTCAACAGTCCGTCAAGGCGCGCACCATGTCACCCGGAAACGCCAATGCTCAATCGGCGCGGCCAGCCGCCATCGCCTCCGACGTCTCCGCCTCCGGCCGTCTGACGGGCGCCGTGGTCTTCTATTCCCTGACGCGCGAAAAAATCTTCGCCCGGGTCTCCCCGAGCGCCATGGCCCTTTTGGGGATTCCCGCCGAAAAACTCGTTGGCCAGCCCTTTTCGGACGTTCCCCTGGAGAAGCTGGACCTCGCCCGGCTTGAGGCCGAGCGGGAAAAGCTCCCGGAAGGCGAAACCGAAATCGCCATCTCCTGCCATCTTCGCCTGCCCGGCGGCTTCAGGGCCTGCGTCATCCGGGAAGCCGCCGCCGCTGACGATTCCGCAGGCATAGACGGCCTGCTCGTTGACGTTTCCCGGCCCCAGAGCTCCGGAACCACGGCTGGCGCCTTCGACCGCCTGTTTCAGACCATGCTCGACTACGCCCCGGTGGGTCTTTCCTACCTGGACTCGCGCGGCGTGGCGCTTGATTGCAACGAACGCTTCGCCGCCATGCTCGGCGCGCGCCGCAGAGACTATCTGGGTTTCGACGTGCTGCATGGAGTCAAAAACGAGCATGTCCGGGAAGGCGTTCGCAAAGCCATAAACGGGGAAGTGGGCGCCTACGAGGGCGAATATTCCTCGGTCCTGAGCGGCCACACGTCCTACTTCCGCGTTCTGTTCACGCCGGTCACGCCCGGCCGCTCGCCTTCTGAAGCCATCGTCATGTTCGAGGACATCAGCGAAACCCGGCGCGCCCAGGCGGAACTCGAGGAAAGCGAAAAGCGCCACCGGATCGTTTTCGAAAACGCCCCCCTGGCCATGGTCCACTACGCGAACGACGGGACCATCATCAACTGCAACGACGCCTTCGTGGAGCTCATGGGTTCGAGCCGGGAACGGCTCATCGGCTTCAACACCCCGAAATCCACAAGCAGCGAACAATTGCGCCAGGCCGTGCTCGGCGCCCTCGCCGGGGAACGCGCCTCCTTCGAGGGCGAATTCATCTCCACCACCGGCGGGAAAAAGACCAACCTGCGCGTGGTGGTCAACCCCATCGCGCCGGGGGTCTCCCCCACCGAAGCCATCGCCACCTTCGAGGAAATCTCCGAACGCGTCCGCCAGGAGCGGCTGATCGCCGAATACGGATCCAGGCTTGAGGACCGGGTCCGCGAACGCACAGCCGAACTGACCGATGCCATGGACCGGCTGCGCGACCAGGAAGACAAGCTGCGTCAGATCGTGGAACACAGCGGCGACCTGTTCTTCTTCCGCTCCCCCCAGGGCATGCTGACCTACGTCAGCCCGCGCTGCCGGGAATACCTCGATTGCTCCCCCTCCGAAGCCCTGCGCCCCTGGAAGGATTTCGTCCCGGACTCGGCCCAGAACCGGGAGGCCTGGGTCATGAGCGAAAAAGCCCTGGCCACGGGCGAACGGCAGCCGACCTATGAAATCTCCCTGCGCACCGTGCGCGGCCGCGTCATCCGGGCCGAGGTGCGCGAAAGCCCGGTGGTGCGAAACGGCCGGGTCACGGCCATCGTGGGCGCCATCACCGACGTGACCGAGCGCAAGCGGGCCGAGGACGCCCTCAAGCGCAGTCTGGAAGAATTGGCCCTGGCCCAGCAGATCGCCCATTTCGGCAGCTGGACCTATTACCCGGACAGCCGCACGTTCCATCTCTCCAAGGAGATGGCGCGAATCCACGGGCTGGACGCCGAATACGCAAGCGCGACGGAACTTGAGCCCCTGGTTCACCCCGAAGACCGGGCGATTGTCCGGGAAGCCTTGTCCTCGCTGTCCCAGGGCAAGGAATACAGCGGCGTCGAATACCGGATTCTGACCCGTGACGGCCAGGAACGCATCCTCTACAGCATGGCCCAGGTCGCGTCGCGGGACGCCTCGGGCAAGCCGAGCGAAATCGCGGGCACGGCCCAGGATATCACCGAACGCAGGCAGGCGGAGGATCAGTTCGAACTGGCCCGGCGCGTGTTCGACAGCGCCGTGGAAGGCGTGGTCGTCACCGGCGACGACGGAAAAATCCTCTTCGTGAACAAGGGGTTCACCGCCATCACCGGATACCTGCCCGAGGAGGTCCTGGGACAAAATCCCCGCATGCTCAAATCCGACCGCCACGGGCCCGAATTCTACGAGCAGATGTGGACGAGCCTGCGCGAGAAAGGAAGCTGGGAAGGAGAAATCTGGAATCGCCGCAAAAACGGCGAGGCCTATCCGGAATGGCTTTCCATCAACGCCATGAATGACGCCCGGGGCAGACCCTACCGCTATGTCTCGGTCTTTCACGATATTTCCGAGCTGTGGAAGCGCGACCAGGCGCTGCGCCATCAGGCCAGCCACGACGGCCTGACCGGCCTGCCCAACCGCTACCTGTTCATGGACCGGCTGGATGTGGCCATCACCCACGCCAAGCGGGAGGACCAGAAGATCGTGGTGGCCATGCTCGATCTGGACAATTTCCAGACCGTCAACGACGCCCTGGGCCACCCCGCCGGGGACCGCATGCTCCAGGAACTGGCCCGCAGGCTCTCGCCCCCGGCCAGTTGGGAAGGCGCCCTGGCCCGGCCAGGCGGCGACGAATTCCTGTTCTTCCTGGAACGCGCCGGGGACAACGACGCCCCGAAGGTGACCAACTGGCTCATCTCCGCCCTGGAAAAGCCCTTTTTCATCGAAGGCCGCGATATCTTCATCACCGCAAGCCTGGGGCTCTCCATCTACCCCACGGACGGGGACGCCGCCGAGGATCTGGTGAAAAACGCCGACCTGGCCCTGCACCAGTCCAAACAGCTCGGCCGGAACACCTACAGCCTCTACCAGCCGGAACTCAACGACCGCATCAGCCGCCGCCTGGAAATGGTCAACGACCTGCGCCAGGCCCTGGAGCGCAAGGAAATCGTCATCCACTACCAGCCCCAGGCCGACGCCGTCACCGGACGCATCGTCAGCATGGAGGCCCTGGTGCGCTGGAAACGCGAGGGCAGGCTGATCTCCCCGGCCGAATTCATCCCCCTGGCCGAGGAAACCGGACTCATCGTCCCCATCGGCGAATTCGTCCTGCGCGAGGCTTGCCGGACCCTGGGCCGGCTGCGCAAGGACGGCCACACGGCCCTGCGCGTGTCCGTCAACCTGTCCGCCAGGCAGTTTCGCGAGGAAAACCTGGCCGTGGTGGTCGCGTCCGCGCTCATGCGGGCGGAACTCCCCCCCCACCTCCTGGAACTCGAAATCACGGAATCCGCCCTGGCCCAGGACGCGGGATCCGCCATGGCCATCGCCAAGGACCTCACGCGCATGGGCGTCATCCTGGCTCTGGACGATTTCGGCACGGGGTACTCGTCCCTGTCCTACCTGCGCTCCTTTCCCATCAAATGCCTCAAGATCGACAAATCCTTCGTGGACGACATCCCGGCCGACCCCGAGGCCAACGCCCTCGTCAACGCGGTCATCGCCATCGCCAGAAGCCTCAATCTGAGCGTGGTGGCCGAAGGCGTGGAAACGGACGAACAGCTGTGGTACCTGCGCGAACAAAAATGCGAACTCATCCAGGGCTACCGGGTCAGCCGTCCCCTGCCCGACGGGGACATCGACGCGTTCCTGCGCGACAACCCCCATTACCCGATCTTCAAGAACTGACCCCCAGCGGGCGCCGTCACAGCCCGGCCAGAAGCTCCCGCAACCGCGCCGCGATGACCGCCGGACCGAAACGTCCGGCCACGGCCCTGGCCCGCTCGCCGGTCTCCCCCCCACGGCCCGAGGCGAGACGGCGCATGAGATAGGCCGCATGCCCCTCGTCCGGCTCGGCCCAATGCATGTCCGCCTCGTACAGCGGTATGCGCAGACGCATCTCGCCGGAAACCGGAACCAGGGCGTACCGGACGGGATAACTGTTCGTCTCGTCCATGTACTCCATGTTCCCGGAATACCCGGTGGCCACCACCGGATTGCCGCAAGCCATGGCCTCGGACAAGCCCAGCCCCCAGGCCTCGGCGTGGTGCAGGCTCACGAGACAGTGGCAAACCTCGTGCAAGGCCGCCATCATGGAGTCCGAAAGCTCCTCGTCAATGGAAATGACGCCCGGCAACGTTGAAAGATCGAGCGGCGCCCGGTACTGCTTGACCACCAGACGCACGTCCGCCGACTTCATGAAGGCCTTCGAAAAAACGCGTAGCAGTCCCGGCAGATTCTTCCTGGGATTGACCGAGTCCGCAATGGCGTAGAAAGAGAAAACCCCTTCCCGAAAGCCTATGCGCTCCCGCATGCGCTCCACATCGCCTGGATCCGGCGCGACCCGCTCCACCACATGCGGCAACAGACGGACCCGATCGAAAGACCTGGCGAAAGCCGCCCGGGAAAATTCGGAACACGTCCAGATCTCGTCCACAAGCTGAAGCGGCCCCACGTACGCCGATGGCAGCCGCTCCGCCTCCCAGACGGCATACGCGACGAGCCGTTTCGGCCGCACGCCCCAGCGCGCCAATATCCCGGGATAATTGAGCGGATCGTCATGCAGGACGGCCACGTCCGCCCGCGCCGGATCATCGGTCAGCGAAATCCCCGCCAGCCGCAAACACCGCCTGTACGCCTCGCCCGCCCGGCGATGGCTTATGTAATGGCTGAGATGATAATAGACGTTCGGCATGAACAGCGCCTCCGGCGGCTGGGGGGAGGGGAACCCCTTCTTTTGGGAAGAAGGGGTTCC
>CALGYO010000147.1 GCA_937934715.1 uncultured Desulfovibrionaceae bacterium | reverse complement strand
GAGGCCCGGGTGGAGGCGAGACTCAAGGCGCGGGGCCAGTCAGTGGCGACGCATATGACCGAGGCTGCGGCCTTGCGCGAAGTCTACAATCTGGCGGCCGAGAAACGCATCCTGCACGGCGACTTCGAGCTCATCGCCGACGACGGCGAGCATGTGCTGGTTGGCGATCTCCTGGACAATCCGCACAAGTGGCACAACCGGCGCTTCCACGACGCCCTGGAGCCGGAATACGGCGGCTCGGACCCGAGGATCTGCTGGGCCAACCTCCGGGCGGCTGGACGGCCGTACCTCCACAGCCACGCCCACGGCGGCGTCCGCTACGACCTCCACCGCGCCCGGCGCGAGATCAAGTGGGAGCCGGGCCAACGGGTCGCCCTGGCCCAGCGCGTTCTGGAGCTCATGCGCCTGGACGGCGGCGTCTTCGACCGGGGCGACGAACTCGTGCGCGTGTCCGAAAACGGCTCCATCCAGCCGCTCGGCCTGCAAGGGCTGTTAGTTGAAATGGACCGGCTGGCGGCCTGGACGAAGTACAACCTGACCCAGAAAAAGGACGTGCCCTGCGACGCGCCGAGGCCCGTGGCCGAGGCCATCTTGTCCATGCGGGGCGATTGGCGGTTGCCCCGGTTGAAGGCGGTCTGCCCCACGCCGATCATGGAGCCGGCGACCGGCCGGATCATCGACACCGACGGCCACGACGCGGGCACGGACCTGTGCCTGCTCCTGGGCGACCTGCGCGGCTGGCCGGGCGTGCCGGAAACACCCACGACCGCCCAACTCGCCGCCGCCGTGAAGGTCTTGTGGCGACCGTTCGAGGCGTTCCCGTTCGTCAGCGCCTTGGACCGTGGCGTCTACTTCTCGGCCTTGTTGACCGGCGTCATCCGGCCGGCGCTCGAAACGGCCCCGGCCTTCATGATTGGTTCGCCGACCGCCGGCTCCGGCAAGACCTTGCTCTCCACATGCGCCGGCATCCTGGCGGGCGATGACGAGGTGTCGCCCATGAGCGGCGTGGGCGACGACGCCGAGATCGAAAAACGCCTTCTCGCCTTCGGCCGCACCGGGGCCAGGGTGTTGCTGGTCGACAACTTGAACGGCACCTTCGCGTCTGACCCGCTGTGCAGCTTCCTGACGAGCTCGACCTTCCGGGGCCGGCCGCTTGGCGTCACGGACCAAATAAGCGTCCCCACCAGAATGTTGACGCTGATCAATGGCAACAACACCCTGATCAAAGGCGACCTCTGCCGCCGTGTCCTGGGATGCCGCATCGACCCGCAGGACGCCGCGCCGTGGAGACGGTCCTTCGCCCTGGACCCCGCCGAATACTGCCGCAGCCGCCGCCTGGAGCTCGTCGCCGCCGCGCTCACCATCATCCGGGCCGGCCAGTCCGCAAAAATGCCCGCCAGCGGGTTCGCATCGTTTGAAGCCTGGAACAGCACCGTCCGTCGCGCCGTTTGCCACGTTGCCGATCTCGGCCTCCTCGATGTCGCCGACCCTGCCGGTGCGGTGGACACGGCCTACTCCCGTGACCCCGAGACGGCCAAATTGGGCGCTCTCCTCGAAGCCTGGTTCTCGGTTTTCTCGGAGCGGCCGACCACCGTGGGAGAGGTCATCAAGCGCGTGGATATCGCGATCGAGGGTGAGCGGGAGTTCGCGCTCAAGTCGGCGCTGGCGGAGATAACTGGCGACGACCGTCTCAATCCGCGCAAAATCGGTCGCTGGTTGGAGCGTAAAGCCGATAGAATCGTTGACGAAATGCGGTTCGTTCAAGACGGCAAAAAGGATAACGTCAACCTGTGGCGGTGCGAATTACTCCTTTAACTTTATTATCTCGGGCGGGGTTTCGGGGATTCAAGGGGATTTCCATACCTAAGCCGTAAAAACCACATTTAGGTTTTACGTGTAGGGCTGAAAAAAACCCCTTAACTCTTCGAAACCCCCGTTGAGATAAATATCTCCACCGGGGGATAAATAACTTTCAACCAAGGACGGCCAAGACGGCCGCCGCAAAACCGCCAAGGAGGGCACGCAAATGAAGATGACGATCAAGCAGGCCAGCGCCATTGAGCGAGCGTTTTTCAACACCGATGGCGAAAGCCGATCCATGGCCGAACTGATGGCGGCCTCTCCCCTGTCTGGCTTCGGCCAGGATGTACCGCCCTGGACCGGCGGCGAAATTTCCGGGGATGAGCTCGTCGAGCTGGAACCGGATCTGGACCAGATGCTCGAGGTCGCACGCCTGCTCCAGCCCGAAGGCCGGCGCTTTTGCGCCAACGAAATTTGGGGCGCGGTTCTCAAGCCCCGGCTGCTTCAGCTGGTCGGCTGGTCCTGCCTGCGCCGGAACCCGGCCCTGCGCTCCAGTGCGGCATACAGCACCGCCTACCGCCGAATTTATGACGCACTGCCGGCCTGCTACGGGTGCAGTTGCCTATAAACCCTCAGCCCGTCGCAGGACGCGGCGGCACATTGCAGGAAGCAAAAATGACATCACCACAGCCCGAAAATGTCGGATGGGAAAGGCTTTGCCGCGAAGAGCCCCGGATTGACGAACTCGCCAAAGCGGCCCGCCGGTTCCGCACCACCTCTGCCGAAGACGCCAGCTTCTGCCGCACCAGCACCTGGGCGGCCCAGTTCGCCGCGCCGGTTGCCGCCCTGGCCGGCTGGACCCGCACCAGTGCCCACGGCCCGGCGTGGCTGCGGTCCGATGAGGCGCACGCCTTGGCCCGCAAAAAGATACTTCATGCTCTGCCGCCCTGTCGCGGCTGCAACTGCCCTGATGCCGATGAGGTGGTCAATGGCTGAAAAGGCAAAAGAAATCCAAGTCATCATGTCTTATCGCGGAGCCGCCCTGATGAAGGCCGGTGTTAAAGATATTTTCTGCGGGGAATGCATATATTTCCGGCATAGTGGTGATCAATACGGCGGTTGTGTCCGCAGACCTCCAGATCGTGAAGGCTGGCCGACTGTAAGGCGTTCTGACCGTTGCGGCGAATTGGCGCATAAAACCTACACTGACTGCCCGTGTGTGGATGATTATTATCACAGCTACGAGAAGTCAGATTTAACTGCTGAAGACTTGTAGGAGGGCAATAATAATGTCTGAATCAACACCGACGACAACAAAACGGAAGCCGCCGGCATCTGCATGGAAGCCTGGGCAAAGTGGTAACCCGGCCGGGCGTCCCAAGGGCAGCCGGCACAAGACGACCCTGGCCGTTGAATCGCTGTTGCAGGGTCAGGCCGACGAGGTTGCCCAGAAAGCCGTGGAGATGGCCCTGGAGGGCGATGCGGCCATGATCAGGGTGATCCTTGACCGGGTGGCCCCGGCCCCCAAAGACAGGCCGGTGTCGATGCCGCTGCCGAACCTGGGCGATGCTTCCAAGCTGCCCGAGGCCACGGCCAGGATCTTGGACGCGGTCAGCCAGGGCGAATTGACCCCAAGCGAAGGCACGGCCCTGGCCGCCCTGGTCGAAGGCCATCGCAAATCCCTGGAGACCGCCGACCTCGCCAGCCGGCTGGCCGCCATCGAGTCCAAGCTGTCCGGCCCCGGCAGATCGTAATTTTCAACCAACCCTCAACCAACCAGGAAGGTAAAATCATGGACAAGGAAGTCACCAGCATCGAGGAAGCCCGCGAGCTCGTCGAGTCCGCAACCGCCGCCATCAACGAGCTCGAGCAGCTTATCGCCGAACAGGAAGCCACCCTGGCCGACCTGGAAGCCAGCGCCCCGGCCCGGCTCGCCCAGGTCGTTCTCGAGGGCACTGACCCCAAGGCGCTGAAAAAGATCTGGGGCGAGATCGGCCAGATCCGCGACGCCATCGCCATGCACCAGACCGCTGTAGTCGGTCTTCGCCGCGCCCTGGCCCAGGCCAACACGGTGGTCAGCCGGCATGATGACCGGGCCGCCAGACAGGCCGAGCTTGATGCCCTCAAGGATCGTCTCGCCCTCCTGGCCCGTCGCCGCGATGACCTCGATGCCCAACTGGATCTGGCCGTCTCCAACACCGAGCGCCGGCGGCTTATCGAAGACTACCGCGACACCAGAGCCATTGCGAGAACCACCTTCTTGGGCCGCAAGTACGCGCACGGCCTTGGCTGCGTCGAGGAATATGACGCTTGGTGCGCCTCGAAGGGTCTGGAAGTCGTGGCCAAGAATCCGGTCAACGGCATCTTTTCCAAGAGATACGTCAACCAGTAAATGCAACTGTGCGGGCATGGCTCTATTGCGGTCATGCCCGTACCGTAAAATGCAGGAGTTATGAGCCATGAGCACAGCCGCATTGCTTCGCCGGGTCGAAAAGCTCGAGGCCGAAGACAACCGGATCATCGGCGTCCTCTGGCGTACCCCGAGGGACCGCCGGCCTGTCCCGGCTGGTCATTTGGTCATCCGCTGGGAACCCAGTGCGGCAGATATCGCCAGCACCAGCGAGAAGGGCTGAAAATGGCCGAATAAGCGACTTTCCGGCCTGGGATGACCTTGCCTTGGCTGACGCCGGAAAATCGCTGTGCGCGGCGTCTGTGAGGTCGGTTTTCGTGGAGGCGGAAATGAAGAAGGGCCCCGTTATGGGATAGGCTACTAGCCGAACTCCCGTTCTTAGAGAGAGGCAGCTCCGCGACGAAAAAGGTCATGCGGTAACCAACCCGCGAATAACAGCTTGATCGACCGTCGCTAAAGAGTCCCGCTCCTGTCCGGTGCCCTGGAAATGAAAGCGAAGAAAAAACACGTCGAAAAAGGAACCCTCATGTGGGCTTGACAGCTTTCAGCCATAACAGCGTACGATTTTTGTCAAATCGTGTCCTGACCCCTTTATCGAGTATACGCCTCTATCGAAGGAAGCCATATCCTCAATCGTAAGGGCTCAAAGTTATAGGCGCAGGATAACCATCGCTAGCGTTTAATGGAGTTCCGGATACCAATATATCCACAAAGTTTCCAGATTGATCAATTTTTACAACTTTTCTCTTCCCAGATTTTTTGAAAACCAACGTATCGCCGACATGAATACTTAGCGAACCTGTGTCTCGCAAAAGGACAACACTGTATAAATTGGGTATTTTGGAGTTCGTCCATATTCCTTTTGTCCAATTTGTATCAGTAATATTGGCAGACTGCATCATGCATCCATCATTTTGCATCAAACAGGCGCTAACTGAATGGAATCTATTCGCAGTGACAAGTTGTCTAAAATCGATGAATATCCCATCATCAGGTGAGAAGGTAATCTTTTCATTATTATCAAGAAGTATATCAGTTTTTGCGCTGCATGCGCTCAAGCTTCTTCTGACTATATCTACCATCACTTTTGCATAGGTAGGACTGGATGAAGGTAAACCAAATTCATCATAAGCCATTGGAATGGCAGCGGAGTCCTGCCAAGACGACGGTTTTATCACTATAGTAGCAATTTTTTTATCTTTGACTGTTTCAAGCTTGCTAGCTAAGTTGTTAATTTCGATAACATTTGGAAGGACTAGTGAATCGTATACGTTTTTTTGTGTAGCTATAGAAATCATGAGGATATATATAGCTATGCCAGCATAAATAAACTCGACATGCGTTGATGGCGTACGCACAGTTGTGGTGTTATATTTTTTTACTAATGGTTCCACGATAAGACAGATGAATATAGCAACAAATGAAGAACTAAGCGCTACTATTGTTCTATATGAAGCCCAATTCTCGGCAGTTAGTAAACTAGGCAAATATGATCCAATGATGCATCCTATTAAAAGAATTGCGGCATACAAGCCAATGCGAAAACCATTTCGTAGGATATAAAATGCATATCCCACTACCATGACTATGCATACAGTTATTGCAATAGTTGCATTTCCAGGTACACAATAAAATGAAAGAGAACTTACGAGAGGCTCCTTCAAAAACCACAACATTTTACCGAACACATCGCTTACTACGCTATATCTGAGGCCTTGTGCTGGATAGTGTAAATGACCTATTTTTAATGCAATAAAATCAAAAAGTAGTGCCAAAAAAGATACACTTACAGCAGCCGTAATTCGCTTAAAATTCCATTTTTTTAACAATTCCTTTGCAGAAAGTATTGATATAATAATTCCTGTACAAAACAACATTGCGACTGGTTGGTAAATTAAAAGTGCAACGAAAAGTAAAGACGCTGAAATTGCTGATGACTTAATCATCGATCGAAAATTTGACAAATCTGCTTTTGTTACAATGTAAGAGCTCCAAAGAGCAATAGCGCCAGCGAATGGTGTGGTGAAATGCTGAGCCCAAGCAGAATAAAGCTGAAATGAAGGTAGTAATACGACAGAAACTGAAATCAATGTGGATGTTATCGTGGATAAATTGTTATATTTCGAAACAAGATATGTTATACAGCCCAAAAGAGAAATACCAACTAAAGTTACTAGTCTTAAATAAGAAAGATTATTAATAGTTTTTGCGGCAGAAAATCCAAAATAGAGCAATATCCCGTTAATTGGTCTCCCTACGCTTGCTAGAAGGTCAAGAGTTGAGCTGTTACCCATTATAGCGTTGTATAAAAAGTGGTAGTCATCATGAACGCCATAGTTACTAAAAAGTACAACAGAATAGCTAAGGAAAACACAGGCAATAATTATTATAAACGAAAAAAAATCAGCCTTATCGAATGTAAAATTTTTATCAATAGCCATTATGCTCCTCACGAAGGTTGTCGTATTTACCTGATTTGGTGTCAAAGCCGCAGTGATGTGCCTCTCACCGGGCGCGTTTATTTTGGCCCAACAGCGTGTTGAAAAAGGTCGCTTTTAGCTAGTGTCACGTTCTCAAAATAATAATAACGGGTAAACCCCCGGCTTTGCCGGGGGACTCCCAGAGTTTGACAGTTCCGGGAATTGGAAGCCTCCATCGCTTGAACCGCTCAAAGCTCAAGCAGACGGAGGCTTCCGTTGAACAACTACGAAAGCCTAAGCCACTCGGTATGGGACTGCAAGTACCACGTGGTTTGGATACCAAAGTTCCGGAAAAAGGTGTTATATAGCCAGCTTCGCGTACACATGGGGGAAGTCTTGCGGGAATTGGCCCGCCAAAAGGAGAGTAGGGTGGTCGAGGGACATCTCATGCCCGACCATGTCCACATGCTCATCTCCATTCCTCCCAAATATGCAGTAGCTTCGGTAGTTGGTTACATCAAAGGTAAGAGCGCGATCCACTTGGCCAGGAACTTTATGGGACGGCGAAAGAACTTTGTTGGCCAAAGCTTTTGGGCACGTGGATACTTCGTTTCAACCGTCGGTCTGGATGAAGCTCTTGTTCGAGAGTACATCAAGAACCAAGAGCAGGAAGATCGTCGGCTGGAGCAACTGAAATTGGTTTAGCGGTTGCCGGCTTTAGCCGGTTCACTCTTAAACCGCTTTGAGCGGTTCACTGTCTTTCATGCCCCCGGCTTTGCCGGGGGCATGAAAGACAGTGAACTATGCGGTTACAGGAAATTGGCCTGCCGACTCTCTCGGGATTTTGCCTTCATGACCGCCCCCCGAAGTGCTCAGAGGCAACCGGTTCTCTGCGCAATCACTGCAGTTCCTGGTCGGGAACGATACATCGAAAACAGCATTTTGTAAGCATTTTTTAGACTGATGGACAGATTTCAGGGCCGACTACTTGCACCTTTTGACGGTTGGGAACGACCAGAGCGTGGAGATGACGTAATTCAGGCAGAAGGAGAAGCCGATGGCGACCACCAGAAGCAGGTCTTTCTGCCCCACATTGTCGACGACGATGAGCGACGTGCCGAGGAAGATCACGTAGAGCCTGACGAGGAGCGTGAAGATCGAGCTCAGGGCGAACTTGACCAGATGGGACGAGACGAAGGAGGTCTCCTTCATGGCGAAGGTCCAGCGCAGGTGAAGCCAGTAGGTGAGCAGGATGGCCACGGTGAAGCCGACGACCGTGGAGACCTGGAGGGAGGCGCCGAGGCCGATCAGGCTCGCCCCCACGCCGAAGTCGAGCACGGCACCGACACCGCTTCCGATGAAGAAGCGGCCGAATTTCTTGAGATTGATCATTCTATTTCAGGCCCAGCATCGTTTTCCAGGTGTTCCTGTCCGGGGAGACATCTTTCGTGATGTCGTGCATCGCCTCGAACAGGTCGTAGATGTTGTCGATCTTGCTCCCCATGACAGTGTAGACGCGGCCCAGGTTGTCGTGATGGTTGTAGAGGATGGGGCGGCCGTCGTCCGTCTCGTTGCGCGCCAGGACCGTCTTCACCTCGAAGAGGGAGCTTCTGTATTGCAGGGATATGCTGGGCATGTAGCGTTGGACGTCGCGGACCATCAGCGGATATGCCGTCTCGGGCATGCGGGTTCGCAGCACCTCGTGGGCGTCGGCGCACGGCTGGCTGTCGCGCCAGTAGGTGTGCGGCGTGTAGCGCACGTGCGAGAGGGTGTAGGCGCCACGGCCCGGATAGGGCATGAGCGAGAAGAACGGGCCGTCCATGACCGTCACGGCGACACCCCTCATGTCCTCCGGCGGCTCCACGAGGGCCATCTCCGTTATCTCGTGCTTGAGGTTCAGGATCGGCTCTCCCGATGCCTCGAGGAAGCGGTTGATCCTCGAATAGGTGCAATTGAGAACGTGGCCGGCGCGGATCTCGCCCTCGCTCGTCGTGACGATGCTCTCCCCCCCGTCCTTCCTGCACGACAGGGCGTCCACGCCGTAGCGCACCTCGATGCCGTTGGCCTCGATCCGCGATTCGAGGATGGAGCGCAGGATGTCGTGGTTGAACGCGTGCTCGCGCACCGCGAAGACGTCCTCGATGCGGTCGGGGTTGAAATATGCCTTCTGGCGAGGCGACGCGGACTCTATGGGCGCCTTCATCTCCCTGTACATGCGCCAGAAGCGCTGGGCGTTGACCTTGCTCCCCTTTCTGGCGATCGCGTAGAGCATGGTGAAGTCGTCCACGATTGCCTTCCTGAATTCGAGGACGAAGCGCGGCATGTTCGCCAGGGAGCGGATGGCCGTGGTCAGGCTGCGGGGATAGTGGAATCCCGTGTGCACGCGCGCCTGGTTGACGGCCGAGGCGCGGCTCATGAGGGAGTCCTCCTTCTCCAGCAGGATGATCCTGTCGGAGTGGGCCCGCAGCCAGAGCGCGAGGCAGCAGCCGTAGAACCCGCCGCCCACGATGCAGAAGTCGTACTGCTCCGTCATGGATTGAATTTTCCGAGGCAGGCGGCCAGCAACGTATTGAGGAGATCCGCGCAGCCGCGCAGCGTGTTGATCTTCGTGGGGATCGCCCCGTCCGTCGGATAGGTGCGTGTGGTCGGGATCTCGACGGCCGTGTAGCCGAGCTGCGTGGCCCGCACCGCGAGATAGGCCAGGAGCTCGTAGTCCTGGAAGCAGCTCCGAAACGGCTTCACTTGCTCGTCGAGCAGGTAGCGCCGGCTGTATGACCTGAACCCCTGCGTGGTGTCCGTGAGCCACTTGCGGGCCGCGAGGCTCGTGAGCGGAGCGTGGAGGAGGCGGATGGCGAGGATGCGGACCAGGGGCGCGTTGTTGTTCTTCCCCCCGCGGATGAAGCGCGACGCCTGCGCGTAGTCGATCCCCTCGTCCAGGGCCCGCACGAAGAGGGGGATGGACTCCACGGAATCCTTGCCGTTGCCGTCGATGGTGACGATCCCCTCGTAGCCCTGCTGCAGCGTCCAGGCGTAGGCCATGCGGAGCTGCGCGGAGAGGCGGCCCGTGTCCCTCTTCGTCAGCAGCGCGGCAACACCGACGGACTCGAGGAAGGAGCGCTCGAGCGAGCCGTCCGTGCTGCCGCCGTCGGCGATGACGACGTCGAGGCCCTCGGCCGCGCCCGTCTCCCGTATCTGCTGCAGCTCGTCGCGGATGCGCTCGCCTTCGTTGATGACCGGGATCACGAGGCAGTAGCGCGTGCTCTTTTCCTTCAGGATGTCTTCGCTGAAGCGGGGAACGCTCCAGTCGGCCGGAAACTGGCTCATTGCGGCTCTCCATAGGTCGCCCGCGCGCTCGTCACGGCGCTGCGAAGCGACGGCAAAGACTCCGGACGCTTCATCTCCACGGAGACCGCTCCGGCGTAGCCGAGATTCTCCAGGAGGGCGGCCAGCTCGCGGTGGAACGGCGTCGCCGCCTCGACCGGGGCGAGGAAGGGCTCGCTGACGTGGACGTGCGCCGGGCGGACGTCCGCGGCGCGGAGGATGGCGGCCAGGTCGGCCGGGCTCTCCCCGTTCATCCGCATCACGCCGGTGTCGACCTGCAGTCCGAATCCGGGCGTCGCGACGGCCTTCACCAGGCGGGAGGTCTCCTCGTGGGTGGTCACGAAGTCGCAGCCGTAGTCCGGGGCGTTGGCCTCGATGCAGAGCACGCACCCCGCGGCGTCCGCATCCTTGGCGACCTGCCGGAAGAACCGCCCGGCCGTCTCGAAGGCGGCGGCGGGCTCCATCTCCCCCCGTGCCCTGGTCTTCGGCGAGCCGAAGACCAGCGGCCCGGCGCCGAGCCCGCCGGCCACGCGAAAGACGATGCGCAGGTAGTCGGCCAGGGCCGCGCGTTCCTCTTCCGTGCCGAAGAGGCGCAGCTCCGGTCTGCCGAAAAGAAGCGCCTGCATCGCCCGCACGGGCAGTCCCTCGCCCTCCCAGAACGTGCGGACCTCCCGCACCTGGCGCGGCGTCACCTCGGTCAGGGGCCGGTCGAAGAGCCCTGGCGCGGCCTCGATCCCGGCCGCTCCCTCAGCGCGCAGGAGCACGGCCACCTCCAGGGCCTCGGCGGGCAGCCAGGCGATCGCCGACGCGAGGCAGGGGATCACAATGCCGCCCGCTCGCGGCGCACGAAGGCCGCCATCTTGTCGAGGACCTGCCGCCGGTCCTGGATGTAGGGGGCGACGCCGCCGTAGAGCCCTGCGTGCAGGGTGTGGAAATCGTATCGTGCGGGGCGCATCTCCGCCGGCCGGTTCTCGAAGTCGAAGCCGAAGGCGGTCTTGGCGACGTCGCGCACGCTCACGGGCTCGACGGCGAAATGGACGAGGTCCAGCCCGTTGGCGACGGCCGTCGCGCAGTCGGCATGCACGCTCGCCAGGTCGTAGAACTGGAACTGGCCGTCCGCGTGGATCTTCTCCGTCTGGTTGTCGTGCAAGAAGTCGTAGATCACGTTCTTCTTGAGCCCGGGGCCGAAGAGGCCCGGCAGGCGCACGACCGTGGCCGCCGCGAAGCGCTCGCGTACGAACTCCTCGACCGCGAGGCGGTGCAGACCGTAGGGATGGAGTCCCTCGTGCTCTGGCACGTCATCCTCGGTCTTGCCGTTGGGATGCTGGAACACGTCCACGGTGGAAATGAGCACGAAGCGCTCGCAGGTGACGGTGGCGAGGACGTCCAAAAGGCCCGCGATCCCGTTCCAGTCCTCCTCGGGATGCTGGTTCGCCCACCACTTCACAGCGCGGATCCCGGCGCACCAGATGGTGTCGAAATGCCGTCCCCGCATCTCGGCGATGTTCGACGAGTTGAAGGTGCTTGAGAAGTCTCCCTGCCCGAGCAGGTTGCTTCCGACGACCCCCGTATGGCCGATGAGCGATACTGTCATTGCTTGTCCGTGACGTTCAATGTGTTGAAGGACGAGATGAATTCGCTGCGGGAGTCGTCCCGGGCGATGGAGAAGCGCGTCTGCGCCTTCTTGCCGAGCTGCGAGGAGAAGATGCAGGAAAAGACGAAGAGCGCGAAGAAGAGGATGCCCAAGAAGAAGCTCTGCGTGAGCGATGTGGTCGTCCAGCCGGGCTGGATGTGCGGTGCGAAGAGCCACATGACCACGACGTACCCGATATAGAGGAAGTTTCCCGAGCAGGCTCCGAGCGAGAGCCAGGAGGTCAACTGGAGCAGGCGGTGGGGCGCGGAGCCGATGATGTCGAGGCTCCCGCCCAGGCGGGAGAATATCTGGGAAAGGGAGCGGGCCGAGCGCGACGCGCCTTCGATCGTCGTGCTCTTGAACCCCGCGGCCGCCAGAAGGAGCCTCAGGTAATTCTGGCCGAACTCCGTGGTGTTGATGACCTCTATCAGCGCCCGGCTGTAGCAGCCCGTGTAGGACAGCTTCCCGTCCAGCCGGAATCCGCTCAGCTTGGAGACGAAGAGGAAGAAGAGCCGGCTCAGCATCGCGTAGAGGGACAGGCGGCTCTTGCCGTAGATCACTCCCGTGAAGTCGTATCCGTCCATGTTCGAGTCTATGACCCGCTCGATCATTTCCTTAGGTGTCTCGCACGGATCGTAGAGCACGACGTAGTCGCCGATGGCGAGCTCGAAGATCTTCTTGCGCAATATGTCGTCGGGCGCGGCATTATTGAGGACGACGATCCTGGTGTTGGGCGAATTCAGCAGCTTGTCCTCGTCTGCAGGAGAGAATTCCGCCGGATTGGCGATGACGATAATCTCGTAATACTTGAAGCGGGAGGCTACATAGGAATGCAGCCCGCCGGAATCGAAAGCCGGACAATTCTTCAATGATGAATAGAGCATGCCGATGCTGATAACTGCGTTTGCTTCCAACATATGGGGAGTGTTCCAAAAACTGTGTAAGCTACCGATGGTTTAGCAGAGATAGCTCTGAAGCCTGTCCTGGAAGAAGATTGAGAACCGGGGCAGCGCCATGAGGTCCGCTCCCCTTTGTGGGGAGCAGTGTAAATCGATCACAGACAGGTGGCAACTCCCTTGGGGTCGGTTCAAAAAACGGAAAATAAAGCATGCTAACAAATAAATCATCAATTATTTCAGATAATTTTCTGTGCTGAAATACAGTGTTCTAGAGAGACCGGGCCTGTAACGAAAACTGTGTAAACCTCCACCTAACAGGCCGTTGCAAAAAGCTGTTTCCGGCTATTCCCCCCCGCAGATGATGGCGATGGGCATGATTCCACAGCATCGTCCTTCGACCACCATGACGACGGCCAAATAGGCCATTGAGGGATGCTGATTGGGCCAAATGAGCGCAAGCCAGGCACTGGCCCAGCCCCTGGGGGTGCCATGGCCGG
>CALGYO010000146.1 GCA_937934715.1 uncultured Desulfovibrionaceae bacterium | reverse complement strand
CGGAGGATGGAGGCTGGGCTGGAAGCGCGCTTCCAGCCCAGCCTCCATCCTCCGCCCCCGCCCAAAATTCCCAAGTATAGTCGCCGTCGCGCTGGCGCGCGAGTTTTAGCGGATGGGGATCGAAAGATGGGCGGGTATGGCCTGGGGGAGGTTGCGCGAAAGGGTTCTCCCGGCTATGCGCTAGTACCGGCGATTGTTGAAAGGAATCGATTTCACGACGGTTCCAAAAGGATAAAAATCCAAAAAAGTCGGGGCGCAAGCCCCGATGGCTATTGTTCCCTGAATTTTCGCGATGCCCGGGCGGATAAGGGCGTCGCGAAGCGCGCCCTTATCCGCCCGGGCATCGCGAAAATTCAGGGAACGCTGCGACGCGCCACAGCGCGCGGCCGCGGTCTGCATCCCGCATCCAATATGTCACGCGCGACGGGCTCTCATCCCCGCCGCGAAGCGAAATAAAAAAGGTTTAGGGAAGGAGAGGGGGTCTGGGGGAGAGGGAACCCCTTTCCTTAAAAGGGGTTCCCTCTCCCCCAGCCGCCGGAGGCGCATCCACCATGAAGATATTCGTACCGGCCATGGGCCGGGTGAACACGGCCAACAGGGACGGCAGCGAGGTGCGTTTCGCCGAGATCGCGAAGGTTTGGCTTTCGCGTGGCATACGGCTCATCATGTTGTTGCCGAAGCGCGAGATAGGCGTTCTCGAGTCCCAGGGGGTCCGGGCGGAGTACCGGACGCATTGGGAGCCGATGAAGAGCGAGGCGGACTCGCTCATGAACGTGTTGCTCACGTATTTATGGCGCATCGTGACGTGTCCGTTCGCGTCGTATCCGAAGCATGTGGACGCGGTGTATGCGCCGTCGGATTTCCTGTTCGATCTGTTGCCCGCGATACTGTGCCGGTTGGGCAACAGGTCCGCGAAGTTCGTGGTCTGCGTCTTTCTGATCGCGCCGAATCCGTTCGTGGGCTACGAGAACATGTACACGCGCAAGTTCAAGCTGCCGAGCGCGCGGGCGCTTATTTATTGGGTTGTGCAGTGGATGTCCTTGTGGCTCATCCGTCTTTTCAAGGGCGAGATGCTGGTGCTCAATTCCCTGGACAAGGACGCGCTGGTAGCGCGCGGGGTGGACCCGTCCATCGTGCATGTGGTGACCATGGGGGTGGACGCGGAATATTTCCGGGCTGCGCCTTCGGGCGATGCGGCTGCCGGGTATGACGGGATCTATCTTGGCCGGTTGCATCCGCAGAAGGGGCTTTTCGATCTGGTGAAGATCTGGAAGCGGGTCTGCGAGGCGCGTCCAGGGAGCCGGTTGGGGGTGATCGGCGGCGGGAGCGAGTGGTGGTTCAGCACGCTCAAGGACGAGATCGGCAAGGCCGGGCTGACGGACAATGTGGATTTATTGGGCTTCAAGCAGGGCCTTGAGAAGATCGGGGTCATGAAGGCGGCGAAATGTTTCGTCATGCCGAGCCATTACGAGAGCTTTGGCCAGGTGGCGGTGGAGGCCATGGCCTGCGGCTTGCCGGTGGTGGCGTATGATCTGCCGATATTCCAGGAGATATTTCCCGAGGGCATGCGCAAGGTTCCGCTTGAGGATGTGGACGCGTTCGCGGGCGAGGTGGTGCGGCTCTTGGACGATCCGGCCTTGCGCGAGGCGGACAAGGCGGTCTGCGCCAAGGTGGCGGCGGGTTTCGACTGGAAGGCCATCGCGGTGAACGAGCTGAAGCTCATCGAGCAAAGCGGCGCCAAGGGGGCGCGTTGACATCGCGGACGAATCCGGGCGCGGCCGTGGGATGACGGACTGCGGCGAAGGACGGGGCATGGGGCTGCCTTTTCTTGATTTTTTCGCAGGCAGCGGGCTGGTGACCGAGGGGCTTGCGCCGTATTTCCGCGCGGTTTTCGCCAATGACGTCTGTCCCAGGAAGCGGGCCGTGTACGAGGCCAATCACGGGGCGGGGCATTTCCATTTCGGTTCGATAGAGGCCGTCCGGGGCGGGGAGCTGCCTCGGGCGGTTTTGTCCTGGGGGAGCTTTCCTTGCCAGGATTTGTCCCTGGCCGGGCGTGGGGAAGGGCTTGGGGCGGGCCGCAGCGGTCTCTTTTGGCAGTGGCTGCGGGTCATGGACGAGATGCCCGAGCCGCCCGCCGTGCTGGCCGCCGAGAACGTGGCCGGGCTTGTGGCCTCGTCCGGCGGCGCGCATTACCGGGCCTTGCACGAGGCGCTGATCGCCCGGGGCTGGCGGGCCGGGGCGGTGATGCTGGACGCGGCGGACTGGCTGCCCCAGTCCCGGCCGAGGGTGTTCGTGGCGGCGGCGCGGCGGGGGACGGACGTTTCCGGTTTGACAGCCGATGGACCGGGCTATGGGCATCCGGCGACGCTGGTCAAGGCGGTTGAGGGACTGTCGGATTTTACCTGGTGGCGGTTGCCGGAGCCCGAGGGGACCGGCGCGTCGCTTGAGAGCCTGGTGGAATGGGACGCGCCGTGCGATGCGCGGGAGAAGACGGCGCGGCTTCTGGAGCTTATGCCCGAGGGGCATCGGCGGAAATTGGATGCGGCCATTTCCCGGGGGGAACGGGTTTTCCCGGGCTACCGGCGCACGAGGCGGGCCGGGCAGGTTTTCGAACTGCGATTCGATGGACTGGCCGGATGTTTGCGGGCGCCCCGGGGAGGCAGCAGCAGGCAGTCCTTGATGCTCGTCCGGGAGGGCGGACTCCTTTCGCGGCTTTTGACGGTTCGCGAGGCGGCCCGGCTCATGGGCGCGCCGGATTCCTACGTCATCCCGGGCAGTTACAACGACGGTTACCACGCCATGGGCGACGCGGTGGCGGTTGCGGCGGTCCGGCATCTGGCGCGTCATCTTCTGGCGCCCTTGGCGGAGCGCGCGGCATGACGGACGTGTTCACCAAAACCGAGCGCAGCGCCATCATGCGCAAGGTCAAGGGCCGGGACACCAAGCCGGAGATTCGGGTGCGGCGGCTGGTCCGGGCGCTAGGCCGCGGGTATCGCCTGGGGGGCGGAGGGCTTCCGGGCAGGCCGGACCTTGTTTTCGCGGGGCGGAAAAAGGTCATTTTCGTGCACGGCTGCTACTGGCACGGCCACGACTGCCGCGCCGGGAAAAACCGGCCCAGCTCCAACAGCGCCTATTGGACGAAAAAGCTCGAAGGCAACATGGCCAGGGACGCGAAAAATCTGGCCTTGCTTGCGCAGCTGGGCTGGTCCGCCCTGGTGATCTGGGAGTGCGAGCTTCGCGACGAGGCCGCTCTTTCGGAAAAACTGGCGGATTTTCTCGACGTCCCGCCGTCCGCCCGGGAAATGGACGTTTCATGAGAGCGCGGTCGAAGAATTACCGGTGGGTCGTTTTTTTCGTGCTGGCTGCGGGCTATTTCATGGTGTATTTCCACCGGCTTTGCCCGGCTGTGGTGGCGCTCGACCTCATGCGTGATTTTCACGCGGACGGCGCGCTCATCGGTCTTCTGGCCTCGGCCTATTTCTATCCCTACGCCCTCATGCAACTGCCTTCGGGGCTTCTTTCCGATTCCTGGGGACCGCGCCGCACGGTGACGGTCTTTTTCCTCCTGGCGGGCGTGGCGTCGATGGTCATGGGCGAGGTCCATTCCGTGGGCGCGGCCATTGCGGCCAGGGTGGCGGTGGGCGTCGGCGTGGCCATGTTTTTCGTGCCCGCCATGAAGATGCTGACCATGTGGTTCTCCGTGACGGAATTCACGCCCATGGCGGGGCTGCTCATGGCCATGGGCGGGCTTGGGGCCCTCGGCGCCGCCGCTCCGTTGGCCTTTGTCTCGGAGATCATCGGCTGGCGGGGCAGCTTCGAGGCCGTGGGCGTGTTGACGCTCGTGGTGGCCGGGGCCGTCTGGCTTTTCGTGCGCGACGACCCGCGCGAGGTCGGTCTGCCTCCGGCCAATCCGCTGGCGCCGGATGGAGACGCCGCGAAAGCCGCGTTGAAGGGGGCGGGCGCGGCCCGGATTCCGCTGTGGCGGGGCGTGGGGCTTGTGCTGAAAAATCCCAGGTTCTGGCCGTTGGCCTTCTGGTTTTTCTGCACCAACGGCGTGTTTTTCACCTTCGGCGGGCTCTGGGGCGGGCCCTATCTCATGCACGCCCACGGGCTCAGCAAGGCCCAGGCCGGCAACGTCCTGTCCATGCTGGCCGTGGCGCTCATTTTCGGAAGCCCGCTGGTCAGCCGCATTTCCAATTCCTGGCTCAAATCCCGCAAGCGGACCATGATCGCGACCTCGATCCTGTTCGCCTGCCTGAACGGCGCGCTGGCCTTGTGGCCGGGCCGGTTCAGCCTGCCCATGCTCTACGTCTGGTCCGTTCTCTTCGGCTTCGCCTCGGGAGCGGCGGTGGTGGTGGGGTTCACGGCCTTGAAGGAGCTTTTCCCGCTGGAGCTTTCCGGCACGGCCCTGGGCGCCGGGAATTTCTTCCCCTTCGCCGGGGCGGCGTTTTTGCAGCCCGTCACCGGGATCATTCTGGAGCGCTGGCCCCATGGGGAGGCGGGGTATCCCGTCGAGGCCTATGGAGCGGCGTTTCTCGCCTATTTCGCCGCGTCCGTCCTGGCGGTCCTTTGCGCCTTCGGGGTGAAGGAAACCTTCGGCGCCCAGGAAAAAGGGGCGGCCGGAACGGTTTCCGGTCCGCCCCGAGGCGCGTAGCGCGGTTTACGGAGTGAAATCCGGCCCCCGCCGTGGGGCGGCGATTAGCGTAAGGCTTCCTCGATGGCCGTGGCGGCGGCTCTCAGGTTTTCATCCCAATTTTCGGCCAGGGGGTCCAGGCGGGCCACGCGCGCCCCGGTTTCGGCGGCCACCGTCTGGGCGCTTTTATCCGAAAATTCCGGCTGCGCGAAGATGACCTTCACGTTGTTTTCCTTGGCGTGTTCAATGATCTCGGCCAACTCTCGCGGGCTCGGCTCCGCGCCTTCCACCTCGATGGGAACCTGGGTCAGGCCGTAGGCCTTGGCGAAATAGCCCCATGAGGGGTGAAAGACGATGAAGGACTTATCTTTGGCTGGCGCCTTGGCGAAGAGGGCCTTGATGTCCGCGTCCAGCGCGGTCAGCTCCTCCAGAAACGACTTGAGATTGGCGGCGTAGACCGCGGCATGGGCGGGATCGGCCTGGGCGAGCCCTTTTTCGATGTTTTCCGCCTGGATTTTCACGAGATTCGGATCAAGCCAGATGTGCGGGTCGAGCATGGCCTCGTGGTCATGATGGGCCTCCTGCTGGCCATTTTCCGTTTCGACCTTATGTTCTTCCCCTGTCTCCTCATGCTGTTCGTGGCTGTGGGCGGCCATGGGAATCTTGTCGACGCCCTCCTGGGTGGAAACCACGAACAGACCGGGATTGGCGGATTTGAGGCGCGACAGCCAGGCGTCCTCAAAGGAAATCCCCAGGGCGAAATAGGCCTTGGCCTTGGCCACGGCCTTCATCTGGCCGGGCTTGGGCTCGTAGGAGTGCGGATCCGCTCCGGCCGGAACCAGGATGGTCGGATCCACCAGATCGCCGCCGATCTTTTTGACGAAAAAGGCCTGGGGCGCGATGGTCACGCACACGGGCAGAGGCGTTCCGGCCATGGCCGTCAGGGGCGCGGCGAGAACGGACAAGGCCAGGGTCAGCAAGGCGAGAGCGGATCGGATATGGGACATGACGTCTTCTCCGGTAGTGATTGCGCAACTCAGTTGCATGCGGGCTAATGCAACACACTTGCATGCGCCCGTCAAGACCCCGAAGCCGGGGAATCCGGCCGCCCGTCCGTCCGCCCGTTCGGCGAAGCGGGCTTTCGGCGCGCGACCGGGGAAAGGGGCGGGCAGCGCCGGGCGGTCCTTGATCGCCGGGCGCGCCGGGCGCGTAGGGAAGGGGCGAATTCAGGGGGGCCGTATGTCTCGGACTCGAGCATGGCGCGAGTAGGGTCGCCGCGCCGGAAAGGGCCGCCGCGTTCCCGCCTGACGCGTCTCTAGGGGACGTTCAAACGGGAGGGCGTCCGGGCGCCTCGTGTGGCGTTCTCAAAAAGTATGGCAATATTTTTATAAGGAAAAGAAGTAGTTCAGTATATTATTCTCAGAATTCGTATGTTCGAATTTCGAGAACGCGACGCTAGCCGGGGGCTATTGACGGGGTGGACCAAGCGGCATGCGCCGTCTGAAAGAGGGCGCGGACCTGGGCCGGGACGGATGAAAGGGGCGCTATTCCTTGTTGCGCAACACGTCGAGCACCTGGACCTTGGCGGCCTGCCAGGCCGGATAGGCGCCTGCGGCCACGCCCAGCGCGGCGGACCCGGCCAGGGCCTGGAGGATGAGCCAGGGATCGTAGACCGCGGGCAGTTCGGCCAGGGAATAGGCGGTGAAAAGCAGGATCAGGGCCGCAACCACCCCGGCGGCGCCGCCCACGGTGGACATGGCGCTGGATTCGAAGAGGAATTGCAGGATGATGTCCCTGCGTCTGGCGCCCACGGCCCTGCGCACGCCGATTTCCATGCGTCTGGCCCGGACCAGCAGGACCATGATGGAGAGGACGCCCAGACCGCCCACGGCGAAGGACAGGGTGGAGCTGATGACGCCAAGGACGCCCACCAGGTCCAAAGCCTCGGTCTGGAGCTTCTTGGCGTCCTCGGGGGTCATGACGGTGAAGTCGTCAGCCGCGCCGTCGCGCAGGCCGTGCCGGGCGCGCAGCAGGGCGGCGGCGGACTCCTTGGCCAGGGAGGCGTCCGCGCCGTCGGTCAGCTGCATGTAGACCCCATGGATGAAATCCTTGTTGGACATGCGGCGCATGAAGGTGGACAGGGGGACGAAGACCTGTTCGTCCTGGTCGGTTCCGGAAAGATCGCGGCCTTTTTCCTCCATGACGCCGATCACATTGAGCTTGGCCCGGAAGACGAAAACGGACCGGCCCACGGCGGCGGCCGGGTCCTTGAACAGGCGCTGGGCGATGGTTCTGCCGAGCACGCAGACCATATCCCGGTCATTTTCCTCGCGCATGGTGAAAAACCGTCCGAATTCCGGCCGCATGCTGCGGATTTGCTGGTAATCGGGCCAGGTGGCGACGATCTGGGCGGTGGTCGCCGCGGCGGAGGAGCGGATGGGCTGGGCGAAGGCCAGAAAGGGCGCGGCCAGGCGCACGGACGGGATGCTTCTGGCCAGGGCTTCGGCGTCGGCGATTTTGAAGGACTTGAAGCCCGCGTCCGCGCCCGCGCCGCTCCGGCGGAATTTCATGGTTCCGGCAAAGGCGGCCATGAGGTTGGGGCCGAGCTCGGCGGTTTCGAGCTCGGCCTTGCGGACCATGGATTCGGACACGTGGCGCACGCCGGTCAGGGCCAGGGCGCCGAGGAAGATGCCGAGCATGGCCAGGACCGTGCGCAGCTTGTGCGTGGAGAGCGAGGACAGGGCGATGCGCAGGCTGAAGAACATGTACGGCTAGCTGTCCTTGTTCAAGGCGTCGGCTTCGTTGACGGGCCGGTTGCCGGAAAAGGAGCGCACCTTCCAGGGGAAGCTTTCCCGGGCCAGGGACAGGGCGTATCCCTCCACCTTGGCGTGCCAGACGTGGAAGACGTCCACCAGCTCGCGGCCCAGGGGCGTCAGGCGAAAACCCTGTTTGGGGCCGGTTTTTTCCACCAGGGCGACGCCCATGACGGATTCGGTTTGCTTCAGGCGTCCCCAGGCGGCGCGATAGGACATGCCCATGGAGGCGGCGGCCTTGTTGAGGGAGCCGCACTGCTCGATGCGTTCGAGGAGTTGGATTCTGCCCAGGCCGAAAAACATGCCGTCTTCCGTCTCGAACCACAAATGGACGCGCTGAACAGCGTCGATATCGCTCATGCTCATAGGGGGCTCCCGGGGCGTCCGCCGCGCGGCGGACGTGTTGGCCACCGCGCAAAACGGATGATGGCGGCGCTGATTTTTTATCCGCATACCTTATCCGTCCGGGGCGAATGTTGCAATCAGCCTGTTGACCGCGCGGCGCATCTTCCCTATGCGCTTGGTCTTCACATGCGGGGGCGTAATGCGTTGGTATTGGCGGCGCGCGCAAAACGGCGCGGGATTTGGAGATATATGGCGGCTGGCCTGGCCGCAGATCCTGACGATGTTTTTCAATTTCATCATCGGGGCCTGCGACGTGTACGTCGCCGGGCGGCTCGGCCGCGAGGTCCAGGCCTCGGTGGGCATGCTGTCCCAGGCCATGTTTTTTTTCCAGGTGGTGGCCCTGGCCGTGGCCAACGGCGCGGTGGCTGCGGTCAGCCAGTCGCTGGGCGCGGGCAAAACCGTGCGGGCCGGGCGCTACGTGGGCCTGAGCCTTTTGGCGGGAGCGGCCATGTCCCTGGTGATTCTGGGCGGCGGGCTGCTGGGCCGGAACCTCTTTCTGGCGCTGCTGCAGGTTCCGCCCTCCATGGAGACCGTGGCCGGGTACATCCTGGACGTGTTCCTGCTTCTTTTGCCCATCAACTACCTGTTCATCATCGCCAACGCCGTATTCCGGGCGAAAAAACAGGTCATGATCCCGCTTTTCTCCTGGGCCATCGCGGCCGCGCTCAACGCCGCCGGGGACTTCGGCCTGGGGCTCGGCTGGTTCGGCCTGCCCGCCCTGGGCTACAAGGGCCTGGCCTGGAGCACGTTCTTGTCCATCAGCGGCGCCCTGGCCCTCAATCTGGTCATTCTGGGCCGCCAGGGACTGCTGCGCCGGGCGGTCATGCCCCCCCTGCGCTGGATTCGCCGGGGGCTGCCCTATCTGTTCAAGGTGGCCTGGCCCTCCGGGCTCATGCAGATCATCTGGCACACGGGCTATCTGCTCCTTTTCTCCATCACCGCCTCCCTGCCGGTGGAAAGCGTGGCGGCCCTGGCGGGCATGGCCGCGGGCATCCGGGTCGAATCGCTCATCTTCCTGCCGCCGGTGGCCTTCAATTTCACGGCGGGCATCCTGGTGGGCCATTATCTGGGCGCGGGCGACGGCGAGGAGGCCAAGCGGGTGGGCTACCGCATCCTGGCGGTGGGGGTGGCGGCGGTCACGCTCATGGCGGCGGCCATGTGGCCCTACGTCGATCAGGCCGTGGGAATCTTCACCCAGGACCCCCAGGTCCAGGCCCAGGCGGCCTCGTACCTGCGCTACAATCTGCTGGCCATCCCGTTCACGGTCACGGGCATGATCCTGATCGGCGCCCTGGTGGGGGCCGGGGCCACGCTGTACAACATGGCCGTAACGGTTTTATCCATATGGTGCGTGCGGCTGCCTCTGGCCTGGTGGCTGGGGCATGTTTATTTACAACGCGCCGAGGGCGTGTGGATGGCCATGCTCATTTCCCAGGCCGTTCAGGCGCTGGCGTTTTTGTACGTGTATCAATTCAAGGATTGGCGGCGGTTCGGCATGAGCCGGGCGAAAAACGCCGCCTAAAGCAAAGGGGCTTGCATGCCGCAGGATTTTGAACCGCTCACATTGGCAGGACGCGAGGAGTATGTGCGGCGTTGGGCCGCATGTCCGCAAAAGGCCTCGGACTACAGCTTCGGCAACATCTGGGGCTGGCGGGACGAGTATGGCCTGGAGTGGGCCTTCGGCAAGGAACATGTCTGGCTGCGCCAGACCAAGCCGTATCCGGCCTTGTGGGCGCCCGTGGGCCCCTGGTCCACGGTGGACTGGGCGCGCTGTCCCGTCCTGTCCGAGGGCGTTTCGGTGATCCGCGCGCCCGAGACGTTGGCCGGGATTTGGAGCGAAAGCCTGGGTGAGAGGGTCCAGCTCACGGAATCCCGCGAGCATTGGGACTACGTGTATTCCGTGGAGGAGCTCATCGAACTCAAGGGCAACCGGTTCCACCGCAAGAAGAACCTCCTGGCCCAGTTCAAGCGCAGCTACGATTACGTCTATTCCGAGCTGACCTCCGACTGCGTGGAGGAGACGCTGGAAATGCAGCACACCTGGTGCACCTGGCGCGACTGCGAGGAGGCCTCCACGCTTTACGCCGAGAACCGGGCCATCACCCGGGTTCTGCAGAACTGGGACAGGCTGCCGGGGCTTCTCGGAGGGGCGCTTCGGGTGGACGGGGTCATGGTGGCCTATACCGTGGGCGAGGCTTTGGACGACGAAACCGTGGTCATCCATTTCGAGAAGGGTAAATCCGAATTCAAGGGCGTCTATCAGGCCATCAACCAGATGTTTCTGGAGCGCACGGCCTCGTCCTTTTCCCGGGTGAACCGGGAGCAGGACATCGGCGACGAGGGGCTGCGCAAGGCCAAGATGTCATATAACCCAGTCGATTTTCTGAAAAAGTTTTCGGTGGACGTGAAACCCGCCTAAATCCCGCGCCTCTTGCCGGAGCCGGGAAGGCGAAAAAAAGGGAGCCGGGTCTCGACGAGCCCGGCTCCCTTTGCGTTATCCTCTCGCCGCAGGCGGCTTCCTTCGCATGCCGCGCCAAAGCGGCGGTCCCGGTTATTCGAGCAGCAGCAGATCGGTTGGAGCGGGGGCGCCTGGGCTGCCCGTGGGGTAGGCCTTGGCGACGCAATCCTCATAGTTCATGAGGCCCGTGGTCGCTTCCCCGTTCCAGATGCAGTACTGGAAAGTCCTGTTCGGGATGCCCGCATTGGGGAAACCGAGAATCTCGTCGCTCACCAGGGTGAATTTGGTCTTCGCCGTTGGATCCTGCGTCAGGCAGGCGTGGTAGGAGGCATAGGCTCCGCTGGAATTGGCCTCGCACTTCCCGCTTACGGAGTCGTAGGCCCATTTCTGGCCCTTGGAGACCGGGTCGCCGCCATTGGGGCACACCGTGACGGTATATTGCGGCAGGACGCCCGACGTCTGGTCGCCGGTCCAGGCGGCCGTGGCCGTCCCGGCGCCGTCGTCGTAGGCCCAGGTGTATCCGCTGTAGCCGCTCTCCTTCAGCGTCTTGACGAAGTTCGTATACTGGATGGCTCCGTTTTTATAGTTTCCGAACATGCCCTTGGATGTCTGGGCTCCGCGGCATTGCGGACAGGTGCAGGTACAGGGCGTGGTCTGGGTGTCCGTGCATTCGGTCTGGCCGCAGAGATTGGACGAGCCGTACCAATCGAACGTGTTCGGCGGGGCGACGGTCTTCCCGCCGATGGAGGACGGGTTGGGCGGAGTTCCCAGGGTAGTGTTGCTGAACCACCGGCTGGGGCTGGCGCAGGAGGTATAATAGGAATCGCCTCCCCCGGACGGGGTGGCTTGGGCGGCCAGGCTGATGCCGGTTTTGTAGTCCGCGTTTTGGAGCAGGGCATAGGTCAGCGGATACTGGGTCTTGTCTTCCGTGGTCATGTAAAGCGTCTGCCAGCCGTCGCCCCCATAGCCGTACTCCGTGGCGCAGCTCCCCAGATCGAGCATGCTGCCGTCCACGTCCGTCCTCGGCGCCGTGATCCCGGACCCGGGGTTGGTGAGCTCGAAGGTCATGGGCAGGGTGTAGCCGTTGACCGCTGAAACGTCGTAATAGTCCGTGGCGTCCAGCTTCAGGGACGTATTGGAGGGGTTCTGGGCGCAACGCGCATCTCCGGTTCCGTAGGCGCATCCGGCGCTGATCTCGGCGATGGTGTGTCCCTCTGTGGTGTCGCGGACGATCTTGCAATCCGAGAAGCCGTTGCTTGTCGTAGTGCAGTCATAGGCGAAAATGATGTTTCCGCTGGCGGCCCCGGCATATGGTATGGGAAAGTCTTTCGTTACGCCGGGGGCGATATACGTGTAATAGAAGTCGATTGGGTTCGCCGCTCCGGCGCCGTATTGATAGTATGTTCCGAATGCGTCGCACCATTGCCCGGCGGCTATGCTGCCCGTTATCCCGGCGCTGAAAAGGAGAACGACGGATTTGTCGCAGTTGTTCAGTACATGAAACCGTACCGAGGATTCGGCGCTTATTGTGCAGGGAGGATCGGCCTTGGCCGTGTTTACCTGGAGCAGGCAACAAAAAATGAGTGCAAGAAAAAAGATGACCCCGCAGGAATGATTACGCCTGGAGCGATGTTGTAATACGGTTTTGTTGACTCCTGGCCTTGAAATGCAATTTTCTCCGTACATAACGCCCGCCTTGTTGCTCGTTAACAAATCGCCGGTATTGGCCGTGACTCCTCTGGCTGGCATACCATCCTATAATGTGCCTAAAATGCCGGGGGCGGTCAATACATACGCAAGAAACGATCAGACCTGGATATTCCGGAGAAAAGAAAGCGGGTTATATCCTCGCACGGGCGTCCGCCCCAGGCCGGAGAGTCCCTCAAGGCCGGAGAAAGGCGTGAGGCTCGCCCTGGCCCCGCAACATGGACGCCTTTGCCGTGAACGGGGGATGGCGCAAAAGCTCCGCTGTTTTCGAGGAATGCGGGTCAGGCGGCGTTGTCCGGCAGGATGATGCGCTGGATGAGGGTCTGAGGCGGCGGTTTCTCAGGAGGCGTTGTCCGGCAGGATAATGCGCTGGATGAGGGTCTGAGGCGGCGGTTTCTCAGGAGGCGTTGTCCGGCAGGATAATGCGCTGGATGAGGGTCTGAGGCGGCGGTTTCTCAGGAGGCGTTGTCCGGCAGGATAATGAGTTGGATGTGTGGATTTGAGGCGAAGGCCTCCTGGTCGAGCTGCGCCGCCGCGCAGCCGTGCAGGATGACCGTTCCGGCGAAGCCGTTGCGGATGCGGTCCGCCAGCTCCGGAGCGTCGCAGAAGCTCGCTCCGGCCGGGCACAGGACCATCTTGTCCGATCCCACGGCCTCTTTTTCCCCGGCGCGCAACAGCGTGAATGCCTTGGCGTTCTCGCGCCGGACCAGGGCCCGGATGGTCTGCGAGAGCCGCTCCTCATCGATGGGCTTGGCAAAGGCCGCGTCCGCTCCGACCTGGGCCCGGTCGGGCAGGATGGAGACCGCCACCACCGGAATGTCCTTGAGCCCGGGGTCGCGGCGCAGGGCCGCGATGGCCCGCTTGCCGTCCATTCCCGGCATCATGAGGTCCATGGTGATGATGTCCGGCAGGCGGGCGGCGGCCAGTTCGACGGCCTGGGCGCCGTCCGCCGCCTCGATGGCCTCCATGTCCAGTCCCTCGATGAGCTGGCGCAGATAGCTGCGGATATGCGGATCGTCGTCCACTACCAGGGCCAGAGGCTTTTCCCGTCCGGACGGACGCGCCGGCGCCGGCTGCGCGGGCGTCTGTACAGGCTCGACCATGAGGGCGGCGGGAAATTCCACGATGAACGCGCTGCCCGGACCGTCGCGGGGCTCCACGCGGATGCTCCCGCCGTAATGCTCCACGATCTGCTTGCAGATGGACAGCCCAAGCCCCGTGCCCTTGGGCTTGTTCATGAGCGTATCTCCGTGGATCACCTGATAGAATTTGTCGAAGACTTTCAGACGGTCCCCTTCCGGCACCCCGGGGCCTTCGTCCGACACGCAAAACCGCGTTCCCCCGTCCGGCAGGGGGGATGCCGAAATGTCGATGCGCCCCGTGTCCGTGAACTTCACCGCGTTGTTGAGCAGATTGATGAGCACCTGCAGGATGCGGTCCCTGTCCACCATGAGGGAGGGCAGGGCCGGGGCCGCCGAGGCCGAAAGCGTCACGCCGGGTTTGCGGGAAGCCTCGCCCGAAATGGCGGCCACGGCCCGCTCGATGAGATCGAACGGGGTGACCGGGGCGTCCCGCCAGGCGATGCGTCCTTCCTCGATCTTGGCCAGGTCCAAAAGGTCGTTGATGAGCAGGGTGAGCCTTTCGGTTTCCTCCTCGATGATGCGCAGGTTGCCCTTGACCCGACTGGCTTTGGCCGAAAGTCCGGGGATTTCGTCGCCGAGCGGGGCGAAGGATTTACCGAAATCCCGGGCTATGAGCTTGGAGAAGCCCAGGATGGAGGTGAGCGGGGTGCGCAGTTCGTGGGAAACCGAGGACAGAAAGGAGGATTTCAGCCGGTCCAGCTCCAACAGCCGTTTGTTGGCCTCCTCCAGCTCGGCGGCTTTCTGGGCCAGATCCCGGGTGCGCTCGGCCACGCGTTTTTCCAGCTCCTGGGAATGGCGGGTGATGAGCGCCTCGCGTTCCTGATGGTAATCGATTTTTTCCAGAAGCTCCTCGGGCGGGAGCCTCAATTGGGCCAGCATGTGGCCGTAGACGGCGGACAGGGCGGCGGTTTCCCCTGGCGTGAACAGTTCGCCTCCGGCCAGCGCCCGATGGGCTTCGGCCGAGCCCAGGGAGCCGGTGAGAACCCGTTCGGCCGTCTGGCCCAGGGCGGCCAGTTCCAATGGGCCGATGCGCTCCTGGTCCGTGATCCCGGCCTGAGCGATGCAGGTCTCGACCAGGGCGGCGGCCCGGTCGCGGGGAAGGAATTGCCCGAACAGACGCAGCAGCGCTCGCTTTTTGTCCGCAAGGGAAATGTCCCGGTTGGCGTCCCGCATCCGGCGTGACCAGATGGCCTTGCCCGGCGGAGGGGGCGCCGCTTCGCCCGTGAATTCCTCGGCGGCTAGCCGCTCCTCCTCGCTTTGGGGAAAAAGATGGGAGCCCGCGATCAAAAGGCCCGCGTTGAAAAAAAGCGACCAGAAGACCACGTTGGTCAGCGGATCGAGGATGGTCAGGCCGAACAGGGCCTCGGGGCGCAAGAAGGCGAGTCCAAAGGGGCCGTTCGTGAGAAAATCCAAAGAGATCCACCCGCTTCTCGCTAAGGCCGGGGACAGCATGCAATAGGCCCAGACGATAAACCCGGCCCCCATGCCGCTTATCGCCCCCATCTTGCCCGCCCGGCGCCAGAAGATGGCCGCCAGGGCCGAGGGCGCGAATTGCAGCGCGGCGGCGAAGGAGATGATGCCGATATTGACCAGCATGGCCGTTTCGCCCACCAGCCGTTCGAAGGCGGCGGCCAGGAGGATGACCCCGGTCACGGCGGCGAACCGGCAGGCCAGAAGCCTGCGCCGCAAGAAGGCCAGGGGGCGGACCAGGCTCGTCAGGGGCAGGACGAGGTGGTTGCAGGCCATGGTGGCCAGGGTCATGGCCGAGATCATGACCATGCCCCAGGCCGCGGAAAATCCGCCCAGAAAGACCGCCAAGGCGAGCCAGGGCGCCTTGTAAAGCAGCGGCAGGCGCAGGACGTAGGAATCCCCCAGGGCGCCCGGGATGCCGGAAAGCAGACCCTCCAGGGCGATGGGCAGGACGAAGAGGTTGATGAGGAGAAAATACAGGGGCAACATCCACATGGCCTGGCGGATGTGGCGCGGATCGTGGTTTTCCACCACGGCCATATGAAACTGCCGGGGCAGGAAGAGGATGGCCGAGGCGGAAAGGACCATGTAGCTGGTCCAGGTGAGATAGGATGCGGGCTCCGAACCGCCCAGCGCGGTCATGGCCGCCAGCGGCGAGGCGGCCGCGCGCTCGAACAGGGCGGCCATCCCGTCGTTCAGGCCGTAGACGCAGAACACGCCCACCGCCAGAAAGGCCGCGAGCTTGACCAGGGACTGGGCGGCCACCACGGCCGCCATGCCCGGATGGCGTTCCGTGGGATCCAGCCTGCGCACTCCGAAAACCAGGGTGAAAACGATCATGAGCCCGGCCACGGCCGGGGAGAGGACGTCGCCGGAAATGGCCTCGGCAGGGGTTTCCGCCGTGATGATGGCGAAGGCCGCGATGATGGATTTGAGCTGGATGGCGATGTAGGGCGTGATGCCCACAAGCGCCATGATGGAGGCCAGGGAGGCCGCGGCCTGTGATTTGCCGAAGCGGGCCGCGATGAAATCCGCGATGCTGGTGATGCGCCAGGCGTCCTTCACGCGTACGAAACGGGTCAGGATGACCGGCCACAGGGCGATGACGCAGACGGGGCCGAGATAGACCGTGAGGAAAAGCAGGCCGGATTGCACGGCCTTGCCCACGCTGCCGTAGAAGGTCCAGGAGGTGCAGTAGACGGCCAGGGAAAGGGAATAGGCCAGGGGCGTCGCGGCCAGCTTCGCCGGTCCCTTTCCGCGTTCCACGGCCAAGGCCAGGCCGAAGAGCAGGGCGGCGTAGGCGAGCAGGATCAGGCTGACCGCGACCGGGCTGAACATCTAGCCTCCTCGCCGTGATGGCCTGGCGGACTCGCCGCCGGGCGGTTTGCCCGCAACCAGATAGAGCGCCGCCGCCAGAAGGCTCAGGGCGATGAAAAGCCCGGCAAAGGCGGAAAACAGCCCGGCCTCAAGAAAAAGACCCGCCAGCGGCCAGTTGAAGAGCGCCGTGGCCAGAAAGAAAAGAAGAATAAATGCGGCTCGCCGTCTTTCGCCCATGCCGATCGCTTCTCCGTTCGGCGTTCCCCACGTTCCCGGCGCATGAAGCGCCGGTATTCCCATACTGGAACTATAACCGTTCCGGGAATTTAATCAACACGGGAAAAAGAACGGGAAGCGCCCCGGCGGCGCCCGCCGGTCATTGCCCGGCGGGCGCGGCCGGGGCGGTTTCGCCGGGACGTCCGGCGGACCCGGCGGACCCGGCGAACCCGGCGGGTTCGGCGGCGCCTTCCTCGCCCGTGATGTGGTTCATATAATAGCCGCCCTGATAAATCAGGCCCGTGGCCGAATCCACCACGTATTCCAGTTCGCCGTTTTGGACGTAGCTGTAGCGCCCCACGTCGCGGCTTGCGGCGTAGACGTAGAGAAAGCCGCCAAGCGCGGCTAAAAGTCCCAGTTTGAAGACGACGTCCACAATGATTCGTACGCGTTCCATGCGCCCTCCCGGATGGGCCCATAAAGCGCGGGGGGCTTGGGCCTGTCAAGGTCCGGCTTTGACAAGCGGGGCCTGGAAACCTATTTTGCGGAAAAAAGAAACGGGAGGCAGCGAAAATGACGGCGAAAAAAAACGATTCCGAAAACGCCGCCGCGGTTCCGGTCCGCAAGCATGCGGAAGTGGCCGTCAAACGTGAAGCCCATCCCGCCGTGCCGGGGGAAAAGGGCGTCATGACCCGCCCGGAGGCCCCCCTGGCCGCTCCCGGCGAAAAAAGCGTCGTTGTGGCGGATGACGGCGCGGCCGGCCCGGAGAACCTCAACAAAGGCTGACAGGGATTCATGCGCGATATCTTCGACCCGGCGTTTCGCGTCCTGCACAGGATGCACCAGAGCGTGGACCTCCTCCCGGACCGTTTCCGGGCCCTGGACGACGCTTTGGGCGCCTTTCTCGCCGCCGTGTCCGAGCTTCCCGGCGCCAGCCGGGCGGCCCTTTATCTCAATGACCCGCAGACGCGCATTCCCGTTCTTCGGGCCGCGTTCGCCGACGGCGTCCAGAAGGACGTCCGCGCCTCCAGCGATCCCTTCGGCTTGCCGGAGGCGACCCTGGTCAAGATCATGGCCGCCGGGGCGCCGGTATGCGTCAACCCGCGTACGGGCGCCGTGGACCTGGCCGGACCCGGCCTGGCCGCGCCGGACCAATCGCGCGTTCTAGCCGCGCCGGGCCAGTCGCGCGTTCTGGCCGCGCCCATTCCCTCGCCCGGGGAGGATCGGCCGGCGGGCTGCCTGGTCCTGGACAAGGTCTTTCCCGGCGAGGAGGCCCCCGAGACCCTGGCCGGAAGCCTGGCCTTTCTCGGCATGGCCGCCGAGGCGGCGGGGCGGCTCGCGGACATCAACCGCCGGGCCGGAGCCGAACGCGAGGCCTTGCGCCAGGAGATTTTGTCCCTGCGGGCCAAGGTGTCGGAGAGTTTCCGCCAATTGACCGGCGTGGGATCCAGCCGGGCGCTGGAGCGGCTGCGCCACGAGGTGGAGCGCGCGGCCCTGTCCGATCTGCCGGTCCTCATCCACGGTCCGGACGGGGCGGGCAGAAACGTGGCCGCCCGGGTGACCCACGAGCTTTCCAGCCGGGCCTCGCGGCCTTTTTGCGTCACCACCAGGGGCGGCTCCGATCCCGAGGCCCTGGCCGTTGAGCTTTTCGGCGGCCTTTCCGGCGATCCGGCCGAGGCTCCGTCCATCGGCCTTCTGGAATCCGCCGACGGCGGCTCGATCTACCTGCGCGAACCCCAGACCTATCCGCCCTCGCTCCAGAAGAAACTGGCCATGTTTCTGGAATCAGGCGTGTTTTTTCGTCAGGGCGACGAAAAACGGCGTCAGGCCGACGTGCGGGTCATGGCCGGAACCACCCGGGAGCCCTCGGCCGCCGCTCCGGGAGGGAAATTCTTCGAGGCCCTGCTGGGCCTGCCGCGCCTGGAACGCATCCACGCCCCGAGCCTGGCCGAGCGCTCCGAGGACATTCCCGCCCTGGTCAACGCCTGCCTGGGCTACCTCACCCGCAGCCAGGGGCAAAAGCCCGCCTTCACCCCGGCCGCGCTCAAGGCCCTGGAGAGCTACGACTGGCCCGGCAACATCCGCGAGCTGGAGGATGTCCTGACCCGGATCGTGATCGCCTCTTCCGGCGACAAGATCGATCTGGCGGACATCCCTCCCGAAATCCTGTCCAGCCGCAAGGCTCCGGCGGCCATGCCCGGCGGCGCCGCCGATTTGCGGGACATCGAACGCAGGCAGATCGAGGCGGCCCTTTCCCGCCACGACTGGAACCAGTCCCGGGCCGCCCGGGAGCTTGGGCTGACCCTTCGCCAGATCGGCTATCGCATCAAGAAATACGGCCTGTCGCGCGACTGACCGCCTTGAAAGCCCGGGCCTTTCGGGGCCCGGGCTCGACCGGCCTTCTTTCTTGATTTTAGGGGCGTATGATTATACGTCAGCGCAAGCGTTTTTCCCACGGAAAGGCGAAATTCACCACCAAGACCGGCGCATGAAATTTACCTCCGCATTGCTCATCAGCCATATCACCGACCTGGCGGGACCGTCCGAGGCCCTGGAAAACTACCTGCGGGCCAGAAGCGAAACCCTGGGGGTCATCTACCACCCCTTCGGCTACTGCGCCGACCGGCGGTCCATCATGAAGCGCTACGAACGGGGCGTTCCGGACGGGGAAAGCCGGCTGTGCGCGGCGGCGCTGCCGTCCGTGGCGGCGTACGTGAAGGACTTCCTTTTGACCCTGTGGTTCTTCCTGCGTTTTCGCCGCCGGTTCGACGTCTGCGTGGCCTGCGATCCCTTGAACGCCGTGGCCGCCGTCATCCTGAAAAAACTGGGGCTCATCCGTCATGTTTCCTTCTACACCATCGACTGGATGCCCGAGCGTTTCGCCAACAAGCTCCTAAACGCCGTGTACCACGGCCTGGACCGCTTCTGCGTGAAACACTGCGACGCGGCCTGGAACATCTCCCCGCGCATCGTGGACATCCGGCGCTCCCAGGGCCTGCCCGACGCGAAGAACGTGCTCGTGCCCGTGGGCGTGGACCTCGACAAGATCACGCTGCCGGACAAGACCGGGCTTGCCCCGAAAAAGCTGGTCCTTCTGGGCGCGCTGGCCCCGTCCAAGGGCGTGGATCTGGTGATCGAGGCCTGGCCGAGCCTGCTTGCGCGCTTTCCGGGCGTCGAGCTGCACGTCATCGGCAAGACCCCGCACAACGCGGTGGAGGACGGCGTGGTCTATAAGCCCTACGAGGGGCGTCTGGCCGCGCTCGGGCCGTCGGTCGTCCTGCACGGCCGCATGGACCATGACGCTGTGCTCGCCATCCTGCCCGGCTTCGACGTGAGCCTGGCCCTGTACAAGCCCTCGCCCACCAACCTGTCCCAGTGGGCCGACCCCAGCCGGGTCAAGGACTACCTGGCCTGCGGGCTGCCCGTGGTCATCACCGACGTGCCGCAGATCGCTAAGGACGTGGCCCGGCTGAACGCGGGCAAGGTCTGCGCCTACGAGGTGGAGGACCTGGTCCGGGCGGTGGGCGGGATTCTTGGCGATCCCGAAGGGTACGCGGCCATGCGCGAAAACGCGGTCGCCTACATGAAGACCTATGAATGGGCGGCCATTTTCGACGCCTCGTTCGAAAAGTCCCTGGCGGCCTGATCCGGTATTTTCGCGGCGCGGACCTGGCGCGGTCCCGGCTCCACGGGGAAGGCCCCTCCCGGGGGCGATGAGCCGCCCCTGACGCGGCCGCATCTTCTAAACGGCAAGGTTGGCATGCTGCGACGCATTGCGGCGATATTGGCTCCCCTGGCGGTTCTGGCCGGACTGATCCTCCTCTCGTTCGCCCCGGTTCTGCGGGCGCCCGGGATCGTGGGCCACGTCTGGGACTGGGGCGTGCCCAATTTCGCCGAGCAGTTCAGCGACATGGCCCGCCATCATTTCTCCACCTGGGACGCCTATTTCGAGACCGGCCGCTACCATTATTTCAAGCTGGAGCTCCTCTACTGGCTGGCCATCACGCCCTTTTCCGTCCTGGGCGGGGCGTTCATGTCCAAATGGCTGCCCATCCTCATGACCTTTTTCGCCGGGGCTTCCATGCTGGCTCTGGCCAGGAACAGGGGGCTGACGCCCTTTTACGCAACCCTGGCCTGCGTCTTCTACGCCCTGTCCCCCTACGCCTTCAGCCGCACGGCCGCCGGGCATCTGCCCATGCTGGCGGGCTACGCCCTGTCGCCCCTCATCATCCTCTCCGGCCTGACACTTTTGGACCGGTTGGATGAAAAACGTCCGGGAGGGGCGTATTTCACCGTGCTGACGGGCTTTTTACTGGGGCTTTGCTCCCTGCATCCCGGGGTGGGCGTGTCCGCCGCAGCCTTGCTGACCATTCTCTTCGGCTGCCGTTTCCTTTCGGGCCGCCGCAGGCTTCCCCTGGCCGCGAGCTTTCTGACCCTGTGCGCCGTGGCCGTGCTCATGAACATCCATTTCATGGCTCCCTTCGCCGGGGACTATTTCGGCAAGGGCGCCATCCGCCACGGCTGGGGCCTGTCCGTGTCCGCCGAGGGCGACGTCACCGTGGACACCGAGCTGCCCCGGCGCGAGGCCTACCACCAAAGCGCCAGCCAGCCCGCCGACGCCTCGGCCTTTCTGCGGCTTCGGCCCGGCATGGACACGGAATACGCCTATCCCGTGCCCGAGGCCCTGGCCCCGGTCTGGAACCTGGCCGCGCTCTTTTTGAGCCTTTGCGTCTTCGCCTACGCCTTTTCCGGGAAACGGCGCAGGGATCTGACCGGTCTTTTCGTTGCGGCCGTCATCGGCGTCCTTCTGGTCTCCGGCTCGCGCACCATCTTCGGCTACGCCTTTTACCAGGGCGCCCTGAAAAACGTCCTGCCCATCCTGTTCGCGGCCTTTTCCAACACCACCCGCTGGCTGCCGCTCATCATCCTGCCCTATGCCGTCCTGGCCTTTCACGCGCTCCAGGACGCGGCGCCGGCGGGGGGACGCCGGGCGGCCTGGCTCAAGTCCGCCGCCGTCCTGGCGCTTGGGATCTTCATCTGGCCGTACGTCAGCGGGGCTCTGCTGGCGGATTACGACCACGAGACCGTCCCCCAGCCGCTTACCCTCAAGGTCACGCCCATCCACCCCGACGACGCCAAGGTCTACGCCTTCCTGCGCGACCAGCGCGAATTGAGCCGGGCAGTCTATCTGCCCGCCATCGGCATCACCTGGCCCGGGGAGACCGAACACGCCTTCGAATGGTCCTCGGCCTATTCGCCCAAGCCCTTCTTCCTGGCCTTCGCCACCAATCCCCTGGGCGAGGGCATCCTGGAACGCATGTATTCCGAATACCCCAGCCGCCGCCTGGGCCGTCTTTTCGGCCTGGCCTCGGCCCGCTACCTGATCTATCCGCGCTACGGCCACGCCTATACCTACATCGACTACCAGCCGGGCTACAAAGCCCCGGCCATGGTGGACGGCTACAAGGACTACAAGCCCGTGCTGGACGCCGCCCTGGCCATGCAGGAGGACGTGACCCGGCTGCCGCTTTTCGGCGATGTGGAGATCATCCGCAACGAGGATTTCCTGCCCCTGGTGCGCCCCGGCAGCCGGACGGCGGCTGTGGAAAAGGTCTCGGGCCCGGGCGGCAACGTGACCGCCGCCGTGTTGCCGGAGCTGGTCGAGCTGCCGGACTACGACCCCGGCGTGGTCTACGTGCGGGCCGGGCGCGACCCGGAATTCCTGAAATTTCTGGACGGGATGATGGGCCCCGGCAAGCGCGGGACGCGCGTTCTTTTCGACCGCAAGGAAAAGCGCGAGACCGTGATCATGACGCCCGAGGACAAGCTGCCCGTCCCCGCTCTGGAGTTCAGGCGCCTGGGGCCCACCCGGCTGCGGGTGCGGGTTCACGGCGCGACGGCGGGCTTCCCCCTCGTTTTTCAGGAGACTTTCCACCCGGGCTGGAAGGCCGCCCTGGTTCCCATGAAAAAGCGGGATCCGGACAAGGAGCGGGCCGCGCTTCTGGCCCTGGCCCAGAAAGCCGCGCCCTTCGCCGGAAACGAGCGGGACCAGGCCGTGGGCGAGGAGCTGGCCGGGCTCGTCCGCCAGGGGCTGGTCACGACCCTGGGCGACGGCGCCGGAAAAAGCCGCCGGACCTACGTCTACGGCCGGGGAGGGCGCGTCATCGCGGACAACCGCGAGGACTACGCCGTGGACTTCGTGTCCAAGCCCGAAGCCGGGTCCATCCAGAACGACAACCTGCCGGACGCGGACCTGTTCGCCACCTTGAACGCCGGAACCCTGGTCATGGCCAGTGAAGCCTCTGTCGCCCAGAACGGCCGGACCACGCCGGAAATCCCCGATCCCCTGGACCCGGACGTCTGGAGCGTAAGCGGCGCGGACGGCGTCGCCCCGGTTCTGTGGCCCGATCTGTTTCATCTCGACGCCAACGGCTTCGCCAACTGCTGGTGGATGGATCCGGCCATCCTCAGCAAGCTTCCCGAGGCCGGTCCGGACACGCCGGGCTATTACGCGCGTAACCCGGACGGCTCCTATGATTTCGAAGCGCTCCTCGATTTCGGCCCCCAGAAATTCTACCTGATCGGACTCATGGCCAGCGGGGCGGTCATGGCGGCCTGCCTGATCTATCTCGCCGTTTTCGGCCTTTGGGGCCTTTTCGCCAGAAGCCGCGCTTCCCGCGCGCCGGGGAGGGCCCATGGTTAAGGAATCGCCGTTGACCAGCCGCCAGCCCGGCCGGGTTTCCGGCGTGGTGTCGGCGCTGACGCTTTTCGCCGTGTTCGCGGTATTGAGCTTTCTCAAATACCTCTCCCTGCACAGCGCGGTCTTCGATCTCGGCGTCTATCTCTCCAACATCTACGCCGTGAGCCAGGCTGGCGAGTGGTGGCGGATGTTCAACGGCCACATCCAGCCCCTGTTGCCCCTGTTCGGCGGGGCGTGCGACCTGGGGCCCGCCCCGGCCGCGCCGTTCATCCTCCTGGGGATCCAGGCCTTTTTTCTGGCCCTGCCCATCGTCTGGATCGCCCCCAGGTTCGGGTTCACGGCGACGCTGGCCTATGCCCTCTATTTTCCCGTCTGGTATTTGGCGCTCTTTGATTTTCACCCGGATTTTCTGGCCGCGCCGTTGCTCTTCGGCTTTTTCCTCCTGGCGCGGGCGGAAAAGATCTGGGGGGCCTTCGTCCTGGGCCTGGCGCTTGCGCTCATCAAGGAGCCCTACGCCCTGCAGACCGCCGCCTGCGGGGTCTACCTCCTGTGCGTCTCCCGGCGCAGGTTGCCGGGAATGCTGCTTGTTCTCATCGGCTGCGCCTCTTTCTACGCCGCCGCCCGCTACGCTCTGCCGTTTTTCACGGCCGACGCCGGGGTGGGGCTTTCGGGCGGGGCCTTTTCCTGGCTGGGCGCGGGACCCCTCGACATGGCCGGGCATGTCCTCTCCCATCCCCTGGAGGTTCTGGGAAAGACCCTGGGCAATCCCCAGAAGCTCAAGTATCTGGCCTGTCTCCTCGGCGCCCTGGCCTTTTTGCCCCTGGTCCGGCCCCTGGCCCTGGTCACGGCCCTTCCCTGGCTCGCCCTGTCCCTTCTTTCCGATTCCCCCAATTATTACGGCCTGGGCAATCATTATTCCGCGGGCGTCGCCATCCCGGCCCTGTTCGCCTTCTGTCTGGCCCTGGGGCCCGCGCGCGGGGCCTGGGGCCGCTACGGCCTGCCACCGGCGCTTTTCACGCTGCTTGTAACGGCCGTTCTCGTCGCCGGACACGTTCTGCTTTCCCCGTCGCCGGTTTCCCGGCTCTTCTGGCGCGGGGACGTCTGGAGCTATGATCTGGCGGCCTATCAGCCCACGGCCAGGGACGCGGACATCATCACGGCCATCCACGATTACGTCCCCGCCGATCCGGCCGTCCCGGTGGCCGCCCAGAATACCCTCAACTGGGGCGCCCTGTCCCGGCGTCTTCACTACAACAGCTTCCCCCTGGGCGTGTTCAAGCCGCACAAGGTCCAGGTCATGACCCTGGACGATCTGGCCTCCTTCCGCCATTTCGCGGCCACCGGGGAAAAACCGGCCCTGCGCCAGATCTCCTGGACCGCCGCCTATGTGCTTTTGGACCTCAAGCGTCCCTGGTTCCTGGTGGACCAGGGCTGCGACTGGCGGGGCGCCTGCAACGACCATCTGGCCGCCTCCGCCTTTCTCGAAGCTGTGGAAAAGGCCAAAACCCTCTACGATACGGTCTACGAGCGCGACGGCTTCATGATCCTGCGCCGCAAGGGGCTTGCGCCATGACCATGAGCGATCGCATGCGCCGCGCTTTGGCCTTTGTCCGCGTTCCGGTCCTCCTGTTCGCAGTTCTTGCCTTGCCGGCCCGCATCTTTGCCGGTGGCATGGCCTTTCCCGAGGCCCTGACCGCCGGGGGGCCGGTCGAGGGACGGGTCCTGGCCCGGACCGTCATGAAGAAGGTCCGCCATTCCCGGGTGCTGGAATCCCTGGAGTTGACGGCGGCCCCCGTGGAAAAAGGCCCGGACGGCGCCGGGCGCTTCGCCCTGTCGGGAAGCGGGGATGATCGACGGGGCGCTCCCTTTTCCATCAGCCGCTACAACCGGGTCATGGCCGACTACCTGGACCTCGACCCGGACAACCCGGCTCTGGCCGGGCTCGCGTTTTTCCTGAAAAAACCGGACGGCGGAACGGCCATCTTCGTGAGCGATCCCCTGGCCTGCGTGGAGCGGCCCACCCTGGCCCAGGTCATGGGCGAGAAGGACGCCGTGAATGTGGCCCGGGCGAACTGGCGCGAAAAGGACTATCTCTATCTCATCCGGCGCCTGTTCGACCGCCCCTTCGACGAGGACTGGCGCTATTCCATGGACGGCCCCTCCACTTTCGTCCAGCGCCGCTTCGACAAGGAGCTTCTTGACGTGGGCGCCGTGGACGTGGTGTTGCGGCGCAATCAGAAGGTCCAGGTCAATCTGGTGGTGGGCTTCGACCCGGATCGTCCCCGCTCGCGCACGGCGCTTGACTGGTACAAGCTCCCCAAGCGCGTCTTTCCCCTGGAAAACGGCCGTACCCTCCTTCGCATCTACATCGGGCGCTATCTGCGCGAGCAATACCCCGGGGCGAAGAGCGTGATCCTGCGCGAGCTGGTCCTCATGTTCTTCAAGGAAAACCAGGCCGAGGTCCTGGAGAGCCGCAACGTGGAGCGCATCGCCTTTCCGGCCTCGGGGCTCGCGCCTGAGACCATGGCGGACGGCCTGCCCCACGGCTTGCCCGCCGATGCGGACCTCGTCTTCACCGGCCGCAAGCAGCTTTCCGTGAACGTGTCCGTTCTGGGAAAGCCCGAATTCGCGGGCCTTGCGCTGACGCGGGCCATCCTTTCCACGCCTCCCCTGCGGGCGGACGAACCCTTCGGCGCGCGGCTGGAATCGGTCCGGTTGGCCCTGGTTTCCCCGCGCGACGAGATTCCGGCGTATCTGGCGGCCACGGACGAGCTGTGCTCCACCTTCATCGGCCCCCGCGATCTTTTTGCGGCGCCCGGTCCGGACGGGACGGGCGGCCCCTGGCTCGCGGGCCAGCGTCCCCTGTGGTCCGCGTCCTTCCCCTTCGTGGGCGGCCGCTCCCGCACGGCGCCGAAAGACGCGGCCGAGCGGGTGACGGTCCTTGGCGCGGACGAGCTGTTTTCGGCCGAGGCGCCCATCCATTTCGCCGAAGAAGGCGACGGACTGGGCCTTTCGGGCCGGGCGAACGCGCTTGTCATGCGCATTCCGGGGACCTTCGAGACTGATCCCGGGGAGGCGTACAGTTTTTGGCTGGAGCTTGGCCGGCCGGGCAAGGATCTGACCGGGGCGGCCTTTCTGGCGGACGGCTACGAGGCGGCCCTCAAGCCCAATGCGGCCGTCCGGCTGGAGAATCTCCCCGGGCGCCTGACGAACGTCCGGCTGCGTTTTACCTTCGCCGGGCCGGAATTTTCCCTGAACCTTCGCCGGGCTGTCTTTTCGGCGGCCAGGGCCCAGGGAGGCGGGGAGGGCGTGTTCGCCGCGCCCCTGCTCATGCCCTGGAGCGCTTCCCCCGAAATCCCGCCGCGCGATCTCGCCGCCCTGGACGCCGACTGGCTGAGCTTTCCCCCGGGGAAAAAGAACCAGGGCGCGGCGGCCGTCTATCTTCCCGGCCTGCGCCAGGCGGGCGAAAGCCTCGAAAGCGCCTACGCCAGGCTCTCCCTTGACCCGGCGGACGAGGGCGCGGCGGCGGGGGCGACGCTCACCGGTTCGCGCCTTTTGAACTGGGCCCAGGTCTTCGGGGAAAGCCCGGCGGCCGCGATTGGCGGACGTTCTTTGACCCCGGCGGACGTCACCCCCCGGGAGGCGGCGGTCATGGCCAGGGAAAACGCCTGGATCAGCCTGGGGGAAACGCGTATCGCCCCGGGCGCCGATCTGGATTTCGCGGACAATCCCTGGTTCGAAGCCCGGGCGCTTTTGGTCGAAACCGGCAACAGCCTGTCTCCGCTTTCCCTTTCCGAGCCGCCCAAGGCGCCGGGAAAAAGCGGCGGCCGGTCCCTGGGACTGGCTTTGGGGCTCGGGTTGCTCGTCGCGGCCGCGGCGTATCTCGCCGGACGCAGGCTGCCCTGGCGCAGACTGGGCGCTCCCGTTGCGGCGTATTTCTCCGGGCAAGCCCTGGATGAACGCCAGGCCCGGCGCCAGGCTGGAATCTGGTTCGCCGCGTCCCTGGCTTTGGCGGCGGCCGGGCTGGTCCTGGGATTCGGCCTGGGCCGGGCGAGTTTTGTCCTTGCGGGGCTGGCCCTGGTTCCTGTATGGCGCGGCGTACAGGCCGCTCCCCCGGGCGTCGCGCGGAAATTGCCCGAGGGGCTTCGGGACTGGTTCGGGGCCACGCCGGGCAGGCGCTATTTCGCCGGTTTCGTCCTGGCGGCGGTCCTGGCGGCTCTTTTACGCAGCGTCAAGCTGACGCCGGTTTCCGAGGGCGTTTTCACCTCCGGAATCTATCTACTTTTTATCGGCCTGTTTCTGGACGCCGAGAGGCGCGGCCCGGACGGCGGCGACACAAAGGACATCTAATTTCGTGAAGCGATTTCTCCAGCAGAACTTCCTCGTCCTGGTTCTCATGAATTCCGGGAACCTGTTCAATTACCTCTTCCAGATGGCCCTTGGCCGCTCGCTCACTCCGGCGGATTTCGGCGGCTTCAACGCGCTTAATTCCACCATGGTCATCTTCGCCGCGCCGCTGGCCATCGTGCCCCTGGTCATGGCCCGGTTCACGGCGCGCTTTTCCCTGCAGGGCGAAACGCGCGGCATGGGCCAGATCAAGGCCCTTTTGGTCACGGCCCTCAAATGGTCCTGCGTCGCGGCCGCCGTGGCCTATGCCCTGGGCTGTCTGCTCATCCCCTTTCTCAAATCCTTCCTGCACATCGAAACGAACCTGCCCATCCTGCTCATGTTCGGGGTCATGGCCCTGTCCTTCATCCTGCCCGTGCCCTGGGGCATGCTCCAGGGATTGCAGCGTTTCCTGGGCTACGGCCTGGCCGGGGCCAGCAACGCCTTTTTCCGGTTCCTCACGGTTTTTGTGTGGGTGGGCTTTCTGGGCTTCGGCGTCAACGGCGCCCTGTTGTGCAGCATCAGCGGCTCCCTGGCCGCCATCGGCGTCAACCTGCTCTTTTTGAAGGACGTCCTTCCCCACAAGGCCGAACCCCTGCCCGGCGGACTGGCCAAGGAGGTGGGGACCTATTCGGCGGGCATGCTGGTCTCCTCGGTCATCGTCATGGCGCTTGGCAACCTGGATCTCATTTTGGTGCGCCACTACTGTTCGGCCGAGGGGGCCGGGCTCTACGCCACCGGGGCCATCCTGGGCCGCATCGCCTTCTACCTGCCCTCGGTGCTCATGAGCGTACTGTTCACCGAGGCGGTCACGGCCAAGGAGGCCGGAGAGACGGGGCACAAATCCCTGTGGATCTCCGTGGGCATGACCGCGCTCCTGGGCGGCGGCTTCGCCCTGGTCTGCGCCCTTTTTTCCGGCTTTGTGGTGAAAATCCTCTTCGGCACCCAGTACGTGGCCGCCGGACCGCTGCTTGCGGTCATAAGCGGGGCCATGGCCCTTTTGTCCGTGGCCAATATCCTTTTCGTCTATTTCCAGGCTCGCTCGGAATTCGGCTTCGTCTGGATTCAGGCGGCCGGAGTGGGGCTTTTCCTGGCGCTCACGGTCTTTCACCACGAGACGCCCATGACCGTGGCCTGGCTGCTCTTTTTCTGCATCGCGTTCATCCTGCTCGGCTCGTTCGCCTGGTTTTTCCTGCGCGAGCGCCGGGCTTCGAAACCAGCCGCATAGGCGAGGAAATCGCATGAAGGTCGAATTCTACCGTCACAATCTGGACGAGGCCGACATCGAGCGCGTAAGCGCCGTCCTGCGTTCCGTCTTTTTGACCTCCGGACCGGTCTGCAACGAGTTCGAGAAGAAATTCGCCGCCTATACGGGGCTGCCCCATGTGGTGGGCCTCAGCTCCTGCTCGGGCGCCATGCATCTGGCCCTCATGGCCTTGGGCGTGGGGCCCGGGGACGAGGTCATCACCACCCCCATGACCTTCATCGCCACCAGCACGGTCATCCTGCACCTCGGGGCCAAACCCGTGTACGTGGACGTGGAGCCGGATACCGGGCTCATCGACGCGGCGGCCGTCGCGCGGGCCGTCACCCCGCGCACCAAAGCCATCCTGCCCGTGAACCTCTACGGCGCCATGTGCGACATGCGGGCGCTCAGGAAGATCGCGGACGGGCATGGGCTGGTCCTCATCGAGGACAACGCCCACTGCATCGAGGCCGGGCGCGACGGCGTACGGCCTGGGGACCTGGCCCACGCCTCCTGCTACAGCTTCTACGCCACCAAGAACCTGACCTGCGGCGAGGGCGGGGCGTTCGCCTGCCACGACGAGGGCCTGGCCGTGCGCGTCAGGCAACTGGCCAACCATGGCATGAGCAAGAACGCCGCCGGACGCTACCATGGCAAATACGAGCACTGGGACATGGTGGCCGAGGGCTGGAAATACAATCTGGACGACGTGCACGCCGCCATGATGGTCCATCAGCTGGACCGGCTGGACGCGTTGTGGGAGCGCAAGAACGCCATCGTCGATCGCTACGACGCGGGATTCGCCGGCGCGCCCGGCATAACCCGGCACAAGGTCCCGGGCAAAAGCGCCCACCATCTTTACACCCTGTGGGTGGACCCCGCCCGGCGCGACGACGTCCTCAGCGAACTCAAGGAACGGGGCGTGGGCGCGGCCGTCAACTACCGGGCCATCCACACGCTCACCTACCTGCGCGAGGCCCTTGGTCACAAGCCCGAGGATTTCCCCGAGGCCTACCGCATCGGCTTGTCCACCATCACCTTGCCGCTGTACCCCAAGCTCACGGACGACGAGGCCGATTACGTGATCGAAACCGTGCGCGACGCGGCCAGACCCAGATAGTCTTTCGGAAACACGCCGCGCCCTTCGGCGCGATCCCTTTCATGAGCCGGGGTTGATGCGAAAGCGTCCCCCGGCTCGCGCCGTTTTGCGGGCGCTCCCGGCCGGGCGTGACCTTTGCCCGAAAAAAGCCTACATCTTCCGTCAACAAACCACGTAAGGACATACCATGAGCGGCAATACCTTCGGCTCGGTCTTCAGGCTGACCACCTTCGGCGAATCCCACGGTCCGGCCCTCGGCGGCGTCATCGACGGCTGCCCCCCGGGCGTCCCCCTGTCCGAGGAGATCATCCAGGTCGAGCTCGACCGCAGAAAGCCCGGCCAGGGCCTGGCCTCCACCGCCCGCAAGGAGGCCGACCGCGTGCGCCTGCTTTCCGGCGTGTTCGAAGGCGTGACCACGGGGACCTCCATCGGCTTTCTCATAGAGAACACCGACCAGCGCTCCCACGACTATTCGAAAATCAAGGACGTCTTCCGCCCTGGACACGCGGACATGACCTATCAGGCCAAATACGGCCTCAGGGACTATCGCGGCGGCGGGCGCTCCTCGGGCCGCGAAACCGTCAGCCGGGTGGCGGGCGGCGCCGTGGCCCAGGAACTGCTCAGGGGGCATGGCGTGAAGGTGACGGCCTACGCCAGGGAGTTGGGCGGAGTGGAAGCCCCTGTGACCGATCCGGACGGCGCCCAGGACCGCCCCTTCTTCAGCCCGGACGCGAGCGTCGTCCCGGCCTGGGAAGCCCGGCTCAAGGAAGCCCTCTCGCAAGGGGACAGCCTGGGCGGCATCGTGGAAATCGTCGCCGAAGGCGTTCCGGCCGGACTCGGGGAGCCCGTGTTCGACAAGCTCGACGCGCGCCTGGCCTACGCCCTCATGAGCGTGGGCGCGGTCAAGGGCGTGGAGATCGGCGCCGGTTTCGCCGCCGCCCGCCTGACCGGCTCGCAAAACAACGATCCCATAACGCCGGAAGGTACGCTCACCAACAACGCGGGCGGCATCCTGGGCGGCATATCGAACGGCATGCCCGTCGTCGTCCGCGTGGCCGTGAAGCCCATCCCCTCCATCGCCCGCGAACAACAAACCATCACCACGTCCGGGGAACCCGCGACCATAGTCGTCGGCGGCCGCCACGACCGCAGCGCCATCCCCCGCATCGTCCCCGTGCTCAAAGCCATGGTCCTGCTGACCCTGGCCGATTTTTTGCTGCTGCAAAAAGCCGTCAGGTAGAAGCGCCTGCGGCGCTCGGGGGAAGGGAAACCCCCTTTTAAGGAAAGGGGGTTTCCCTTCCCCCGAACCCCCATCCTTTCCCCTAAACCTTTTCATATTCGCTTCGCGGTTTCCTGGCGACGTGTCGCCAGGAAACCGCGAAGCGTTGATAAAAAGGTTTAGGGAAGGAAAAGGGGGTCTGGGGGAAAAGGGAACCCCTTTCCTTAAAAGGGGTTCCCTTTTCCCCCAGCCGCCGCAGGCGTCTCTACCGGCCGCTCAGGAGGCCGCCGAGGATATCGCCGCCGATGCCGGCGACGCCTTTTTGTTCGCCTTTCTGGGCGTAGCGGGCGGCGGCGGTGATGCGGTCGGCGAGTCGGGAGAAGGGCAGGCTTTGGAGGTAGACGTCGCCCGGGCCGGTCATTTTGGCCAGGAACACGCCTTCGCCGCCGAAGAGCGCGTTTTTGAAGCCGCCCACGAATTCGATGTCGTAGTCCACGGTTTCGGCGAATCCGGCCAGGCAGCCCGTGTCCACGCGAATGACCTCGCCCTGGCCGAGGGTTTTCTTGATGACGTTGCCGCCCGCGTGGATAAACGCCAGGCCGTCGCCGGTCAGGCGCTGCAGGATGAAGCCTTCGCCGCCGAAGAGGCCCGCTCCGAGCTTTTTGGTGAAGGCCACGGTGATGTCGATGCCCTGGGCCGAGCACAGGTAGGCGTCCTTCTGGCACAGGAAGGAGCCGCCGTAGGCCGCGATGTCAATGGGGATGATCTTGCCGGGGTAGGGCGCGCCGAAAGCGGCCATGGCCCGGTTGCGGCCGCCGTTGATGAAGGCGGTGATGAAGAAGCTTTCGCCCGAGACCATGCGCTTGAGCCCGCTGAAGAGCCCCCCGCCGGTTCCGGTCTGCATTTCCACGTCGCCTTGCATGTACATCATGGCGCCCACTTCAGCGCGCACTCCTTCGCCGGGGTCCAGAGCGATCTCCACGAGCTGCATGTCGTCGCCGAGGATCTGGTAGTCAATGACGTCGGCCATGGTTACTCCTTACGCCGGTTTCGGCGCTTCTCAGGATTCGATGATCCGCAGTTTTTCCCATTGGCCCCTTTTGTAGCGCAAGCCGAGGGTGACCGCCAGGGTCAGGCTGAAGGAGAGGAGGATGGCCCAGGCCACGTGGATGCCCGCGCCCAGGGCGAAGGCCGCCGACAGGGGGAGGAACATGCAGGCCGTGGAGGCGAAGAGCATGGCCAGGAGCAGGAATTTGGCGTCACCCGCGCCCTTGAGCGCGCCGAAAAAGGACATGGAGCAGGCGTCGATCAGGCAGAAGACGGCCACGTAGCGCAACAGGATTTCGCACAGGGCCATGATGGGTTCAAAGGCTTCCCGGGAGGCCTGTCCTGCCTGGAACAGGGCGATCAGCGGTTTCGGGAAAACCACGAAGATCAGGGCGGCCGTCAGGGTATAGCCCAGGGTCAGGATGAGCGCGCTGCCCGTGGCCCGGCGGGCCATGGCCGGGTCCTTGGCCCCGAGCGCCTGTCCGGTCAGGACGCTTGTGGCCGTGGACAGCCCGATCATGGGCAAAAAAGCCAGGGAGTGGATGGAGAAGGCGATGTTGCTGGCGGCCAGTTCCACCTTGCCCAGGCGGCCGATCATGAAGACGAAGAAGGACACGGCCAGGATATCCACGGCGAATTCCAGGCCGCCGGGGGCGCCGTAACGCATGAGCCGGGTGAAAAGGTCCCGGTCGAACCGCCAGTTGCGGCGCACGGCGAAGGTCCGGTCGTTTTTCCCGGTGAAGATGAGGACGGCGTAGAGCACGACCATGAAGGCCCAGGCGCTGACCGTCCCGAGCGCCGCGCCCTGGATGCCGAGCGCGGGGAAGCCCAGGCCTTCGACCCCGTAGATGAGGCAGTAGTCCAGAGGGATGTTGACCAGGGCGCCCAGGATGTTCACCACCATGACCACCCGGGTCAGTCCGCGCCCCGAGTAGAAGGACGACAGGCACACGTCCAGGATGGCCAGGACGCCGCCCTGGCACAGGATGGCGAAATAGCGTTCCTCGAGCAGGCGGATGGACTCGGGGTGGCCGCCCGCGGTGAAAAGGGGCGCGGCGAGAAAGGAGATGCCCGCCATGACCGCGCCGGACAGGAGGCAGAACCACACGCCCTGCCACAGGGCCGCTCCCACGCGTTCGGGGCGTTGCGCGCCGGAATACTGGGCGATGAACACGCCCACGTAGCTCACCGCGCCGAAGAAAAACGACAGGAACATGAAGAAGGCGACTCCGGCGGGCAGGGCGGCGGAGATGGCGTCCAGGGAGAAGTTGGCCAAAAAGACCCGGTCCGTGAACTGCATGACCGTGGTGGAGCCCATGCTGGCCACCAGGGGCAGGCCAACGCGAAGCACATGGGCAAAGCCGCCGGGGCCGGACCAGCGCCGCAGCATGAGGAACCATCCTTGCAAAAATTTTGTGGAAGGGAGGGGGCTTTAAGCCGGACCAGCCCTTCTGTCAAGGCGGACGCGGCCCCGGAGCGTTTTTCGCGAAGCCTGTAACGACGCGTATCGTGTTGCTTTCCTTTCGACTCCAGGCCATAGTGCGGCTCAATCAAAAAGTCACGGCGCGACAGCCGAAAACACCGTACTCGGGATAACCGCCATGTTCCAAGCGCTGCAACGCGAATACGCCCTGAAAACCAAGTTCATCGCCGTGGCCACCCTTTCGGCCGTTTTACCGGTGGTCATGGCCGTGATCATCACCCTGTCCATGGATTCCAGCCTGGAAACGGCCATGACCAAGGAATTGGAATTCATGACCGAGGCCAACATCTCCCAGATCGCCCGGGATATCTACGGCCTTTGCCGCACCACCTACGATCTGCTGGACGGCGAGGTGGAGGAAAGCGGGGCGGTGGCCCGGGAATACGTCAGGACCATGGGGGGCTTCAGCCTTGGCCGCAACATGGTGAGCTGGGAGGCCGTCAACGAGAACGATCCCTCGAAAACCTCCAAGGTGGAGTTGCCGGAGATGCTGGCCGGGGGCATCTGGCTCGGCCAGAACTCGCAAAAAGGCGTGAACACCATTGTGGTGGACGACGTGCGCAAGCTCACCGGCGAGGAGTGCACGGTCTACCAGCGCATGGACAAGAGCGGGGACATGCTGCGCGTGGCCACCTCGGTCATCCGCAAGGACGGGGGGCGCTCCGGGGTGGGCGTCTACATGCCCGCGCATCTGCCCTCGGGCGCGCCCAATCCGGTGATCGAGTCCGTCATGTCCGGCAAGTTCCACAAGGGCCGGGTGTTCGTCCAGGGCTCCGACTACCTGGTGGAGTACTCTCCCATCATCGACGTGGAGGGCGAGGTCATCGGCATGCTCGGGGTGGGGCTCGCGGTCAAGCAGATGCAGAGCCTGCGCCGGACCATCCTCAACACCCACGTGGGCCGTTCCGGCTACGTCTGGGTGGTGGGAGGCAAGGGGGACGAGCGCGGCCGCTATCTCATTTCCAAGGACGGCGCCCGGGACGGCGACAACGTCATCGACGAGCTGGACGCGGACGGTCAGCCCTTTGTGCGCAACATGATCGAGCAGGCCATGGCCGCGCCTGCCGGGGAAACGGTCTACTACCATTACCGCTGGAAGAACGAGGGCGAGACGGAGCCCCGGGGCAAGGTGGCCGCGCTCGTCTATTTCGAGCCCTGGGATTGGGTCATCGGCGCGGGCATGTACGAGGACGACTACCTGGGGGTCCGGGAAAAACTGGTGGCCGCCCTGGGGAATTTCCGGCTTTCGGTCATCGTGGGCGGAGCGTTCATCCTGGCGATGATCATTCCGCTGGCCGTATTCATGGGAACGCGGCTGGCCCGGCCCATAGAGACCATCACGGACATTTCCCGGAAGATCGCGGGAGGCGACCTGCACGGCGCGGAGACGGATTTCAGACAGTTCGCCCAGAACTACCTGGGCAAGACCATGGAGGCCATCGACGCGCCCGACGCCGCGCCGCCGAGATCCGAGACCGGACAGCTCATTTTCGCCATCCGGCGCATGACCCGCAACCTTGTTTCCCTCATCCGGCAGGTGCGCGAATCCGGCATCCAGGTCACGGCCTCGGCCACCCAGATCGCCGCCTCGGCCAAGGAGGTGGAAGCCACCGTCACCGAGCAGGCCGCCTCCACCAGCCAGGTCAACGCCACCAGCACGGAAATCTCCTCCACCGCCGGGGAACTGGTGGTCACCCTGGACGAGGTGGGCCGGTCCGTGGACCGGGCCGGAGCCATGGCCGGGGAAGGACGCACGGGACTGGCCGGCATGGAGCAGGCCATGCGGCGCCTGAGCGACTCCACGGCCTTCATCTCCTCCAAGCTCTCCATCATCAGCGAAAAGGCCAACAACATCGGCTCGGTGGTCACGGCCATCAACAAGATTTCCGACCAGACCAACCTGCTGTCGCTCAACGCGGCCATCGAGGCGGAAAAGGCCGGGGAATACGGCCGGGGCTTCTCCGTGGTGGCCCGGGAAATCCGGCGCCTGGCCGACCAGACCGCGGCGGCCACGCTGGACATCGAGCAGATGGTCCGCGAGATGCAGTCCGCCGTGTCCTCCGAGGTCATGGAGATGGACAAGTTCTCCGAGGAGGTGCGCAATGGCGTGGCCGAGGTGGCCGCCATCAGCGCCCGGTTCGGGGAAATCATCGCCGGGGTTCAGGAGCTCGGGCCGCGGTTCGAGACGGTGGACGAGGGCATGCGCGCCCAGTCGCAGGGAGCCAGCCAGATCAGCGAGGCCATGGAGCAGCTGGCCGAAGCCGCCGCCCAGACCAAGGAATCCATCATGGAATTCAACCAGGCCGCCCGGCGGCTCAACGAAGCGGTTCAGGGGCTGCAAGGCGAAGTGTCCCGGTTCAGGATCGACGGCTAGCGGACCGGGCGCGGCGCGCTTTCGCATTGGCCGCGCAAGGGCGGCGGTCGCTTCCCTGAAGAACCCGAGGCCTTCGAGGATGCCGCGCGAGGACCGGCGGCCGGGCGACGTCGCGGCCTGCCGACGTCGTGGCCTGTCGAAGTCGTGGGAGGACGAAGCGTGAATCTGCAAAAACGGCTCAAGTTCGGCATAGCGGGCCTGTTCATCGTGGCGACCGCCCTGTGCGTCGCCGGGTCCACCTGGTTTTTCCGCAGCGCCATGATGACCCAGTACGAGGAAAAGGCCGAAATGATGCTCTACGCCATGAAGGCCGTACGGGCGCACATGGGATCGGTCATCCGCCCGGAAGCGGACAAATTCATCAGCAAGGACGATTTCATCACCGAACTGCAGTCCACCTCGTTCACGGCCAGGGGAGTCTTTTTCAAGATCGACGAAAAGCATCGCCACGGCTTCAATTTCAAGACCGCCTCCATCAAGCCCAGAAACCCGGCCAACGCGGCAAGCCTGCTCGACGCCGCCATCATCGCGGACCTGGAGCGCAAGAACAAAAGCGGCCAGGAGCCCCTGTGGCGGGGCGTGCGTCAGATCGACGGGGTGGACAATTTCATCATCGCGGTAGGCGAGGTGAACAAGCCCGATTGCGAGCGTTGCCACAGCGTGCCCGACGTCGCGCCCCGGGGGCTCAAGGAGAAGTATCCTCCCGAGACGGACCGGTCCTACGGCCGCATAACCGGCAAGATCGAGTCCGCCGAGATCGTGGAAATACCCATCGCCTCCATGACCAAGGACGTGAACGTGATAAACGCCGGCATCGTGGGGTCGGCGGCCCTGGCCCTGGTGGTGGTTCTCGGTTTCATCACCCTGGGGCTGCGCTATCTTTTCAAGCCGCTCACGCGCCTGACGGACGTGGCGGACAAGATCGCGGATGGAGACATCCAGTCCGCCGTTTCCGAGCTGCATTGCGCTTCCGGGGATATGGACTGCGAGGGCGAGGGGCCGATGTCCGAAAAGGACGTGATCAGAAAACTCACCCAGGCCTTCCGCAAGATGACCCGGGGGCTCAATTCCCTGATCGGTCTGGTACAGCAGGCGGGCGTTTCGGTGACCACCTCCTCCACCGAGATCGCCGCCTCGGCCCGGCAGATCGAGTCCACGGCCGCCGAGCAGGCCGCCGAGACCGCCCAGGCCGCCGAGACCGGCAAGCGCATCGCCGAAGCTTCCCACGACATCCTCATGTCCATGACCGAGGTCAGCGCGGCCGTGACCGACGCGGCCGGGCTGGCCGGGGCCAGCAGGCGCGGCCTGTCCGCCATGGAGACCTCCATGCGCGCCCTGGTGGACTCCACCTCCTTCGTCTCGGCCAAACTCTCGGTCATCAGCGAAAAAGCCAACAATATCGGAGCAGTGGTCACGGCCATCAACAAGGTGTCCGACCAGACCAACCTCCTTTCCCTCAACGCGGCCATCGAGGCGGAAAAGGCCGGGGAATACGGCCGGGGTTTTTCCGTGGTGGCCCGGGAAATCCGGCGTCTGGCCGACCAGACCGCCGGGGCGGCGCTCGACATCGAGCAGATGGTCCGCGAGATGCAGTCCGCCGTGTCGGCCGAGGTCATGGAGATGGACAAGTTCTCCGAGGAGGTTCGGCGCGGGGTGGCCGAGGTGGCCGGAGTGGGCCAGAGCCTTACCCGGATCATCGACCGGGTGGGCGAGCTCGAGCCCTTGTTCGAGATCGTGCGCGACGGCATGCTCGGCCAGTCCGAGGACGCGAAGCGTATCAGCGACGCCATGAACCTTTTGACCGGGGCGGCCAATCAGACCAGGGACTCCATTTCCGAATTCAACCGCGCGGCCATGCAGCTCAACGAGGCGGTGGACGGCCTCCAGGAAGAAGTGCGCCGCTTCAGGGTGGGGTAGCCCATGCTGTCCCTGGTTTTTTCCGCCGGCGGCGCTCGCTACGCCCTGCCCGTGGACACGGTGCGCGAGGTTGCGCCCATGGTGGTTTTTCGTGAAATACCGGGCGCCCCGGAAGCCGTGCGGGGGCTTATGAACTACCGGGGGGAGATCACCCCGGTCATCGACCTGACCTCAGTGCTTTCCGGGCGGCCTTCCAAGCGCAGACTGTCCACCCGCATCGTGATCGTGGACTACCGGGGGGCGGACGGGAAGATTCATGCCCTGGGGCTTCTGGCCGAACGGGTCACGGACGCTTTTTCCTACGAACCCTCCGCCGTGCGGCCCCCGGGCATCGAGGTGGAGGGCGCCCCCTATCTGACCGGGGTGATCGCGGACAGGCAGGGCATGATCCAGCTGGTGAACCCGGCCCGCATCCTGCCTCCCTCCCTGCGCGACGCCCTTTTCATCGAACGCAAGGATGACGGCCATGCGGTATGACGCGGTCGCGGACATCCTGGCCGGAGCCATCGGGCTCAACCCCGCCTCGCTCGGGGAAAAGGCGCTCATGCGGGCCGCGCGCTCGGAGATGGTCCGGCTGGGGCTGTCGCCGCGTTCCGGCGCGTTTGGTCCCGGCGGCGGGAATGGAGAATCCGGAGAATCCGGGGACCCCGGGGAGGAGCGGGCTCTGGCGGCCTACGTCCGGCTTCTGCGCACGGACGCCGAGGTCCTGACGGCCCTCATCCATGAGATCGTGGTGCCTGAGACCTGGTTTTTCCGTGACGACGAGGCCTTTGTCCGCCTGGGAGCCAAGGCGGCGGAAATGAAACGCCAGGGCCGGTCCCCGCGCATCCTGTCCGCGCCCTGCGCCACGGGGGAGGAGGTCTACTCCATCGCCATGACCTGCCTGGCGGCCGGATTCGGCCAGGGCGAATTCAGCGTCCTGGGGGCGGACGTGAGCGCCGAGTGCCTGGACGCCGCCCGCAAGGCCGTCTACGGCCCCAATTCCTTTCGCGGAGAGATCGGACCGTACGCGCGCTATTTTTCGTCCCGCACTCAGGATGCGGCGCCTAACGGCGGGGCCGGAGATCTCCGGGCCGTGGCCCCCGAGGCGGCCCGGGCGGCCCGGTTCATCCGGGCCAACATCGTCAGCCCGGATTTTCTGGCCGCCGAACGCCCCTTCGACGTGATCTTCTCGCGCAACCTGCTCATCTATCTGACCGATGAGGCAAGGCGGCGTCTGGCGGACAACATCCGGCGCCTCCTGGTCCCGGACGGGCTGCTCTTCGCCGGGCACGCCGAGGCGGCCTATTTCATCTCCAAGGGCTTCACGGCCGATCCCCATCCCCGGTCCTTCGCCTGCCGTCCGGCGTCTTCCGTTATCGGGACGGGCGCCGGGGCGGCCGCGCGCTCGTCCCATACGCAGGCGGCCTCTGTTTCCAAAAGCGCCGCCTGGAAAACGCCCCGCCCCTCCGGCGCCGCGCCGGGACCGGGCCGGGCCGCTCCCGGAAGCGCTTTCGCCGCCCCTTTCCTTCCGGCGCCGCGCCCGCGCGCGGAGGTTCCGCAGGTCATCCAGGTCCCGCCGCCTCCCCTGGCGGCGCCCAAGGATGCGGCGCCCTCCGGGACGGATCTTCTGGCCGAGGCCAGGGTTCTGGCGGACAGGGGGGAACTTTCCCAGGCCGAGGCCCTGTGCCGCAAACGTCTGGCGGCCTCGCCCCAGTGCGCCGGGGCCTATGCGCTTTTGGGGCTCATCGCCCTGGCGGGCGGGGATCAGGAAGAGGCCGGGCGGCGATTTCAGAAGGCTTTGTATCTCGATCCCGCCCAACGGGACAGCCTGGCCCATTTGAGCGCCCTGCTGGAAGCCCGGGGGGAGAAGAGCCGGGCCGAGATCCTGCGGCGGCGGTTTGAACGCATCGAGAACAGCGAGCGGAGCGCATGAACGGGGAAACGGAAGTCACGTACGGCTGCTGGGTGCGCGCGGGCTCCTACGGCAAGGGAACCTGCGAGCGCCTGCCGGAAGGGGGCTGCGCCCAGTGCCCGGACTACCAGGCCCAGGGGCTCGGTCTCTACGACCGGGAGCCGCCTGAGGGGTACGCCCAGGAATGGACCAGGATCCTGGCCGGGGAAAAGCTGCGCGAGGACGAAAACGCCGTCTCGTACATGGTCTTCCGGGCCGGGGGCGAGTGGCTGGCCCTGCGCACGGCGCGGTTCGAGGAAATCACGCCCGTGCGGTCCGTCCACGCCGTGCCCAGTCTGAAGAACCCCGCTTTTTTGGGCCTTGTGAACATAAGCGGCGAGCTGTTGCCCTGCCTGTTCCTGCCCGAGGTCCTGGGCATGGCCAAATCGTCCCTCCCGGAGGAGCCGGTCAAGGCCAAGGGGCGTCCGGCCACGGCCCGCATGGCCGTCGTGGACGGTCCGGGCGGCCGGTTCGTCTTTCCGGTGGATGAGATGGCGGGCGCCCACCGGCTGACCGAGGGCGAGCGGCGTCCGGCCCCGGCCACGGTGAGCCGGGCGCCATCGCATCTGTGCGGCGGCGTGTTCGCCCATGGCGAGGCCCTGGTCGGCATTCTGGAAGAGGAACCCTTTTTCCTGGCCTTGTTACGGAGCATCACCGGATGACGGCGGGACGCGACGACCTTTTCATGCTGGAGCTTTTTCGCAGCGAGCTTGCGGCCAACGCCGCCGCGTTGTTGCGCGAATTGCCGGAACCTCCGGGCGGGATCGCGCCCGAGAGCCAGGCCTCCCTGCTGAAATCCGTCCACGCCATCAAAAGCGCGGCCCATATCGTGGGCGCGCCCGAGGCCGCCGGACTGGCCGAGGCCATGGAGACCTCGCTGCAGGCGGCCGCACGGGCGCCGGGCGCGGCGTCCGCCGAAATGGCCGAACGTTTGCGCCGGGCGGCCCAGGCCCTGGCCGGTCTGGGAGAGCTCGCTCCCGAAGTCCTGGCCGGGGATGCGGCCTACGCTGGGCTCGCCGCCCTGCGCGCGTCGCTTGCGGGCGCGCAGGACGAGGCGGATGCGCCGGACGAAGCGGACGAGGGCGCGTCCGAGACGTCCGCCGCCGGTCCGGCGGCGCCGGAACATCCCGCGACCCCGGCGGCTTCCGTTGTGCTTGAGTCCCCGGCGACCCCGGCGGACGCCAGCCCGGCCGGGACGCCTGCCGCCGCCGATGCCGCCAATGCCGCCGTCCCGGCGCCCCAGGCGCCTGAACGCGCTCGGAACATCCAAACCGCTCCCGACGCCCTCGAGCCGGTTGCCGATGAGGACGGGCTCGCGCCGGGCGAGGACGATCTGCCCATGCTGGAGCTTTTCCGCCAGGAGCTGGCCAGCGCCGCCGAGGCCCTTTCGGCCGGTCTGCCGTCGTTCGGGCGGGGGGATCAAAACGCGGACGCGGCCCTGGTTCGGGCTGTGGGAACCGTTTCGGGCGCGGCCCTGATCGTGAGCCAGGCCGGGGCGGCCGCCCTGGCGGACGCGGCGGTTTCCGTTCTTTCGGCCGGTTCCGGAGATTGCGGCGATTCGGATGGTCTGGACGCGCTGTTCGCCGTTTGCGCCGTGTTTCAGCGCCTGGCCGCCCGGGAACCGGCCGCCTTGCCCAGGGCCTTGCGCGCCGAGGAGGCGGGCATGGCCGATCTGGCCGCCGCGCTCAAGAAGCTGGGCGAGGACGGGGCCGCTTTCGCGCGGGACAAGGCGGCCGCGCCGCCCGTGAGCGCGTCCGCCTCTCCCGGCGTAGCCGCCAAGCCCGGCGCGCCCGGTTCGTCAGCTTCTACGGGCTCGACTGGTTCGACCGGCGTTGCGTCAACGTCCCCCGAATCTTCCGCCGCGCCCGCCGCAACCGCCGCTCCCGGCGGACAGCCCGACGACGGGCAGGCCGATCTGGCCGATTTGTCGATGCTCGATCTGTTCCGCATGGAGCTCGAGACCAACGCGGGCGCCCTGGAGGCCGGGCTGGTGGAGCTGGAGGACGACCAGCGGCCCGAGCGGGTGGAGCCGCTCATGCGCGCCGCCCATTCGGTCAAAGGCGCGGCCCGGATCGTGGGCCTTTCGGACGCGGTGAACCTGGCCCACGCCATGGAGGATTTGCTCGAAGCCTGCCGCAAGGGGGCGCTTTCCCTGTCCGCGGGGCATATCGACGTCCTGCTCGCCGGAAACGACGTGTTCGAGGAACTGGCCGCCCTTGCTCCCCAGGAGATTCCCGCAGGGCTGACGGCGTTGCGTCCCCGGCTGGCCGAGCTCGAAAGCGTCCTGGCGGGCTGTCTGGCGAATCCGTCCGCCCCGGTCCCGAACCTGTCCCACGGCCGCAAGGCCCGCTTCCTGGACGGGGAGGAGTCCGGACAGGCGTCCGATTCCCGGGAATCCGCGCCCAGCGAAACGCCCCCGGCCGCGCCGGTTCTTTCCGCCCAGTTCGTGGCGCCCGCGCCCCAGGTCCGGGCCGCCGCGACCGGACAGGCGGCTCCGCCCCCGCCATCCCCGCCATCCCCGCCCGCGGCGGGCCAGGACAAGGGACCGGACGCCGTGGTCAGGGTCACGGCCGAAAATCTCAACCGGCTCATGGGACTGGCCGGGGAATGCCTTGTGGAGGCCCGGGGGCTGGAGAGCATCGGCGCCATGCTGGCCCGGCTCAAGACCGCCCAATCGGGCCAGTCCGCCAAGCTCGCGCTCTTGCGCGACGCGGCCGCCGCCGGGGGCGAGGCGTTCGAGACCGCCGGGAGCCTCGCCGTGAACCGGGCCTGCGCCGGGCATCTTGCCGAGGTCCTTGGGGCGCTCTCCCGGTCCCAGGAGCTGCTGTCCCAGACCATGGAACGGTTCGACGCCTTTTCGCGCCGCCTGGAGACCCTGGCCGACAGGCTCTACAACGAGGTCATCGACAGCCGCATGCGCCCCTTTTCCGACGGCCTGCGCGGCTTTCCCCGCATGATCCGCGACCTGGCCAAGGATCTCGACAAGCGCATCCGCTTCGTGGTGGAGGGCGAGGACGTCAAGGTGGACCGGGAGATTCTGGAACGCCTGGAGGCCCCGCTCACCCATCTGCTGCGAAACGCCGCCGACCACGGCCTGGAGCTGCCCGAGGAGCGCGCCCACGCGGGCAAGCCCGAAACCGGCTCCCTCATCCTTTCCGCCCGGCATTTCGCGGGCATGCTCCTCATCACCGTGCGCGACGACGGCCACGGGCTCGATCCCGAACGCATCCGCAAAAAAGTGGTGGAAAAGGGCCTGGCCGCGCCCGAGATGGCGGCGGACCTGGGCGAGGCGGAGCTTTTGGACTTTTTGTTCCTGCCCGGCTTTTCCACCGCCGGAAAGGTCACGGAGATTTCCGGGCGCGGCGTGGGGCTCGACGTGGTCCACTCCATGGTGCGCGACGTGGGCGGCCAGGTGCGGGCCGAATCCGTCCCCGGCCAGGGCATGACCTTTTTCCTGCGCCTGCCGCTCACGCTTTCCGTGGTGCGCACGCTCATGGTGCGCGTGGCCGGGGAGGCCTACGCCGTGCCGCTCACCCGCATCGACCGGGTCCTTTGCCTGTCGCGCGACGAAGTGCGGCGGCTGGAGGGCAAGGAATACTGCGTGTTCGACGGGGACAACATCGGGCTGGCCCCGGCCTGGCGCATCCTTGGCGCGGACGGCCCGGGATCGTCCGCCGCGAGCGACGAGGACCAGCTTCGGATCATCGTCATCAGCGACCGGCTCAACCGGTTCGGCATGGTGGTGGAGGCCTATCTCGGGGAGCGCGACCTGGTGGTCAAGCCCCTTGACCCGCGCCTGGGGAAGATTCCCTGCGTGAGCGCCGCCTCGGTCATGGAGGACGGCTCGCCCATCCTCATCCTGGACGTGGACGACATGGTGCGGGCCGTGGACAACCTCCTAAGCCGGGGACGGCTGGACATGATGGGCGAGACCGCCGTGCGCAAGGACAAGAAGACCCGGCGCATTCTGGTGGTGGACGATTCCTTGACCGTGCGCGAGATGCAGCGCAGGCTGCTTTCGGGCCGGGGCTACGAAACGCAAACGGCCGTGGACGGCATGGACGGCCTGAACGCCCTGCGTTCGGGCGATTTCGACCTGGTCATCACCGACGTGGACATGCCCCGCCTGGACGGGGTGGAACTGACCAGACGCATCCGCGCGGACGCAAGGCTCACATCCTTGCCGGTCATGATCGTTTCCTACAAGGACAGGGAGGAGGACCGCATGCGCGGGCTTGAAGCCGGGGCGGACTATTATCTGACCAAGAGCAGCTTTCAGGACGAGGGGTTGCTCACCGCCGTGGCCGATCTTATCGGCGAGGCCAAGGCATGATCCGCGCGGCCATCGTCAACGACCTGCCCATGGCCGTGGAGGCCCTGCGCCGGGCCCTTTCGGCCGCTCCGGACGTGGAAGTGGCCTGGACGGCCCGGGACGGCGCCGAGGCTGTGGACAAATGCGCCAAGGACCGGCCGGACGTGGTTCTCATGGACCTCATCATGCCGGTCATGGACGGAGTGGAGGCCACCCGGCGCATCATGAAGGAATCCCCCTGCGCCATCCTGGTGGTCACGGCCACGGTTTCCGGCAACGCGGGCAAGGTGTTCGAGGCCATGGGCCACGGCGCCCTGGACGCGGCCCCCACGCCCGAGCTCGGGGCCGGGGGCGGGGTTTCCGGCGCGGACGAGCTGCTCAAGAAGATCCGCACCATCTCAAAACTTCTGTCCAAGCCCGTCCCGGCCGGTTCCAAGGCGCCAGCGCCCAAGATCCAGGCCATCCCGGACGGCCTGCCGCCCCTGGCCGTGATCGGGTCCTCCACCGGGGGCCCCAAGGCCCTGGCCGCCATCCTGGCGGCGTTTCCCCGCCGCTTCCCGGCCGCCATCGTCATCGTGCAGCATGTGGACGCCCGGTTCGCCGGCGGTCTGGCCGACTGGCTGGGCGGGCAATGCGCCCTGCCCACCGTCGTGGCGGTTCCGGGAGACCGGATACGGCCCGGGGTGGTCCACGTGGCCGGGACCAACGACCATCTGATCATGCGCCGGGACCTGACCCTGGACTATGAGGCCGAACCGGTGGATTATCCCTACCGGCCCTCGGTGGACGCTTTTTTCGCCAGTGTGGCCGAGCATTGGCCGCGCCCCGGGGCGGCGGCCCTTTTGACCGGCATGGGCCGGGACGGGGCCAAGGGGCTGTTGCGGCTGCGCCGGGCGGGCTGGCGCACCATCGCCCAGGACGAGGCCACCAGCGTGGTCTACGGCATGCCCAAAGCGGCGGTGGAGCTGGACGCGGCCATGATCGTCCTGCCCCTTCGGGACATCGCCCAGGCCATCATGGACAAACTCAGCATCCGGAGCGACGCATATGTCTGACGCGGCATCCTCCCTTGCGCCCGGCGCGCACCATGCGGCTGGCCTGACCAGCCACGCCATCACCGTGCTTCTCGTGGACGACCAGGCCATGGTGGCCGAGGCGGTGCGGCGCATGCTCGCCCCGGAGACGGACATCGTCTTTCATTATTGCCAGGAACCGGCCAAGGCCATCGCCATGGCCGAGAGCATAAAGCCCACGGTCATTCTCCAGGACCTGGTCATGCCCCAGATCGACGGGTTGACGCTGGTGAAATTCTTCCGCGCCCGGCCCAAGCTCAAGGACACGCCGCTCATCGTGCTGTCCACCAAGGAGGAGCCCGCCGTGAAGGCCGAGGCCTTCGGGCTCGGGGCCAACGACTATCTGGTCAAGCTGCCGGACAGGATCGAGCTTGTGGCGCGCATACGGCACCATTCGGCGGGCTTCATCAACCTGCTGCAACGAAACGAGGCCTACAGGGCCTTGCAGGAAAGCCAGAAGGCCCTGGCGGACGAGCTGGCCCGGGCGGCCCGGTACGTGGAGTCGCTTCTGCCCGCGCCCCTCACTGAGGGGCCCATCCGCACGGAATGGGTGTTCGTGCCCTCGGCCCAGCTTGGCGGCGACGCCTTCGGCTACCACGACATCGACGAGGACCATTTCGCCCTGTACCTACTCGACGTGTGCAACCACGGGGTGGGCCCGGCTCTTTTGTCCGTGCAGGCCTTAAACGTCCTGCGCAACCAGATGCTGGCCGGGGTGGACTACCGCGATCCTTCCCAGGCGCTGTCGGCCCTGAACGACGCCTTTCCCATGGAGCGGCACAACAATCTCTATTTCACGGTCTGGTACGGGGTGTTCAACCGCCGGACCCGGGTGATGCGCTACGCCAACGCCGGGCATCCTCCGGCGCTTCTCTTGACGCCCGGGGGCGAGGCCATCGATCTGGTCAAGTCGAACCTCATGATCGGGGGCATGCCGGGCATTCCCTATAAGAGCGCCGAGCATGAGATCCCGCCGGGTTCGCGGCTGTTCGTCTTTTCGGACGGGGCCTACGAGGTGGCGCCGCCGGAGGGGGCGTATTGGACCTATCCGGAATTTCGGGACTACATGGCCTCGCTGCCGCCGCACGGGGAGATCGAGACCCTGTTGGCCCACGTGCGCGCCATGGGCCAGCGCGAGATTCTGGAGGACGACCTGTCCATGGTCCGGGCGGTCTTCGAGTAGGCGTTCGGATTATCAAGAAAAAGGCCGCGCTCCCATCCGGGGGCGCGGCCTTTGTTTGTTTCGGGGCGGGGCGGTTAGTATTTTTTGTCCTTGTGCCAGCGCCAGGCCGTTTCGATGATCTCGCGCAGGTCCACGTAGGCGGGGACCCAGCCGAGCGTACGGGCCGCCAGGGCGCTGTCCGCCACCAGGGCCGGGGAATCCCCCTCGCGCGCCGGTTCCACGATGTACGGAATCTCCCTGCCTACGACCTCCTCCGCCGCCTTTATGACCTCAAGCACCGTGAACCCCTGGCCGTTGCCCAGGTTGAACACGTTGGCCCCCTCGTTTTCGTCCATGAACCCCAAAGCCGCCATATGGGCCGAACAGATGTCCAGGATGTGGATATAGTCGCGTACGCAGGAGCCGTCGCGGGTGGGGAAGCGGTCCCCGAACACCTTCAAGACCGCCCCTCCGGCAAGACGCGAAATGAGAATGTTCGGAATGAGATGCGTCTCCGGATCGTGGGCCTCGCCGATGAGACCGTCCGGATGGGCGCCCGCCGCGTTGAAATAGCGGAAGCTCACGGACCGGAAATCGTCCGCCACGGCCAGATCGTCCAGCATCTCCTCCACCATGAGCTTGGAACGGCCGTAGGGGTTGAGCGGGGCCAGCGGATGGGCCTCGTTGATCTTCTCCTGGACCGGATTGCCGTACACGGCCGCCGTGGAGGAGAAGACGAACCGGTTCACCCCGGCCTCGCGCATGGCTTTTAAGAGATTGCAGGTCCCGGCCACGTTGTTGTCGTAATACTTCATGGGCGCGCGCACGGATTCCGGCACCACGATGAGGGCGGAAAAATGGAAGACCGCGTCGAATGGGCGCGTTCTGAAAAGCGCGGACAAGTCGTCGGGGTTGCGCAGGTCGCCGTAGACGAAATCGCCCCATTGCAACGCTTCGCGATGGCCTGTGGACAGATTGTCGAACACCGTGACCGCATGTCCGTTTTCGGCGAGCATGCGGGCCATGTGGGAGCCGATATACCCGGCGCCGCCGCAGATCAGGATGGAGCGGGGGGCGGCGTTAGCGGAAATGTTCGATTCCATGCGGATCATGCCTCCTTGGCCTGGCGCGTCCCGCATGCGCGGGTTTGATGACCGGCCTCAGGGAAGATGAATCCCCCGGGCGGCGGAGTCAAGACGTATCGGCGGTTGCGGGAGCGCGTCGCACAGCCCGGACGTCCGCGCCCGGACTGCGGCGGCGGTTCGCGAAGCATCCGGGAACGCCTCGAACCGGCCCCGGCGAGCGCAAGCGCGCATCGTGAAGACGCGACGCTAGGGCGCCGTCTGAAACCGGTACGCGGTGGTCTGGCTGTAGGTCTCCCCGGGCCGCAGGATCGTGGAGGGAAACTCCGGCCTGTTGGGGGAATCCGGATAATGCTGGGCCTCCAGGCAAAAGCCTCCGCGATGGGGGTAGCGCGCCCCGTTTTTCCCGGGAAGCCCCTCCGGGATGAAATTGCCCGAATAGAACTGGACGCCGGGCTCCGTGGTTTCCATGATCATGACCCGGCCGCTTCGGGGCTCGTGGACTTTCGCGGCGAAGCGCAAGGCGCCGGGCTCGCCGCCAAGGACCATGTTGTGGTCGTAGCCCCCGGCCAGGGCAAGCTGGGGATCGGTTTCGCCGATGCGCGCGCCGATGGGGATGGGGCTTGTGAAATCGAAGGGCGTTTTGGCCGTGGGGGCGATCTCGCCCGTGGGCAGGAGCAGCTCGTTCACGGGCAGATAGGCCGGAGCGGCCAGGGTCAGCTCGTGATCCAGGACGGTCTGTCCGGAATCCGCGCCCGCCAGGTTGAAATAGGCGTGGTTGGTCAGGTTGACCGGCGTGGCCGCGTCCGTCACGGCCCGGTAGTCGATGACCAGGGCCCCGTCCCGGGTCAGGGCGTAGCGCACGGTGACGAAGAGATTGCCCGGGTAGCCCGCGTCGCCGTTCGGGGAGACGTGCCCCAGCTCCAGGAAGGGTTCCGCGCCGCCGTCCTGTTCCCCGGCCTCCCAGACCGCCCTGTGAAAGCCTTGCGGGCCGCCGTGCAGATGGGTGGGTCCTTCGTTGGGCGGCAGGGCGTAGGTCCTGCCGTCGAGCGTGAAGCGGGAATCGCCGATGCGGTTGCCGTAGCGGCCGATGAGCGCGCCGAAATAGCAGGCGTCCGCCCGGTATCCGGCCAGATCGTCGTAGCCCAGGACCACGTCCCCGGGCCGTCCCGCCCGGTCCGGGACCAGAAGCGACGTCAGCGCGCCGCCGTAGGTTGAAACCACGGCCTTGAGGCCGCCGGATTCAAGAACGTAGAGATGGACGGGAGTTCCGTCCGGCAGGGCGCCGAAGGGCAGGATCGAAAGAGGCATGCCGCATTCCTCCAGGAGCCGTTAGGGTTGGCGCGAAATCGTTCCTCACCTAACAGGACGCCCGGGGGAAGAGCAAGGGATGCGGGGGGGCTGACGCTACGTTTCGAGAAAATCGCCTCCGGGCGTCATGTTCGCCGGAGGGCGGCGGCCATGGGCCTTGAGGAATATCTTGCGGGCGCAACGCTCGCTGTCCTTTTTGCTTAGACAATAGCGCACGATCCACCCTTGTTTGACCACCTGATACTCCTCGGTCAGAGTTTGGAAAAACTCGCACACGCCAATCCGTTCGCACGTCATGATCGCCTCGCTACGTAGTATGACAGGGCATTGTGTCCGTTACCTATCAAATCCTCCTCTTTTAGTATACATTAAATCCGGCCGCTTTCCATTTCTTTCGCGATCGGCTAATTCTAGGGACAGAGACGAAAAAGGAGCCTTCATGGATCGCACGACCGACAGGCCGGGGATTGCGCGCGCGTCCGGGAGCCTTGTCCCATGAGCCGGAAAGAGGAGACCGAATGCGCCCTGGCCGCGCCCGGGGACGGGACGAATTGCCCCCCCGAAGATCCCCGGGTGGTCTACGCCCGCATCCGCACGGACCTGGCCAACCGGCGCACCTTTCTCGCCTGGTGCCGCACTTCGCTGGGGCTCATGGCCTTCGGCTTCGTCCTGGAAAAGATCATTTGGTTTTTCAAGGCGGAGCATATGGCGGGCCACGAACGCACCCTGCATGAGTTCGGCGTCCTGGGCGGATTGTCCTTCGCCATGGGCGGTTTTTTGATCATCGCCGCCTGGTTCCGCTACCTCGAGGTGGCCAAGCAGCTCGGCATGCGCCATCCGCTTTCCATGATCCCGGAAATCCTCATGACCCTGACCGTGGTGGGCGTCATGGCCGTGGCCGTGCTTTTCGCCGGGAACATCCTGAACTAACCTATGCGCGTCCTTTTCTTGCCGCTCATCACCCGGGGCTCGGCCATAGGCACCATCTCGCGCTGTCTGGCCGTGGCCGCCAAGCTGCGGGAAGCCGGGCATGAGGCCTTTTTCCTGACCAATTCCGAGGGCATGATCCACGTTAATGAGGCGGGCTACGCGCATGCCCTGGGCGCGCTGCCGGATACGCCCGGGCCCATCGGCCATCCCCTCATGAGTCTGGCCGACGTGGCCGTCTATCTGAACCTGACCCGGGAGGACTACATCCGCCGGGCGCTTGCGGCCGAAGCCGAGGCTGTGGAGCGCTTCAAGCCGGACGTCCTTTTTAGCGAGTTCAAGCTGACCGCGCCCATGACCGCCGCGCGTTGCGGCCTGCCCCTGGTCTCCACGGCCTGCTCCCCGGCTGATCCGCGTTTCACGGCGCCGCTTTTCGCCAAAGAGCGGGGCATGGACGGCGACGGAGGGCTGGCGCCCCGGACCTCCGGCGCCCTTTCGGCCTTCAACAAGGTCCTGGCCGAGCTGGGACAGGCGCCTGTGACGAGCGTTGGGGAACTGTTCTTCGGCCGCAGCCGCCGCAAGATCGCGCCCACGGCCAGGGCGCTGGAGCCCCTGCTCGCGGACGTCCCGGACCTGACCTACGTGGGCTATCTGCTGTACGATTCCTGGGAGCGCGCCCCCCTGCCGCCGGAGATTCCGGCCCTGATAGGACGCCGCAAGCCGGTCTACGTCTATCTCGGCATGGGCCATCCCGGTCCGAAGGAATATCTGCGCATCCTGCCCGAGGCGTTCGACGATTCGGAGTTCTTCGCGGTCATCGCCACGGGGGACCATCCCGATCTGCCCGCGACCTTGCCGCGCACCCCGGGAACGGCCTGCTTCCGCTTCGTTCCGGCCGGGTCCATGCTGGCCGTGGCCTCGGTCTTGATTTTTCACGGCGGGCAGAATACGGCCATGGCCTCGTTGCTGCACGGGGCGCCCAGCCTGATCTTTCCGGGGTACGAATTCGAGCGGGATTTCAACGCCCGGGGCCTGGAGGCCGTGGGCGCGGGCGTACGGCTGCCGCCGGAAGCGTTTACGGCCAAGGAAATTCTTGACCGCTGCCGCGAGATGGGGGATGGGGACCGCTCCCGGGCGGCCGCAGCCATGGGCCGGGAACTCGCGGCCCTGGGCGGTCCGGCCAAGGCGGCCGAACTGATCGTCGAGACCGCGAGGGACGCCGGGGCGGCCGAGCCCGGATGAACGAGAGGAGAGCGCCATGACCGAGAAAAGCCCTATCGCCGAAACCGCCAAAGCCGCCGGACCGATGGATGCGGCTTCCTATGGGGAATACCGCTACGCCACCTGGTCGCCGCGTTTCATGGCGGCCTGTTCCGTCATCTGCCTGGCCATCGTGGCCCATCTGACCAAATTTCTCATGCCCGCCTTTCGCGGCGCCATCCCGGCGGGCTCCAGCCTGACCGAGGTGATCCTGGTGGCGGCCTATTGCCTGCTGCTTCTGGCAGCCAGCGTGTACATGGCCATGAAGGCCGCCTCGCGCCTGCGTTTCTCCCTCACGCTCGGCCGCGACGGCTTCGCGCTTTCAGGACGCAGGGTTCCCTGGAGCGACGTGACCGCCGTACATTTCCAGGTGGTCCGTATCATGGGCCGAGGCCAGGAACGGCTGAAGGTTTCCTATCGCGATCCCGCAAGCGGCCGCCCCCGCTCCTTCACCATGGACTGGGTGCTCACGGGCTGGAACGAGATCAAGGACATATTCCAGCGGGAAAACCGCGCCGCCTCATAAGAGGTTTCGAAAAAAAACAAGAACAAAAGCCGGTTCTCCTTTCCATGCGTACGCGTCCGGTTTGGGCGCGCGACGCGGGACGGGTCTGTCCCGTTTTTGTTCCTCAAGCTGGAAGAAACGCCCAGGATCGGATACCATTTCCCTATGCCGAAAAAACCGTTCAAGGCCGCAAGCCTTCTCCCCAAGCAGGGGCTCGTCGTCCACGCCGCCAAGACCGCCCTGGCGGCGGTGCTCACCCTCTACGCCGTGCGGACCTTCACCCTGGAACAGGGCTACTGGGCCGTCATCACCACGGTCATCGTCATGCAGGCCAATCTGGGCGGCTCCATGCGCGCGGGCTGGTCGCGGCTTCTCGGCACGGCCGTGGGCGCGGCCATCGGCGCCCTGTTGCTGCTTGTCCTGGGCAACGGCGCGCTGGCTCTGGGCGTGGGCGTTTTCTGCATCATGCTCGTGTGCTCCATGATTCCGCTTTTGCGCGACAGCATGCGCATCGCGGGCATCACGGCGGTCATCGTCACCCTGATCGGGCGGCCAGGGGAAAATCCTTTCCACGTGGGCGCCGTGCGGTTTTCGGAAATCGCCCTCGGCATCCTGGTCTCCCTGGCGGTTTCCGTCCTGATCCTGCCCCGGCGCTCCAAAACGGCCTTCCGCCACGGCCTGGCGAAAATGCTCGAGGAGGAGGCGGCCTTCTATGAGGAGGTCTTCCAGGCCAGGGCCACCGGACGGTTCCGGCAAAAGGAGACTTTTTACCTGAAGGACAAGCTCGCCCGGCTGCTCATCCGCAACAGCGACCTGCTCCGGGAGGCCAGGGCCGAAACCCTGGACGAACGCAGCATGGCTCTTTTGACCTCCATTTTCCGCAACCTGGACCGGTTGTTCGAAAACCTCCTGACCATGGAGCACGTGGTGGAGGACGCAAAGGCCGAGAGCATCCACGCCCACGTCAACGTCCCCATGGCCGCGCTCAAGGATGAGACCATCGCGCGCATGCGCGACGTGGCCGCCGCCCTGACCGGCAAGGGCGAGCTGCCCGACTTCGCCAGCCTGGACCAGGCCGTGGGCGAAGCCAGAGGGCGCATGGCCGCCCTGCGCAAGGCCGGGACCCCCAGAAACTACGATCTGGCCGAGGTCATGCACTTTTTTTCGTTCATCCACGCCATGCTGGCTTGCGCGGCCCAGGTCCGCGAAGCCGCCGCCCGGACCGCCGAGCTGACCGCCCGGTAACAGGCCGCGCGCAAAAGGCGGACCGTCCCGCAATCCGGCGATACGCCGTCAAACACAGGACGCCTACGCGTCAGGACGTTTTCATGGAACGCGTACGCCCCGGTCTCTACCGGGACCGGAACCTGCTCATCATCTACGGCGTTTCCCTCATGGTGATCCTTGGGGTGTCGAGCGTCATGCCCACGCTGCCCCTTCTCATGGAGCGCTTCGACGTGGAGGCCGCGGGCGTGGGCTGGGTCATGAGCGCCTTCACCCTGCCCGGGGTGGTCTTCGCCCTGATCGCGGCCGTGGCCGCCGACCGCTTCGGCCGCAAACGAACCCTTGTCGCCGCCCTGATCGTCTTCGGCCTGTTCGGGACGGCCTGCGCCTTCGCCCGGACCTATCCCCAGCTGCTCGCCTTCAGGCTCCTGCAGGGCATGGGCGCCGGGCCCCTCGGCGTGCTCAACGCCACCATCCTGGGCGATCTGTACGAGGGCCGCGAACGCTCCGCCGCCATGGGCTATCTGGCCGCCACCCTGGCCTTCGGCACGGCCTTTTTCCCGGCCCTGGGCGGCTGGCTGGCCGGACTCGGCTGGCATTTCCCCTTTTTCCTGCCCGCGTTGGCCCTGCCCCTGGCCCTGGTGACGGCCCTTTTCCTGAAAAACCCCGAACCGGGCGGCCGGGAAACCTTCGGGCGCTATCTGCGCCGGGCCGCGCAAACGGTCTCGCGCGGCCGGACCCTGCTCGTCCTCGGCATGAGCCTTTTGACCTTCATCGTGCTCTACGGCCCCTACGTCACCTACATGCCCATCCTCATGTCCATGAAGTTCGGTTCCACGGCGGCGGGCATCGGCAACATGGCCCTTTGCGTGGCGGCGGCCATGGCCCTGGCTTCGTCCCAGGCCGGCCGGCTGGCGGCCCGCTTCGGCCAGCGCGCGCTGCTGTTCGGCGCCCTGGTCCTGTTCCTCGGCTCCATGGCGGGCATGCCGCTCGCCCCTTCCCCCGCCTGGCTGTCCATCCCCCTGGCCCTTTTCGGCGCGGCCGAGGGCGTCTATCTGCCGGCCATGCTCACCATGCTGGCCGGACTGGCTCCGGCCGAACAGCGGGCCGTGGTCATGGCCGTCAACGGCATGATCCTGCGCCTGGGGCAGACCCTGGCGCCGCTTTTGACCGGCGCGGCCTTCGCGTTCGGAGGGCTTGGAGCGGTCTACGGCCTGGGCGGCGCGGCCTGCCTGGTCATGTTCTTCCTGGCGGTCCGGCTGCCCAGGGATCGATTCTAGGGAATTCGCCCGCGCGATTGCGCAATCCCCCCGCCTGGGATCCCGGAAGTCGGCATGCGTCGAACACGCCCGCGCGATTGCGCAATCCCCCGCCTGGGATCCCGGAAGTC